>JBNLET010000253.1:0-58102 GCA_050305135.1 Rhodocyclaceae bacterium | reverse complement strand
CCGGGCAACACGCGCAGGGCCTCGATCAGGGCCTCGAGACTGCCGGGCGCGCTCATGCCAGGCCGCTCAGAACGGCAGCTTCATGCCCGGCGGCAGGTTCAGACCGGCCGTGAAGCCGGCCATCTTCTCCTGCGTGGTGCTCTCGACGCGGCGCACCGCGTCGTTCACGGCCGCAGCCACCAGGTCTTCGAGCATTTCCTTGTCGTCCATCACCGACGGATCGATCTCGATGCGGCGCACGTCGTGCTTGCAGGTCATCACGACCTTGACCATGCCGGCACCGGCAGCCCCCTCGACCTCGATCGAGCCGAGCTGCTCCTGCATCTTCTTCATGTTTTCCTGCATCTGCTGGGCCTGCTTCATCAGCCCGCCAATACCGCCCTTCATCATGGGTTCGACTCCACTTGCAATGTTCTCAATGGCCTGACCGACGACTCGAGCAGCGTGGCGTCGAAACGTTCGATCAACTCGCGCACGAAGGGGTCGCGCTCGAGCGAGGCCACCGCCGCGGCATGCTGCTCGGCGCGCACCTGCTGGTCGCGCTGGGCCGGCGTTTCGCCGGCGATCTCGCCGACCTCGATCGACAGCCGCATCTCACGCCCGAGATGGCGGCCGAGCTCGCTGCGGATCTTGTCCCCGGCGGCGCGATTGACGCTCAGCAGATGGCGGTGCGTCGATCCGAGCCGCAACTTGAACTCGTCGCCCTCGACCGCGGCCAGTTCGCAGTGCTGGGCCAGTTCGCGCACCATCCCGCCCAGCCCCATGGCGCGGATCAGGCCGTGCCAGTCCGGCAACTCGCCCGCGGCGCCGACTGCGGCCGACTCGGCCGGCTTCGCACGCGCCTCGGCCGGCGGCGGCGCCTCTGCAGGCCCTGCGCGCTGTGCTGCAGGCGGCACCGATCGCTCGTCGGTTGGGGCCTTGGCGGCAGCCGGCTCGGCATGGAATTGCTCCGGCAGGTCTTCCCAAGGCGGTAGGCTGTCGCCGTCGGGCGGCACGGCCTCGTGCCCGCTTTCGCGCGCCGCGATCGGCGGCGGCGGATTCTCTCCGCCCCGCGCGGCCTGCGGCGCGACTGCCGGCTTCGCCGTCGCCGCCGCGCTGCCGCCGGCCGCGGCCGGCGCGGCGCTCGGCAAGGCTCGGGCCTGGCCGGCCGGCGCGGGCGCCGGCGGCAGCTGGTCGAGACCGGCCGGCTGCTCGGGCCGGAAGGCGTGCAGCCGCAGCAGCGTCATCGTGAAGCCGGCATACTCGTCCGGCGCCAGCGGCAGGTCGTTGCGGCCGTGGATCGCGATCTGGTAGGCGAGCTGCAGGTATTCCCGGTCCAGCGCCTGGGCGTAGCGGCCGAGGCGCTCGCGCTCGAACTCGTCGCTCTCCGCGTCCGGCGCGAACTGCAGCACCGCGATCCGCTGCAGCAGCGAGGCCAGCTCTTGCAGCGCCGCCTCGAAGGACAGGCTGCGGGCCGCCATCCGGTCGGCCACCTCGATCGTCACCGCCACCTCGCCGGCCTGCAGCGCGTCGAGCAGCGCGTACAGGTGGTCGTCGCCGACCGTGCCGAGCATGTCCACCACCTGCTGCTCCTGCACCTGGCCGGCGCCGTGGGCGATAGCCTGGTCGAGCAAGGACAGCGCATCGCGCATCGAGCCGTTGGCGGCCTTGGCCAGATGCCTCAGCGCGCCGGGCTCGAACGGCACCTGCTCGGCCTCGAGGATGCGCTGCAGGTGCTCGACCACGTGCAGCGGCGGCATCTGCTTCAGGTTGAACTGCAGGCAGCGCGACAGCACGGTGACCGGGATCTTCTGCGGGTCGGTCGTCGCGAGGATGAATTTGACGTGCTCGGGCGGCTCCTCGAGCGTCTTCAACATGGCGTTGAAGGCGTGCCCGGTGAGCATGTGCACCTCGTCGATCATGTACACCTTGTAGCGCCCCTGCACCGGCGCATAGACCGCCTTGTCGAGCAGCGAGGCCATGTCGTCGACGCCGCGGTTCGAGGCGGCGTCCATCTCGACGTAGTCCGGGAAGCGGTCGGCATCGATCGCCGTGCACGCCGCGCACTGGCCGCAGGGCGTGGCGCCGACGCCGGTCTCGCAGTTCAGCGACTTGGCCAGGATGCGCGAGATGGTGGTCTTGCCGACGCCGCGGGTACCGGTGAACAAGTAGGCGTGGTGCAGGCGGCCGGTCTGCAGCGCATGGGTCAGCGCGCGCACGACGTGCTCCTGCCCGACCAGGGTCTCGAAGCTCCTCGGACGCCACTTGCGGGCCAGCACTTGGTAGGACATGGGCGCCATTCTACCCGAGGGCGGCAAACGCGTCGGAGAGCTCATCGTGCCGGGCTATCGGGCGGATGATATTAATCAATTGGATCAACATACGAATAATCGATAGTTCATGGACATCGAACGCGCAAGCGCCAGCGCGCTGTCGAGCGGCATCGCGATCCAGGACATACCGGAAGGCCTGGTCGTCGCGGCCGCCATCGTCGCGGCCGGCTACGGCCGCCGGCTGGCCTTCACGGTGGCCGCGGCGAGCGGCCTCAGCGAACCTTTGGCGGCGTGGCTCGGTGCCGGCCTGGTCGGCGTGTTCGGCGGGATCCTGCCGTGGGCGCTGGCCTTTGCCGGCGGCGCGATGCTGTTCGTGGTGGCCCACGAGATCATTCCCGAATCGCAGCGGCGCGGCCACCAGACCCGAGCGACCCTCGGCCTGGTGGCGGGCTTCTGCCTGATGATGCTGCTCGACACGGCGCTCGGCTGAGGCGCGGAATGGAAAAGGGCGTCGCAATGGCGACGCCCTTCTCGGCATGTAGGGGTGGCGAGCCTGACCCCCGGCACTTGCGGGGAACGGCTGTGGCTGCTGCCTTCCGGCCCTGACCAGGTTCACCGCGCCACAATGCGAGGAGACCCGCCACGACCCATTGTATCAGCTTGCCCCGGCGAGGGCATCGCGGGCGGATTCGAACAGCGACGCCTCGTCCTGCGCGGCTGCCGGGAGTTCGATGCGGCCCCGCTCGCCGTCCGCTCGTTTCAGGTCCAGCCCATCCCAGTCCAGCCCCAGCAGCTTCCAGCCCTTCGCCTCGGCAAGGGGCTGCAGCTTGGCCAGCAGCGGTGTCTCGCGCCGCTCTTCCAGCGCCGGTGGCTGCCAGTCCGCCGGCTCGATCCAGCCGGCCCGCGCGAAACCGCCGATCAGCCTGACCCGCAGCACCTCCAGCCGGTAGAAGCCGAAGTCGCCGAAGCCCAGGTAGGTGTCCGCTTCCGGGTGATAGCGCAGGTAGCGATCCTGCTCCGCCGGCGACGGCGAGGTGCCGTGCAACTCGCCGATCAGGCTGACCCGAGGCTGGGCCTGCGAATCGGCGCCGGCGCGGGTGGCCATCAGGCTGACGCGCGGGTCGCTGCCAAGATTGCGGCTGTGCTCGGCCAGCCGGGACAGCAGCATCAGCACCCGGCCCGCGCCGTCGCGCGCGAACGGCGCGTGGGAGACGAACGGAAAACCCTCGTGACGGGCCGACTGGGTGGCCAGCGCGACGAAGTCGCCGCCGGCCAGCAGATTGCGCGCCTCGCGCGGATCGAGCCTCATTTCGTCCCCGTCGCCCGCTGGCGGCGCGTCTCGTACAGGCAGATGCCGCTCGCCACCGAGACGTTGAGGCTCTCGACCGAGCCGTACATCGGGATGCGCACCAGTTCGTCGCAGGTCTCGCGCGTCAGCCGGCGCAGCCCCTGCCCCTCCGCCCCCAGCACCCAGGCGGTCGGGCCGGCCTGATCCACCTCGTACAGGCTGCGCTCGGCTTCGCCGGCGGCGCCGAGCGTCCACACGCCGGCCTCCTGCATCTCGCGCAGGCTGCGCGCCAGGTTGGTAACGGTCACGTAGGGCACGCTGTCGGCGGCGCCGCTGGCGACCTTGACCGCGGTGGCATTGAGCCCCGCCGAGCGGTCCTTCGGCGCGATCACCGCGTGCGCCCCGGCGCCGTCGGCGACGCGCAGGCAGGCGCCCAGGTTGTGCGGGTCGGTGACGCCGTCGAGCACCAGCAGCAGCGCCGGGCCCTCGATCGTGTCGAGCACGTCGGCCAGCTTGAGCTCGCGCCGCCGGCCGTCCACGCGCGCCACCACGCCCTGGTGATGGTGGGTGCCGACCAGCCGCTGCAGCTTTTCGCCGTCGGACGGGATGACCCGCACGCCGCAGGATTCGGCCTGGGCGATCAGGTCGCGGGCGCGCGCGTCGCCGCGCTGGGCCGCGACATGGACCTCGAGCACGCTGTCGGGCAGTTGCCGCAGCTTCGAGACGACGGCGTGAAAGCCGTAGATGTAGCGCGATATTGCTTCAGCCACGTTTGCGTGCCCTTCCCTTGTCCTTGCGCTCGGCAGGCGCCTCGCGCCGCTCCGCGCGGCGGCGCTCGTCGCGCGCGGTCTTGCCGCTGCGCTCGGTGACCCGCTGCGGCCCCTCGAGCAGCCGGAAATCGATCTTCGTGGTCTCCAGGTCGACCCGCACGAGCTGCACCCGGACCCGGTCCGACAGCCGATAGGCCAGACCGGTGCGCTCGCCCTGCAGCTCGTGCCGGGTCTCGTCGTAGTGGAAGTAGTCGCTGCCCAGTTCCGAGATGTGGATCAGGCCTTCGATGAAGACGTCGTCCAACGCCACGAAGAGGCCGAACGGTACCACCGCCGAGACGCTGCCGGTGAACTCTTCGCCGACCCGGTCCTGCATGAAGTAGCACTTGAGCCAGTTCTCGACGTCGCGGGTGGCGTCGTCGGCGCGGCGCTCGGTCATCGAGCAGTGGGTGCCGATCGCATCCCAGTCGCCCGGCTGGTACTTGTCCTTCGCCAGCACCGCCTTGATCGCCCGATGCACGAGCAGGTCCGGGTAGCGCCGGATCGGCGAGGTGAAGTGGGTGTAGGCCTCGTAGGCGAGGCCGAAGTGGCCGGCGTTGTCCGGGCTGTAGACCGCCTGGCGCAGCGAACGCAGCATCATGGTCTGCAGCAGCTGGGCGTCGGGACGCGGCTTGATCGCCTCCAGCAGCCTGGCGTAGTCCTTGGCCCGCGGATCGTCGCCACCGCCGATTGTCAGGCCGAATTCGCCCAGGAAGGTGCGCAGGCGCTCGAGCTTCTCCTCGGTCGGCCCCTCGTGCACGCGGAACAGCGTCGGCTGGCCGCTGGCTTCGAGGAAATCGGAGGCGCAGGTATTGGCCGCCAGCATGCATTCCTCGATCAGGCGGTGGGCGTCGTTGCGATGAACCGGAACGATGCGCTCGATCTTGCCGTTGTCGTCGAAGATCATCTGCGTCTCGGTGCTCTCGAAGTCGATCGCACCGCGCTTGTGGCGGGCCTTCAACAGCACCCGGAAGACCGCGTCGAGCTGCTCCAGCTGCGGCAGCAGCGGCGCCAGCGCTTCGCGTTCGGACGCATCCTCGTCGTACAGCGCCGCCGCCACCCGGTTGTAGGTCAGGCGGGCGTGGGAATGCATGACGGCCGGATAGAAGCGGTATTTCTTGACCTGGCCGCTCATCGAGATCGCCATGTCGCACACCATGCACAGCCGGTCCACCGCGGGGTTCAGCGAACACAGGCCGTTGGAGAGCTTCTCCGGCAGCATCGGGATCACGCGGCGCGGGAAATAGACCGAATTGCCGCGCTCATAGGCGTCCACGTCGAGCGCCGAGCCGGGCTCGACATAGTGCGAGACGTCGGCGATCGCGACGATCAGCCGGTAGCCGCGCCCCTGCCGCTCGCAGAACACCGCGTCGTCGAAATCGCGCGCCGTCTCGCCGTCGATCGTCACCAGCGGCAGCTGGCGGATGTCCTCGCGGCCGGCGAGATCCTTCTTGCGCACGACGCGCGGCAGCCGGCGCGCCTCGGCCTTGACCTCGGGCGAGAACTCGTACGGCATCTCGTGCTTGCGCAGCGCGATCTCGATCTCCATGCCCGGGTCGGCGTAGTCGCCCAGCACCTCGCTGACGCGGCCGATCGGCTGCGCGTACTTGGTCGGCTGCTCGATCAGGTCCACCACCACCACCTGGCCCGGGCGCGGCTTCTTGCGGCCGCGGCCGGTGGCTGGCGTGACCAGGATGTCCTGCGCGATGCGCCGGTCCTCCGGCACGACGATGGTCACGCCGTGCTCTTCGATAACCCGGCCGACGATGCGCCGGTTGGCCCGCTCCAGCACCTCGACCAGCTTGCCTTCCGGCCTGCCGCGGCGGTCGGTGCCGACGATGCGGGCGATCACCCGGTCGCCGTGCAGCACCTCTCGCATCTCCTTCGGGCCGATGAACAGGTCGGGCCCGCCATCGTCGCGGATCACGAAACCGAAACCGTCGGCATGGCCCTGCACCCGGCCGCGGATCAGATCGGCCTTGTCGGTCAGCAGGTAGGCGCCGCGCCGATTGCGCATGATCTCGCCGTCGCGCTCCATCGCCGACAAGCGGCGCTGGAAGTACTCGCCCTCGCGCGGCTCGATCTCGAGCAGCGCGGCCAGGGCTTCGAAGCCGAGCGGCACTCCGTTGTCTTCCAGGATGCGCAGGATGTATTCGCGGCTCGGCAAGGGGTGGGCGTAGCGGCCGCGCTCGCGCTCGAGATGGGGGTCGGCGCCGCGCAGACCGGGCTTGCGGCCTTCGGCGCGGCGTTTGTTATTGGTCTTCTTCGCAGACATTGACAATCGTTCCTTTGTATTTATAATGCGCGCCTCTTGCCCAGATGGCGGAATTGGTAGACGCGCTAGCTTCAGGTGCTAGTGTCCTTACGGATGTGGAGGTTCGAGTCCTCTTCTGGGCACCAGATCCGCGGAAAGAGCCGGTCCTTGGACCGGCTCTTTTCATGTCCGTCGTCCGGCCGTAGCGCACTGCAAAAAAGTTCTTCACAGCGCGAAAAAGCGACACTATAATTTTGCCTCTTGCCCAGATGGCGGAATTGGTAGACGCGCTAGCTTCAGGTGCTAGTGTCCTTACGGATGTGGAGGTTCGAGTCCTCTTCTGGGCACCAGTTTCGGGAAAGGCCGGTCGCATGACCGGCCTTTTTTCGTCGACGCTGCACCGCTCGCGCGGTGCCGCAGCCGTGCTCAGGCGCCGAACGGGTGGCGCTTGAGGATCGTTTCGTCCCGCTCCGGGCCGGTCGACACGACGTCGATCGACACCTCGCAGATCTCCTCGATGCGGTGCAGGTAGGCGCGCGCCTCGGCCGGCAGATCGTCCCACTTCTGCGCGCCGTAGGTGGTACCGCTCCAGCCCGGCATCGTCTCCAGGATCGGCTCGCAGCGCGACACCTCGTCGGCGCCCATCGGCAGCAGGTCGATGCGCGCACCGTCGAGCATGTAGCCGGTGCACAGCTTCAGCTCCCGCATGCCGTCGAGCACGTCGAGCTTGGTGATGCACAGGCCCGACACCCCGTTGATGATGATCGAGCGCTTCAGCGCCGCCAGGTCGAGCCAGCCGCAGCGCCGCTTGCGCCCGGTCACGGTACCGAACTCGCGGCCCTTGACCGACATCTGCTGGCCCGGCGCACCTTCGCTCTCGATGTCCAGTTCGGTCGGGAACGGACCGCCGCCGACCCGCGTGCAATAGGCCTTGGTGATGCCCAGCACGTAGTGCAGCCGGCCCGGCCCGACGCCCGAGCCGGCCGCGGCCTGGCCGGCCACGCAGTTGCTCGAGGTGACGAACGGGAAGGTGCCGTGGTCGATGTCCAGCAGCGTGCCCTGGGCGCCCTCGAACAGCAGGCTGCCGCCGCCCTTGTTGATCTCGTACAACTCGGCCGAGACGTCGGCCACCATCGGCTTGATGCGTTCGGCGTCCGCCATGGCCTGATCGAAGACGGCCTGGAAATCCACCGGCTCGGCGCCCAGGTGCCGGGTCAGCACGAAGTTGTGGTATTCGAGATTGGCCTTCAGCTTGGCCGCGAAGCGTTCCGGGTCGAACAAGTCGTACACCCGCAGCGCGCGCCGCGCCACCTTGTCCTCGTAGGTCGGGCCGATGCCCTTGCCGGTGGTGCCGATCTTGTCATCGGCCGAGCGCACGGCTTCGCGCGCGCGGTCGAGGGCGGTGTGGCAGCCGAGGATCACCGGGCAGCCCGGGCTGATCTTCAGGCGGTCCGAGACGCTGATGCCGCCGGCCTCGAGGCTGTCGATCTCGGCCAGCAGGTGGTGGATGTCCAGCACCACGCCGTTGCCGATGTAGCACTTGACCCCTTCGCGCACGATGCCCGAGGGCACCAGGTTGAGCTTGTACTCGTCGGCGCCGATGACCAGCGTATGACCGGCATTGTGTCCGCCCTGGAAGCGCACCACCCCTTCGGCATGATCGGTCAGCCAGTCCACGATCTTGCCCTTGCCTTCGTCGCCCCACTGGGTGCCGACGACCACCACGTTCTTTGCCATACCGCTTACTCCCCGTCCAGCGGCACGATCTTCCAGCCGCCATCCAACGGCGCGAGTCGCCGGTCGCAGCCGGCCTCCCGCCAATCTCCCTCGTGTCCGGGCAACTCCTGGACCACGATCTGTCCGGCGGCCCGCAGCCGCGCCACCTCGTCCTTCAGGCCGGGCGCATCGAGCGCCGGTGCCAGCACCGCCCCCGGCAGCTCCGGCGCCTCGATCCTCAGCGCCAGCTCGCGCAGATCCATGCTGAAGCCCGAGGCCGGCCGGCCGCGCCCGAAGGCGGCGCCGATGTAATCGTAGCGACCGCCGAGCGCGATCGCAGTCGGCGAGTTGCCGCAGTAGGCCGCGAACACCACCCCGCTGTGGTAGTGGTAGCCACGCAGGTCGGCCAGGTCGAATCCCAGCGGCAGGTCCGCCAGCGCATCGGCCAGCCGCTCCAGTTCGTCGAGCGCGGCGCCGACGCGTTCGTCGGCCGGCAGGCAGGCGCGCGCCTTGGCCAGCACGCCCCGGTCGCCGTACAGGCCCGGCAGCGCCAGCAGCGCGCGGCGCGGCACCTCGGCCACCGGCGCGAGGAATTCCGCCAGCGTCGGCACGTCCTTGGCCTGCAGCAGCGCGAACAGGGTCTGCTGCTGCTCGGAATCGAGCGCCGCCATCGTCGCCAGCGAGCGGAAGATGCCCATGTGGCCCAGGTCGATGCGGCTCGCCGCGAGGCCGGCCAGGGTCAGCGACTCGGCCAACAGCTCGACGATCTCGATGTCCGCCTCGAGCCCGGCGTGGCCGTAGATCTCGGCCCCCAGCTGCCACGGTTCGCGCGTCGCGGTCAGCGAGGCCGGCTCGCTGTGCAGCACGCTGCCGCAATAGCACAGCCGTGCGACGCCGCGCCGATTCAACAGATGCGCGTCGATGCGTGCCACCTGCGGCGTCATGTCGGCGCGCAGGCCGAGCGTGCGGCCGGTCTGCCGATCCGACAGCTTGTAGGTGCGCAGATCGAGATCCTCGCCGGCACCGGTCAGCAGCGAATCCAGGTATTCCATCAGCGGCGGCGCCACCAACTGGTAGCCGCGCAGGCGGAAAGCGTCGAGCAGTCGGCGGCGCACGTCTTCGAGCTCGCGGGCCTCGGACGGCAGCACGTCGTGAATGTATTCGGGGAGAACCCAGCGCATTGGAACAATCAACCTGCGAAAGACAACAGCAACAAGCCGAGCAGCACCGAGGTCAGTCCGATGAAGCGGATCTGGCCGTTGGCGAGCTCGGTCACTCGCTTGAACGTGTCGCGCCACAGATCCGGCGCGACCAGGGGCAGGATGCCCTCCACCACCAGCATCAGGGCGAACGCCATCAGCAGCGTGGCGCCCATCACTCGAGGCTCTTGGCGGGCCCGCCGGTGGCGCTGCGCAGATAGCGGAAAAAATCGCTGCTCGGCTCGACCACCAGCACGTCGCTCTTGCCGGCGAAGCTCTGGCGATAGGCTTCCTGGCTGCGGTAGAAGGCGAAGAACTCGGGGTTCTGGCGGAAGGCCTGGGCATAGATCGATGCCGCCTTGGCGTCGCCGTCGCCCTTGGTATGCTGCGAGTCGCGATAGGCCTCGGCGATGATCACCTCGCGCTGGCGGTCGGCGTCGGCGCGGATCTTCTCGGCCGCGGCAGCGCCCTCGGAGCGCAGCTCGTTGGCGACCCGCTTGCGCTCCGCCTCCATCCGGCGATAGACCGACTCCGACACCTCGAGCGGCAGGTCGACGCGCTTCAGCCGCACGTCGATGATCTGCACGCCGATCTTGCGCGCGTCCAGGTCGGCCTTCTCGCGCATCTGCTCCATGATGGTGTCGCGCTGGCCGGAAACCACCTCGTGCACGGTGCGCTTGCCGAATTCCTCGCGCAGGCCGGCATTGACGGTCTGCTGCAGGCGCGTCACGGCGCGGGCCTCGTCGCCCAACACCGAGATGTAGTAGAGCTGCGGATCCGAAATGCGCCACTTGACAAACAGATCGACCAGCACGTTCTTCTTCTCGGAGGTGATGAAGCGCTCCGGCTCCGGCGTATCCATCGTCAGGATGCGCTTGTCGAAGAAGCGTACGTTCTGGATCAGCGGCCACTTGAAGTTCAGACCGGGTTCGCTGATCACCTTCTTGATCTCGCCGAGTTGGAAGACCAGCGCGTATTGCCGCTGGTCGACCGTGAACAGCGACATCGACAGCAGCACCAGGCCGAACAGCACGAAGCCCACGAAAACGGAAAGCTTGTCTCGCATCAGCGGCCTCCTCCACCACGGTTGCGCATCGCGTCGCGATCGCGGAAATCACTGTTCGAAGGCCGGCTTTGGTCCTGCGGCACGACCAGCGGCGGGCGCGGGTCGCTGGTCACCGGTGCGGCCGCACCGACCAGGTCTTGCCCGATCAACTTGTCCAGTGGCAGGAACAGCAGATTGCCGCTGCTCTTGGCGTCGACGATGATCTTCGAGGTATTGGTGAACACCTGCTGCAGCGTTTCGATATACATGCGCTCGCGGGTCACCTTCGGCGCCTTCTGGTATTCGGCCAGCACTTGACCGAAGCGGCTGGCGTCACCCTCGGCCTGCGACACCACCCGTGCCCGGTAGCCTTCCGCCTCCTGCAGCAGCCGCGAGGCGGTACCGCGGGCCTTCGGAATGACGTCGTTGGCATAGGCTTGGCCCTCGTTCTTCTGCCGCTCCAGATCCTGGCCGGCCTTCACCGCGTCGTCGAAGGCCGCCTGCACCTGTTCCGGCGGCTGGGCGTTCTGCATCGTCACCTTGCTGATCTGGATGCCGGTGCCGTAGCGGTCGAGGATGGCCTGCATCAGCGTATGGGCGGTGGTGGCGATCTCCTCGCGCCCCTCGTACAGCACGAAGTCCATCTTGCTCTTGCCGACGATCTCGCGCATCGCGGTCTCGGCCGCCTGGATGACCGATTCGTCCGGCTCGCGGGTATTGAACAGGTAGTTCTCCGGGTCGTTCAGGATGTACTGCACCGCGAACTGGATGTTGATGATGTTCTCGTCGTCGGTGAGCATCAGCGCTTCGTTCAGGATCGTGTTGCGCGCCGCGCCGCGATAGCCGACCTCGACGGTGCGCACGCTGGTCAGGTTGACCAGTTCGTGGGTCTCGATCGGGTAGGGCATGCGCCAGCGCAGGCCGGGCTCGGTGGTCTCGATGTACTTGCCGAAGCGCAGCACCACGCCGCGCTGGCTGGCATCGACGATGTAGAAGCCGCTGGCGGCCCAGATCATCAGGCCGAGCACCAGCAGCACGCCGATGCCGCTGCCGAAGAACCTGAAATTGAAGTTGCCGCCGTCGTCCCCGCCGCCGCCACCACCGCCGGGACGCCGGCGGCCGAGCAGCGAGCCCCACTTGCGGGACAGGTCGCGCCAGATCTCCTCCAGATCGGGAGGCCCCTGGTTGCCCTCGTTGCGGTCTCGATCGTTCCCCTGGTTGCCCCAGCGCGGATCGTTAAGTGACATATGTTCGGCCCGTCAGTACTTTGCTGTCAGCCGAGACCGGCCGACAGCGGGGTGGACACATCATCAGGATCGGATTGGACCCGCCCGGGCCGGGCGAGCGCCCTTTCGGACAGCGCTAGGCGCAGGGAATCGAGCCCAAGCCCGCTGCGCGCGCTCAAAAAAACGCGCCGTATGGTACCACAGTCGTCCCGCTCCACCGCCGGCTCGGCGTGGGTCAGGTCGATCTTGTTCCAGACCAGCAATTGCGGGATCTCGCCCGCGCCGATCTCTTCCAGCACCGCATTGACGGCCTGGATCTGCGCGTCCCTGTCCTCGCTCGCCGAATCCACCACGTGCAGCAGCAGATCGGCGCGGGCGGTCTCCTCCAGCGTGGCATGGAAGGCGGCGACCAGCGAATGGGGCAGGTCGCGGATGAATCCGACCGTGTCTGACAGCACCGCATGGCCGGCATCGCCCAGGTAGACGCGGCGGCTGGTGGTATCCAGCGTCGCGAACAACTGGTCCGCCGCATAGGCGCCGGCCTTCGTGATCGAATTGAACAGCGTGGACTTGCCGGCGTTGGTGTAGCCGACCAGCGACACCGCCAGCACGTCGTTGCGCTCGCGTGCCCGGCGCCGCACCTTGCGCTGCTTCTCCAGCGTCTTCAGCCTCGATTTCAGCATCTTGACGCGCTGGCCGAGCAGGCGGCGGTCGGTCTCGAGCTGCTTTTCACCCGGGCCGCGCAGGCCGATGCCGCCCTTCTGCCTTTCCAGGTGGGTCCAGCCGCGGATCAGCCGGGTGGACAGGTGCTCGAGCTGGGCCAGCTCGACCTGCAGCTTGCCCTCGTGGCTCCTGGCGCGCAGCGCGAAGATGTCGAGGATCAGCGTATTGCGGTCCACCACCCGACACTGCAGCTCGCGTTCCAGGTTGCGCTGCTGGCCCGGAGCCAGCTCGTGGTTGAAGATCACCACGTCGGCCTCGCTGGCGCGGATCTCGGCAGCGATCCCGGCCGCCTTGCCGCGGCCGACGAACAGCGCCGGATCGGGCGCCTGGCGCCTGGCCGCCACGGTCCCCACCACTTCGGCGCCGGCGCTGGTGATCAGCAGCGCGGCTTCGGACAGCCGCTCCGCCACTGCGCCCTGGCCGAAGTCGATCTGGACGAGGACCGCCCGGTTACCGGAGGCTGGGCGTTCGAACATCGAAGCTCATCGAGGGCGCCCGCGGCGCCCCGAACCATGGGGACTTCAGTTGCCGTCACCCTGATCGTGCTGGAAATTGACCGGACGGGCCGGCACCACGGTGGAAATGGCGTGCTTGTAGACCATCTGCGTGACGGTGTTCTTCAGCAGCACGACGTACTGATCGAAGGACTCGATCTGGCCCTGCAGCTTGATGCCATTGACCAGGTAGATGGAAACCGGGATGTGTTCGCGACGCAGCGTGTTGAGGAACGGGTCTTGTAGGAGTTGCCCCTTGTTGCTCATTCTCTGGACCTCTTTGTATGTGGCTGGCTAATCTAGCGGATTTTCCGCTGCACTGCCACATGATGATCGGGCAGCGTGCGGTTCGGCCTCTAGGGTGTGGATTCAAGTCTTGTCCGCGTACGGGTTGCGCGTCGTCTTGAATTGTATCCGCAATGGCGTGCCCTGCAGCTTGAACGCTTCGAGGAAGGTTCTCTCGAGATATCTCACGTAGGCGGCCGGCACGTGCTCCAGCGCATTGCCGTGGACGACGATCACCGGCGGATTGCTGCCGCCCTGGTGGGCATAGCGCAGCTTGGGCCGGAACGGGCCGTGGCGCGGCGGCTGCTGGCGACTGACGGCATCGAGCAGCGTGCGGGTCAGGCGCGGCGTCGACATCTTCGCCATCGCCGCGGCAAAAGCCGCATCGACCGAACCCAGCAGCCCGCCGATGCCCTGGCGCTTGAGCGCCGAGATGTGATGAAAGCGGGCGAAGCCGAGAAAGCCCAGCTTGCGCGCCAGGTCGTGCTTGAGCCGCTCGCGGCGATAGGCGTCCACGTCGTCCCACTTGTTCACCGCCACCACCAGCGCCCGGCCGGTCTCGAGCACGAAGCCGGCGATGTGGGCGTCCTGGTCGGCGATGTCCTGGCTGGCGTCGAGCACCAGCACCACGACGTTGGCCTGCTCGATGGCCTGCAGCGTCTTCACCACCGAGAACTTCTCGATCGACTCGAAGACCTTGCCCCGCCTGCGCAGGCCGGCGGTGTCGATCAGCGTGTAGTTGCGCCCGCCACGCTCGAACGGGATCGAGATCGCATCCCGGGTGGTGCCCGGCTGGTCGAAGGCGATCACCCGCTCCTCGCCGAGCAGCGTATTGACCAGCGTGGACTTGCCGACGTTGGGCCGGCCGACGATCGCCACCCGGGGGCCGCGGCCGGGATCCTCGCCGGCCTCTTCTTGGTCATCCGGGAAGCCGGCCAGCACCTCGTCGATCAGCGGCCGCACGCCGTCGCCATGGGCGGCCGAAATCGCCAGCGGGGCACCCAGCCCGAGCGCATGGAACTCCGCCGCGGCGACACCGCGGTCGAGACCCTCGGCCTTGTTCACGACCAGCCGCACCGGGCGATCGCAGCGGCGCAGGAAGACCGCGATCTCCTCATCGTGCGGCGACAGGCCGCTGCGGCCGTCCACCAGGAACAGCAGCACGTCGGCCTCGGCGATCGCCTGCTCGGCCTGGCGCGCCATCTCGTGCATGATGCCGTCCTTGGCGACCGGGTCGAAACCGGCCGTATCGACCACCAGGTAGCCGCGACTGCCGACACGGCCGATGCCGTAGTGGCGGTCGCGCGTCAGGCCCGGCTGGTCGGCGACCAGCGCATCACGGCTGCGGGTCAGGCGGTTGAACAGCGTGGACTTGCCGACGTTGGGCCGGCCGACCAGCACGATGGTGGGTTTCACGTTCCGCGGGCCCGCTCAATTGACCGTGAACACGAAGATGCCACCCTTGGACGTCTGCACCGCGAATCGATCCGCGTCGAGCGGCTCGAGCGGCACCCTGACCGGGCTGCCGTCGGTGGCTTGACGCGCCACCAGCGTGCCGTCTTCGCGGTGCAGGACCGAGACGTAGCCCTCGGCGTCGGTCACTGCCAGGTACTTGCCCAGCGCCAGCGGCCGTCCGATGTCGCGGCCGGCCAGCTTGTCCTGCTTCCAGACGCTGGCCCCGGTTGCCGAGTCGAGCGCAACCACGGCGCCGGCTTCGTCGGTCACGTAGAGCCGGCCGCCGTCGGTGGTCAGGCCGACCGCGCTGGAGATATCGCGCGACCAGACCAGGTTGCCGTTGGCCGCGTCGAAGCAGGCCACCCGGCCCTGGAACGCCACCGCGCAGATGTTGCGCCCGGCCAGTATCGGCGTCCCGACGACGTCGGAGATGCGCTCGAGTTCGGTGGTGCCGGACGGCAGCGCGACCGTCAACTCCCACAGCGGCCCGCCGTTGGACAGATTGATCGCCACCATCTTGCCGCCCGGGAAGCCGGTCACGGCGACGTTCTCCTCGGTCAGCATGCCGACGCTGGTACGCAAGGCCAGCGCCGGTGTCGGCCGCTGGTAGGTCCACATCCTGTGACCATCGGCGGGGGAATGCCCGAACACCCGCCCGTCGGAGGTCCTGACCACCACGGCGATGCCGGTCACGGCCGGTACCGCCAGCACCTCGGCGCCGACCTTGGCGCGCCACTTCTCGCTGCCGTCCGCGGCATCCAGCGCGACCACCTCGCCGTTTTGCGTCACCACCACCGCCAGCCGGCCGTCGCTGCCGACGCCGGCGGCCAGCGGACTGCCCAGCGCCACGCGCCACACCTGCCTGCCTTCGTCGCGCCGCTCGATCACGCCGTCGACGCCGGCGATAATGACTGCGCGCCGCCCGACCACGGCCGGCGCCGGACTGTAGATTTCCGATCCGGCCAGGCCGGTCTTCCATTCCAGCGCCATGCGGGCGCCCGGCACGAAATCGGGCAGTTGCGGCAGCTCGCGGCTGGAGCCGAAAACGCCGCAGCCGGCCAGCAGTGCTGCCGTGACGGCCGGCAGCAGGCCTCTCGCGACCTTCACCGGGCACCTCCGAGCGCATCCAGCTTGACCTGGATGATCTCCCGCATCTGCGCCCCGGCGGTGCCGGCCGCGATCGTGGCCAGCGCCTTCTGGTAGGCGGTGCGCGCCTCGTCCTGCTTGCCGTCGGCCAGCAGGACGTCGCCACGCAGGTCGGCGAAGCCGTTCGCCAGCTCGGCCACCGGCTCGACCGACAGCGTGGCCAGTGCCTTCGCATTGTCGCCCTGGTCGAACTGCAGCGCCGCCAGGCGCAGCCGGGCGATGTCGCGCACCGCTGCGTCGGGCGCGTTGTCCACCACCCACGACAATTGCGTGGCGGCGTTGAGCAGGTCGTCGGCCTGGGCCTGGGCCTTGCCGGAGGCCAATGCCCCGAGGTAGGCGTAGGCGGTCGAATCGTAGCTCTGCAGGATCCGGCCGGCCGCTTCGCGCGCCTGCTGGGCATTGCCGCCGCTGCTCGCCTTCAGCACCGAGCCGTACAGCATCGAGGCTTCACCGGCCTGGCCGGCCTGGTAGTTCTGCCAGCCGGCCCGTCCGAGCACGCCCAGCAGCGCCAGCACCGCCAGCGCCACCAGCTTCTTGCCGTATTCCTCCCACCACGCCTTGAGCTGGGAGAGCTGTTCCTGTTCCTCGAGGTCAAACGCCGCCATCGTCACCGTCCGCTGCAAAAAGTTGTTCAGCCAGCATACTGGCCAGTTCATCCACGCCGACCCGCCGCTGCTCGCCGCCACGCATCGGCTTGAAGCTCACTTCGCCGGCCGCCGCCTCGTCCTCGCCGATCACCACGGCCACCGGCGCACCGCTGGCGTCGGCCTTCTTCATCTGCGACTTGAAGCTGCCGCCGCCGCAGTGCTGGATGACCGCGAAACCGTGGGCCCGCAGACCCTCGGCGACGCGGAAAGCCAGCCGGCCGGCCTCGCTGCCCTGGTGCACGACGTAGGCGTCCGGCACCGAGCGCTCGGCGACGCCGCCGGACTCCTGCCACAGCGCCAGGATCCGCTCGACCCCCATCGCGAAACCGGCCGCCGGCGCCGGCTTGCCGCCCAGTTGTTCGACCAGGCCGTCGTAGCGGCCGCCGGCACAGATCGTACCCTGGGCGCCCAGACGGTCCGTCACCCACTCGAACACGGTGCGGTTGTAGTAGTCCAGCCCGCGCACCAGGCGCGGATTGATGCGAAACGGCAGGCCGGCGTCGCGCAACACCTGCTGCACGGCATCGAAATGGGCCTGCGACGCCTCGCCGAGGAAGTCGACCAGCTTCGGCGCCGCCTCGACCAGCGCCTGCAGCGCCGGGTTCTTGGTATCCAGGATACGCAGCGGGTTGGTGTAGAGGCGGCGCTGGCCGTCCTCGTCCAGTTCGTCCCGCCGGGCCTCCAGGTATTCGACCAAGGCCTTGCGGTGGGCCGCCCGCTCCTCGCTGCTGCCGAGCGAATTGAGTTCGAGCCGCACGTCCTCCAGCCCCAGATCGTCCCACAGCCGCGCGCACATCAGGATCTGTTCGGCATCCACGTCGGGTCCGGCGAAGCCCAGCGCCTCGACGCCGATCTGGTGGAACTGGCGGTAGCGGCCCTTTTGCGGCCGCTCGTGGCGGTACATCGGGCCGTAGTAATAGAGGCGCTGCGGGCCGGCGTGCAGCATCTTGTGCTCGATCGCGGCACGCACGCAGGAGGCCGTACCCTCGGGCCGGAGCGTCAGTTGCTCGCCGTTCAGCGCGTCCTCGAACGAATACATCTCCTTCTCGACGATGTCGGTGACCTCGCCGATGGCGCGCTTGAACAGCGGCGTCGGCTCGACCAGCGGCATCCGGATCGGCCGGTAGCCGTAGGACTTCAGCCAGTCGCGGATGCTCTCCTCGAACTGCTCCCAGGTCTCGGCATCGTCCGGAAGAATGTCGTTCATGCCGCGAACGGCCTGCAGTGTCTGACTCATGTGCGGTTTCTGAAGATGTCGCCGGGATCAGGCCGATCCGCCCTTGCGGGGATAGGTCCGTTCCACGTAGCGTTCGATGATGGTCTTGAATTCCTCGGCGATACCGTCGCCGCGCAGCGTGACGGTCTTCTCGCCGTCCTCGAAGACCGGCGCGGCGGGCGATTCGCCGGTGCCCGGCAGCGAGATGCCGATGTTCGCATGCTTGCTCTCGCCCGGCCCGTTGACGACGCATCCCATCACCGCCAGCGTCAGGTTCTCGACCCCGTCTCGGGCCTCCCGCCAGCGCGGCATGTTGTCGCGCACGAAGCCCTGCACCTCGGCCGCCAGTTCCTGGAAGAAGGTGCTGGTGGTGCGGCCGCAGCCGGGGCAGGCGGTGACCATCGGCGTGAAGGCCCGCAGCCCCATGGTCTGCAGGATCTGCTGCGCTACCACCACTTCCTCGCAGCGGCTGCCGTTCGGCTCGGGCGTCAGCGAGACGCGGATCGTGTCGCCGATGCCTTCCTGCAGCAGCACCGCCAGCGCGGCGCTCGAGGCGACGATGCCCTTCGAGCCCATGCCGGCCTCGGTCAGGCCCAGGTGCAGCGGATAGTCGCAGCGGCGCGCCAGGTCGCGGTAGACCGCGATCAGGTCCTGCACCGACGAGACCTTGGCCGACAGCACGATGCGATCGCCGCCGAGACCGTACTCCTCGGCCTTGCGGGCCGACTCCAGCGCCGACGTGACGAGCGCCTCGCGCATCACGGTGCCGGCGTCCAGCGGCTGCGGACGGCGGGCGTTGTGGTCCATCAGGCGGGCCAGCACGCTCTGGTCCAGGCTGCCCCAGTTGACGCCGATGCGCACCGGTTTGTCGTACTTGCAGGCCACCTCGACGATCGAGGCGAAGCGCGTATCGCGCTGGGCGCCGGCGCCGACGTTGCCGGGATTGATGCGCAGCTTGGCCAAGGCCTCGGCGCAGGCCGGGTTGTCGCGCAGCAAGGTGTGGCCGTTGTAGTGGAAGTCGCCGACCAGCGGCACCTCGACGTTCATGCGCGCGAGCTGTTCGCGGATCTGCGGCACGGCCTTGGCCGCCTCGTCGTTGTTGACGGTCAGCCGCACCAGTTCGGAGCCGGCGCGGGCCAGTTCGGCGATCTGGATCGCGCTGCGGATCACGTCGGCGGTGTCGGTATTGGTCATCGACTGCACCACCACCGGCGCGCCGCCGCCGATCGCCACGCCGGCCACCTCGACGCGGCGCGTGCGCTGCCGCGGCTGCACCGCCGCGACGCATGGTAGCGGCTGTTGAACGGCGGCGCTCATTCGAGTTTCAGGCGGGCGACGCTGACCCGCGTGTGCGGCGCCAGGTCCACCACCTGGCCCTGGTGTTCGAGCGTGACCTTGGCGGCGTTGCCGATCACCAGCGCGAACGGCGGTTTGCCCTGCAGTTTCTCGACCGAGCCGGCCTGGCCGATGCGGGACATGATGATGCGGCCGGATCCGTCCCGCACTTCGACCCAGGCATCCTCGGCGAAGCGGAACACCAGGCTCTGGCGACCATTCGGCTGCGCATCGGCCGTCGGCGCGGCAACTGCGGGCGCCGGCGTTTCGACCTTCGGCGGCGTCTCTACCTTGGGCGCCGTTTCGGCTGTCGGCGCCGTCTCGGTCTTCGCCGCCGTCTCGACCTTCTGTACCGATTCGGCCCCCGCCTTGTCCGGCGTTTCCGGCATGCCGGTCTGGCCCGCCTTGGCGGCCGCCACGGCGTCCTTGGCAGGCGTCTCGTCGGCCGCTGCATCCTGGCCGGCCGGCACCAGCACCTCGAGCTGAGGCGCGGCCGGCGACAGGCCGGACTCGATCGGCTCGGCGACCGGCGGCTGCGCCGGCAGCACTTCGACCGGCGCAGTCACGCCCTCCAGCGGCGCCGCTGTGACCGGCGCCTGGAAGACGGCACTGCGATCCGCCGGCGGGCCGTCGACGACGGCCTCGGTCGCCAGTTCGGGCTGCTGGAACCAGTCGAAGTACCAGCCGGCGGCCACCACCACCAGCAGCGCCATCGCCACCAGCGCGGCCGGGAAGATCGAAGGGCGCAGGCGCGCGTCCGGCGAGGGCATCGTGCCCTGCGCGTTGCACACCGGCGACAGCTCCATCGCGCCGACGCCGTCCACGTGCTCGGCCGCGTCCAGCAGCGGCTGCGGATCCAGCTCCAGGAAGCGGGCGTAGTTCTTCAGGAAGCCGCGCGCGAAAGCGCGACCCGGCAGCAGATCGAAGCGGTCCGCTTCGAGCGCATCGACCTGGCGCGGATTGAGCTTCAGCGAGTAGGCCACGTCACTGATGCCGAGGCCACGCATTTCGCGCGCGGCGCGCAATTGGGCTCCGACGGAAATCGTCGCAGCGCCTTCGGCGTCGACACGCGGGAGATCGGTATCGGCGTTCACTCGAACTGTCCCTTGCTGAACTTCTCGTATTCGGGCGAGGTCGGGAAACGCGACTTCAACTGGGCCGCGTAGGCTTCCTCGCTGTCGCGGTTGCCGGCCCCGCGTTCGATGCGGATGCCGAGCCAGAGCGAATCCGGCGTCGGCTCCGCCAACTCGTGCAACTCGCGCAGGTAGTGGCGGGCCGCCACCAGCGCGCCGCGCCGGTAGGCGATGGCGGCAAGGTGGAAACGAGCCAGCGCGTTGTTCGGATCGGCCTGGGCGGCACGGATGAACTGAGCCTCGGCCGAGGCGTCGTCCTTCAGCCGCAGATGGCACAGTCCGGCATTGGTGTAGGGGCGGGTCGGCGTCTTGTAGTACGGATTGCGCGCCGCGGCGGCAAGCCGTTCGAGCCCGTCCTTTTCGTGGCTGGTGACGCACAGGAACCAGCCGTAGCTGTTGTTGATCTCCGGGTCGCCGGGCGCCAGCCGGGCGGCCTGCTCGAAGCTGCGGCGGGCCGAATCCGGCTCTTCCAGGAACATGTAGACCTGGCCCATCAGATGGTAGGTCGGCGCATAGTTCGGATCGAAGGCCTGCGCGACGCGCGCCTCGTCCAGCGCGACGCCGAAACGGCGGGCCTGGAAATAGGCCGTGCCGAGTTCGACGTGGATCTTGGCCGCGGCCTGCGCATCGCTCGTCGTCGGCAGTTCGGCCGCCGGGCGCTGCGCCGCGTCGCCGATCGGCGGCACGGCGATGCCGGCACAGCCGGACAGCACGACCAGTGCGGCCACCGCCGCGGCTCGACACTTCATCGCCCTTCCTCCGCCAGTCGAATCGTCCTGCGGCTGCGGTCCAGCACCTTGCCGGCCAACTGGCCGCAGGCCGCGTCCACGTCGTCGCCCCGCGTCTTGCGCGTCGTCGCGACGATGCCGGCCTCGGCCAGGATCGCCGCGAAGCGCCGGATCCGCTCCGCCGGGCTGCGCGTGAACGGCGAGCCGGGAAACGGGTTGAAAGGAATCAGGTTGAATTTGCACGACACCTGGCGCGCGATCGCGACCAGTTCGCGTGCGTGGCGGTCCTGGTCATTGACGCCGTCCAGCATGACGTACTCGAAGGTCACGAAATCGCGCGGCGCCCTGTCCAGGTAGCGATTGCACGCCGCCAGCAGCTGGCGCAGCGGATACTTGGCGTTGATCGGCACCAGCCGGTCGCGCAACGCGTCGTCGGGCGCATGCAGCGACACCGCCAGTGCCACCGGGCACTCGTCGCGCAGACGATCCATGGCCGGCACGATGCCCGAGGTGGACACCGTCACGCGCCGGCGCGACAGCCCGTAGGCGTGGTCGTCCAGCATCAGCCGCAATGCCACCAGCACGTTGTCCAGGTTGGTCAGCGGCTCGCCCATGCCCATCATGACCACGTTGCTGACCACCCGCTCGCCGTCGGCGGTGCCGCCCAGCAGCCGGTTGGCCAGCCACAGCTGGCCGATGATCTCGGCCGCCGTCAGGTTGCGGTTGAAGCCCTGCTTGCCGGTCGAGCAGAACGCGCAATCGAGGGCACAGCCGGCCTGCGACGAGACGCACAGCGTGCCGCGGCCGGTTTCCGGGATGAACACCGTCTCGACAGCGTTGCCGTTGCCGACGTCGAGCAGCCACTTGCGCGTACCGTCCGCCGACAGGCGGTCCGAGATCGGCTCGGGCGGCTTGACGCAGGCCTGCTCGGCCAGCCGCGCACGCAGCGTCTTGGCCACGTCGGTCATGGCCTGGAAGTCGGTGCAGCCCTCGCGGTGCAGCCAGCGCATCACCTGGCGGGCACGAAACGGCTTCTCGCCCTGCGCGGCGAACCACGCGACGAGACCATCGACGTCGAAATCCAGCAGGTTGACCGGGGTCGGAGTCATTCGGTCGTTTCTGGCAGCCGGCCTGCCGCGACGGCGCCGGCTGCGTTCGGGGCGGGCGGCTCGCTCAGCGCGAGTAGACGTTCATGCCCGGGAAGAAGAAGGCCACCTCGACCGCCGCCGTCTCGGGCGCATCGGAGCCGTGCACCGCATTGGCGTCGATGGATTCGGCGAAATCGGCGCGGATCGTGCCCGGCGCGGCTTCCTTCGGATTGGTGGCGCCCATCAGTTCGCGGTTCTTGGCAATCGCGTTCTCGCCTTCCAGCACCTGCACCATCACCGGACCGGAGGTCATGAATTCGACCAGGTCCTTGAAGAACGGGCGCGCCTTGTGCACGGCGTAGAACTGGCCGGCTTCCTGCTCGGACAGGTGGGCCATGCGAGCGGCGATGACCTTCAGGCCACCTTCTTCGAAGCGCTGGTAGATCTTGCCGATGACGTTCTTGGCGACGGCGTCGGGCTTGATGATGGAAAGGGTTCGTTCGATTGCCATGTAAAACTCCGCGTTAAAGAAAGCTGCCGTGCAGCGCAACGCGCCATTTTAGCAGCAAAGGCAATCCCGTTCGCGGCAGCGAGACGAAAGCCGCGGCAAGGCCTCAGCGGGCATCCGGATCGAAACCGGCGGCCTCGTACACCGCCTCGATCAGATCCCGCCCGATACGCTCCGCCATGGTCTTGTGCACCGGCAGCAGCGCGCGGCGGAAGGCCTGCCGCTCCTGCTCGGTCAGCTCATAGACCTCGGTGCCGCCATAGGCCCTGACCCGCTCGATGGCGCGCCGGTTCTCCTCCGCCGCGATGCTGTTGGCGTAGGCGGTGGCCTCCCGCATGGCCCGCTCCAGTTGCCCGCGAATGCCTCCCGGCAGCGAATCCCAGAAGCGCAGATTGGTCAGCACCGCGTAGCCCAGGTAGCCGTGGCGCGAGATCGTGACGTGCGACTGCACTTCGTGCATGTGCTGCGTGTACAGGTTGGAGTGCGGGTTCTCGGTGCCGTCCACGACGCCCGCCTTGAGCGCCTGGTACACCTCCGAGAACGCCATCACCTGCGGATAGGCGCCCAGCACCCGCATCTGCTCGCGCAGCACCTGCGAGGACTGGATGCGCATGCGCAGTCCACGCAGATCCTCCGGCCGGTGGATCGGCCGGTTGGCCGAGAACGACTTGAAGCCGTTGTCCCAGAACGCCAGGCCCTTGATGCCGCGCGATTCGAGCGATTCGAGCAGCTCGGCGCCGACCTCGCCCTGGGTGACCCGGTGCACCGCCGCCTCGTCATCGAAGATGAAGGGCAGATCGAAGACCTCGAAACTGCGGATGCCGAGCGGGCTGAACTTGGCCAGCGAGGGTGCGATCATCTGCACCGCGCCGAGCTGCAGCGCCTCGAACTCTTCCTTGTCCTTGTACAAGGTGCTGTCCGGATAAACGTCCACCCGCACCGCGCCGCCGGTGTATTTCTCGGCCAGTTCCTTGAAACGCTGGGCGGCCTTGCCCTTCGGCGTACCGACCGCCACCACGTGGCTGAACTTGATCACGATCGGTTCGGCCGCCCACAGCGGCGACAGCGTCAGGGCCAGCAGCAGAAACAGAATCGGCAGTCGTGTCATGGCTTCGGTCGTGGTCGGTCCCTTCGCATGGCGGCAAGGCCGCGGGAGCCGCCGCATGCCCGATTGTGGCCACGAGCGGCGCCGTTCGGCAAATCCCGCAGCCGGCGGACGGCGGCGTAAACTCGGGGCCGAAATGTCCGGCTCCGCGCCGCATCGCATCGGGCCCGCCGCCCGGGCGGCAACGGGCACCTGCAGGAGAGATCCGATGGCGACGCCGAGCACGGCGATTCCGAGTCCCGCCCTGAGCCAGCCCGCCGCGTGGCGCTGGCGCCTGCCCTACTTGCTGCTGGCGCTGTTCATCGGCGCGGTTCTGTCGCTGGTCTGGCTGGTACGCACGAACGACCTGGAGGCGCAGCGCGCGACGCTGATCAGCGACGTGCTGTGGATCGAGCAGAATCTGCGCTTCCAGCTCGAGAAGAACACCGATCTGCTGGCCGAGCTGGGTCCGGAACTGCTCGGCCGCGACGGTCTCGGCTACAACGCCGCGGCCCGCGCGATGCGGCTGATCCAGCCCGACAACCCGGTCGTCCAGGTGATCTGGATGAAGGCCGACGGCAGTCTCGGCGGCGCGATGCCGCGGCTCGAAGTGATGCCGTCGCCCGGCAGCGGCGTGCCGGGGCAGGAGCTTCCCGCCGAGAGCATGTTCCGGCTCGCCGCCGCCAGCGGCCGGGCGGTGTTCGGGCCGGTGTACGAGGCGCTCGACAACGACGTGCGCTTCGCCGTCTACGTCCCCTATTACGACGGCAGCGAGTTCGCCGGCGTGGTGATCGGCGTGCATTCGCTGCGCGACCTGGTGATGCGCGAGGTGCCGTGGTGGTTCTCCGAACGCTACGAGCTGAGCATTCTCGACCCGTCCGGTCGCGAGATCGTCTCCAAGTCCAAGGTCGATGCGCTGGCCACCGAGATGGAATACCAGATCCCGCTCGACCCGCCCGGCCGAGGCGTGTCGCTGCGGGTCAGGCCGTACCGTGCCGAGGTGCGCTGGGTGGCGGTGCTGCTCGGCGGCGCGATCGCGCTGCTGGCGGCCGGCGTGATGTGGAGCGTGTGGCTGCTGCGGCGCCACATGGTGCGGCGCCAGGCGGCCGAGCTGGCGCTGCGCGAGGAATACGCCTTCCGCCGCGCGATGGAGGATTCGCTGCTGACGGGCTTGCGCGCACGCGACATGGAAGGCCGCATGATCTACGTCAATCCGGCCTTCTGCCGGATGGTGGGCTTCGGCGCCGAGGAACTGATCGGGCACAAGCCGCCGATGCCCTACTGGGACCCGGACGACATGGACCGCACCCAGGCCCTGCACGAATACATCCTGGCCCGCGGCACCACCGGCGACGGCGTCGAGGTCAGGCTCAAACGGCGCAACGGCGAACGGCTCGACGCGCTGATCTTCGAGGCCCCGCTGATCGACGCGCAGGGCCGCCAGACCGGCTGGATGGGCTCGGTGCTCGACATCACCGAGCAGAAGCGGGTCGAGAAGATGGCGCGCCAGCAGGAGGAGCGGCTGCAGGCCACCTCGCGCCTGATCACGATGGGCGAGATGGCCTCGACGCTGGCGCACGAACTGAACCAGCCGCTGGCCGCCATCGCCAGCTACGCCACCGGCTGCCTGAACCGGCTCGAACAGGGTGCGGTGGAGCGCGAGGAAATGACCGGCGTGATCGGCAAGCTCGGCAAGCAGGCCCAGCGCGCCGGCCAGATCATCCGCCGCGTGCACGATTTCGTCCGCCGCAGCGAACCGAAGCGCGAGCAGCTCGACCTGAACGCCATCGTGCGCGAAGCGATCGGCCTGGTGGAGCCGGACGCGCGCAAGCGGGCGGTGGATCTGCGCCTCGAGCTGGCCGAGGCGCTGCCGCCGACGCTGGCCGACCCGGTGATGGTCGAGCAGGTGGCGATCAACCTGATCCGCAACGGCATGGACGCCATGAAAGGGATCCCGGCCAACCGCCGCCGGCTGTTGGTCTGCACCTGCCGGCTGGGGAGCGAGGTGGCGATCCGGGTGGTGGACCGCGGCAGCGGCATCCCGCAGGAGGTGGCGCAGAAGCTGTTCGAGCCGTTCTTCACCACTAAGAGCGAGGGCATGGGCATGGGTCTCAACATCTGCCGCTCGATCGCCGAACTGCACCGCGGCCGGTTGACGTTCGAGGCCAATCCCGAAGGTGGTACGATTTTCACGTTCTCCCTGCCCGCCGCCCCTGCATGAGCCAGACCCCGCTTGCCCATATCGTCGACGACGACGAAGCGATCCGCGACGCGCTCGAATGGCTGTTCCAGAGCCGCGGCGTGCACAGCCGCGGCTGGCCTTCGGCCGAGGCCTTCCTCGAAGCCTGGCAACCGGACTGGCGCGGCTGCATCGTGCTCGACATCCGCATGAGCGGCATGAACGGGCTGGCCTGCTTCGACGCGCTGCGCGGGCGCGCCTGTTCGCTGCCGGTGATCTTCCTGACCGGCCACGGCGACGTGCCGATGGCCGTCTCGGCGCTGAAGAACGGCGCCTACGACTTCGTCGAAAAGCCCTTCAACGACAACGACCTGGTCGACCTGGTGGTCAAGGCGCTGGAGTCCGATGCCCGCAGCCAGGCCGAGATCGCCAACCGCGAGACCGTCGCGCAGCGCCTGGCCAAGCTGACCGGCCGCGAGAAGGAGGTGATGGAGCTGATCCTGGCCGGCAAGTTCAACAAGGTCATCGCCGACGAACTGAACATCTCGATGCGCACGGTCGAGGTGCACCGCGCCCGGGTGTTCGAGAAGATGGGCGTGCGCTCGGCGGTCGAGCTCGCCCAGGCGCTCGCCTCGGCCGGCCTCAGGGGTCCGCAGGAAGGCGGCTGAGCACCCCGTCGGCCGGCTGCCAGCGCGGCAGCAGGCCGGCTTCGCCGGGGCCGCAGGCGGCCTCGCAGGCCACGCCCAGTTCCGCCACCCACAGCAGGCGGCCAGCGGTCCGCAGCGCGGGCAGCCGCTCGCGCAGCCAGGGCGGCACGCCGGCTTCCTGCGCCAGGTTCTTCAGCGTCCGGGCCGGGCCGCCCGGCCGCAGCCGCAGCCGCTCGCCCGGCCGGCGCGGCTCGATCGTCAGTTCGCCGCTCAGCGCGCTGCGCGCCAGCCCCTGCCCCGTCGCCGGCTCGAAGCGGATCTCGCCGCCGTCCCAGCCGAGCACCGCTTCGCCGTGCCAGTGCCGCGCCGCCGGCAGCGCGCCGAGCGCCGGTTGCAGCCAGAAGCGGCCGCGGTAGCCGCACAGCTCGGCCTCGCCCAGGCTCAGTCGCAGCGGCCGGCCCGGAGCAAGCCCGCGCAACTGCCGCACGGCCTCGCCGAGCCGCGCCTCGTCCGGCAGCGCGCAGCCGAGCCGGCGCAGCCGCCAGCGCAACAGGCTGGCCAGCCGCGCCGCGTCGAGCAGCGCCGGATCGAGGCGGGCGCTCGGCCCGTCGCCGTCCAGCCGCTGCCAGTCGAGTTCCGCCAGTTGCTCGAGCAGCGCCTGCGCCTCGCGGAAGTGCGCCGCCGCCGCCGCCAGCCGCAGCGGCGCGGCGGCGAAACGTTCGACGATGTGCGGCATCAGCTCGCGGCGGATGTAGTTGCGGTCGAAGCCGCTGGCCGCATTGCTCTCGTCCTCGATCCAGGCCAGCCCTTCGGCGCGCGCCCAGGCCTCGATCTCGCCACGGTGCAGCGCCAGCAGCGGGCGCAGCAGCACGCCACCGTCGTGCAGCGTTTCGAGCGGGCGCATGGCGCCGGCACCGAGCACGCCGCTGCCGCGGAACAGCCGGTAGAGCAGCGTCTCGGCCTGGTCGTCGGCGTGATGGGCGAGCACCACCCCATCGGCACGCTGCGCCGCCAGCGCCTGCAGACGCGCCTCGCGGGCGGCCGCTTCGAGGCCACGACCGGTTGCGAGCGGCCGCACCCGTTCGACCGCCAGCGGCACCGCCAGACGGCGGCACAGCGCGGCGCAGAAGTCGGCCCAGCGATCGGCGTTCGGACTCAAGCCGTGGTGCACATGGCAGGCGGTCAGCACCAGTTGCGTACGCTCGCGCAGCGCGGCCAGCGCATGCAGCAGCGCGACCGAGTCCACGCCGCCGGACAGGCCGACGCACAGGCGGCCCGTTTCGATTCGGTGTCGGGAAAGAAAGGCCGCGAGCGCGGCCGGCGGATCAGCGGGCCGCGGCTTCCTTGAACTTGCCATAGCCCATCAGCCGCTGGTAGCGCTTCTCGAGCAGCTCGGCCGGCGACAGTTCGGAGAGTTGGCGCAAGGCATCCGACATGGCCCGCCGCAGGCTCTGGGCCATCGCCCGGTGATCGCGGTGGGCGCCGCCGACCGGCTCGTTCACGACCTTGTCGACCATGCCCAGCGACTTCAGCCGCGCCGCCGTGATGCCCATCGTCTCGGCCGCCTCGGAGGCCTTCTCGGCGCTCTTCCACAGGATCGATGCACATCCCTCCGGCGAGATCACCGAATAGGTCGAGTACTGCAGCATCTGCACCTGGTCGCCGACCGCGATCGCCAGCGCACCGCCCGAGCCACCCTCGCCGATGATGGTGCAGATCAGCGGCACCTTCAGCTCGGCCATCACGTACAGGTTGTGGCCGATGGCCTCGGACTGGCCGCGCTCCTCGGCGCCGATGCCCGGGTAGGCGCCGGGCGTGTCGACGAAGGTGAACACCGGCAGGTTGAACTTCTCGGCCAGCCGCATCAGCCGCAGCGTCTTGCGATAGCCTTCCGGCCGCGGCATGCCGAAGTTGCGGTGGATCTTCTCCTTGGTGTCGCGCCCCTTCTGGTGGCCGATCACGACGCAGGATTGGCCGTTGAAGCGGGCCATGCCGCCGATGATCGCCTTGTCGTCGGCAAACGCCCGGTCGCCGTGCATCTCGACGAAATCGGTGAACATGTGGCCGATGTAGTCCAGCGTGTAGGGCCGCTGCGGGTGGCGCGCGACCTGGGCGATCTGCCACGGCGAGAGCTTGGCGTAGATCTCCTTGGTGAGCGACTGGCTCTTCTTCTCGAGGCGCGAAATTTCCTCTGAGATGTCTACCGCGGAGTCGTCCTGAACGAAGCGAAGTTCTTCGATCTTGGCCTCAAGTTCGGCGATCGGCTGCTCAAAATCGAGGAAAACGTTTTTCATCGAGGACACGTCCGGATACAAAGGCTGTCATTCTACACCGCGCCGCAGAGCGCCATCACCGACTTCGGCGCCGGTCTATAATCGCGTCTTTCAGCCTAGCGGAAGCGCCACCTTGAGCACGCCCCTGTTCGAATCCTCCATTTCCAGCCTGCCCCTGCTCGGCCGCGGCAAGGTCCGCGACATCTACGCGGTGGACGACGACCGGCTGCTGATCGTCACCTCCGACCGGCTGTCGGCCTTCGACGTCGTGCTGCCCGATCCGATACCCGGCAAGGGCGCGGTGCTGACAGCGCTGGCGAGCTTCTGGTTCGAGCGCCTGGCCGACGTGGTCCCCAACCAGCTGACCGGCGTCGCGCCGGAGGACGTCGTCGCCGAAGCCGAACGCGAGCAGGTCGCCGGCCGTGCGCTGGTGGTCAAGCGTCTGCAGCCGCTGCCGATCGAGGCGGTGGTGCGCGGCTACGTGATCGGCTCCGGCTGGAAGGACTACCAGCGAAGCGGCGCGATCTGCGGCGTGGCCTTGCCGGCGGGTCTGCAGCAGGCGGCGAAGCTGCCGCAGCCGATCTTCACGCCGGCCACCAAGGCCGCGGCCGGCGACCATGACGAGAACGTCAGCTTCGAGCTGGCCAGCCAGCGCTGCGCCGAGGCCTTGCCAAACGGTGCGGCACTCGCCGCGCAGGCGCGCGACGCGGCCTTGCGACTGTATTCCGAGGCCGCCGGCTACGCTGCCGGGCGCGGCATCATCATCGCCGACACCAAGTTCGAATTCGGTGTCGACGCGGCCGGCACGCTGCACCTGATCGACGAGGCGCTGACGCCGGATTCGTCGCGCTTCTGGCCGGCCGACAGCTACCGCGAGGGCATCAGCCCGCCGTCCTTCGACAAGCAGTACGTGCGCGACTACCTGGAAACGCTGGACTGGAACAAGAAGGCGCCCGGCCCCAGACTGCCGGCCGAGGTGATCGCCGCGACGGCCGCCAAGTACGCCGACGCATACGCGATGCTGACCGGCAAACAACTGTCCTGAAACGGTTTTTTCCGCCCGACGGCGCGAAACTCGCGTCGTCGCCGGTGGTCACAAGGTGGCAATCCGACACTATGGAGGATGCCATGGACAAACCGTTCAATTCCCTCGACCGCCACTTCCACCTGCCACCGATCGCAACGGTCGAAAACAGCCGTCCGCTGCGCTGGCTGAAGGCCGGCTGGCAGGACATCGCACGAAGCCCGCTGGCCAGCCTCAGCTACGGCGCGATCTTCGCGGTACTCGGCTACCTGATCCTGACCTTCGCCGCCGGCGTGCCCTACCTGACGACCGCCGCGGTATCCGGCTTCCTGCTGGTCGGGCCGATGGCCGCCGCCGGTCTGTACGAGATCTCGCGCCGCCAGGAAGCCGGCGAGCGCCCGAGCTTCGCCGACTCGCTGCGCGGCCTGCGCGGCCACGGCGACGCGATATTCCAGTTCGGCATCGCGCTGGTGATCATGCTGATCCTGTGGGAGCGATTGTCGGCCGCCTTGTTCGCGCTGTTCTACCAGGGCGGAATCCCGGACGTGGAGAACTTCTACAGCCACCTGCTGTTCTCCGGCGACTACGTCTATTTCGTCGTCGCCTACCTGGTGATCGGCGGCGCGCTGGCAGCGCTGGTGTTCTCGCTGACCGCGGTCTCGATCCCGCTGATGATGGATCGCGATACCGACATGATCACCGCGATGATGACCAGTCTGCGCGCGATCGGCACCAACCTGGGCGCGATGGCCTTGTGGGCGGCGATCATCGTGGCGCTGATGGCGGTGGCCTTCGGTACGCTGATGATCGGCATGGTGCTGCTGCTGCCGCTGCTCGGCCACGCCTCCTGGCACGCCTACCGCGACCTGGTGCGCTGAGGGCGGCCGGCTCCGGCGCGCGCCTCAGCTCCGCAGCGAGGCGAGAGCCTCGCCGCGGCGGGCGGCGGCCCGCGACAGCAAGGTATGCAGCTCGCCGGCACCGATGCGGCCGAAGGCCTCGTCGGTGAGCGCTTGGCGCGAGATGCCGCCGAGGTCCTCGAACGGATCCGAGGTATCCGCCGACACCGCGGCCACGTAGAGCACGTCGGCCAGGCTGCGCGGCGGCCAGCCCTCGAAATACAGCTCGGCGTCCTCGACCGCGTCGGCCACGTCGGCCGGCGTGCCGAGGGCGAGCAGGACCTCGCGCGAAATGCGCGGGTTCCAGTAGCGGATCAGGTCGGCCAATTCCCCGTCCTCGTCCAGCAGTTCGGGAAATTCGGCCGCCCGGGCGATCAGGTAGAAGCTGCCAAGCTTGTGTACCAGGCCCGCGTACAAGGCCTGGTCCGGCGAAACCCGCGGCACCTCGGCGGCAATCGCCCAGGCCAGCGCGGCCACCTCGATGGTATGGCGCCACAACTGCTCGGCCTGGGCCCGCGCCGGGCGCCCGACGCTCTGGGCGATCTGCCGTGCCACCAGGGCCAGCGCCATCGGACGGACGGCAGCGACGCCGACCCGGATCAAGGCACTGCGCACGTCGGCCACCGGTCGGGGGCCGCGCCGGAACATGGCCGAATTCGCCATCCGCACGACATGGGCCGCCAGCAGCGGTTCGAGCGAGATCATGCCCGACAGCTCGTCCGCGCCGCAGAGCGGGTCGTCCAGTGCGCGGCGAACGCGCAGCCCCAGTTCCATGCTGGTGGGAAAGCTCAACTCGCCGCTGGCGAGTTCGAACTCCATCAATCGGTAGAAGCGCTGCCCACGTTCGCTGATCAGTTGTTCACTCATTCCCGCTCCTTGAATTCGCGCCGGCGCACCGCATCTGCACAAGGCCCCGACACCTCTTTTTCGGCACAATGGCGATCAACTTGTGCGCAATCGAACCAGGACAACAAATGCAGAATCCCTTGCTCGACATTTCCTCCCTTCCCCGTTTCGATCTGATCGAGCCGGCGCACGTCGCTCCCGCCATCACCGAGGTACTGGCCTCGCTGCGCCAACAGGTGTCCGAGTTGCAGGCGCTGCCGCAGCCGGGCTGGGACAATTTCGTCGCCCCGCTCGAGGCGGCCGGCGAGCAGCTGGATCGCGCCTGGGGGGTTGTCGCGCACATGCACGGCGTGATGGACGTGCCGGCATGGCGCGATGCGTACAACAGCATGCTCCCCGAGGTAACCCGCTTCTACGCCGAGCTGGGGCAGAACCTGGCGCTCTTCAGCCAGTACCGCAAGATTCACGAAGGTCCCGAATTCGCCACGCTGAATGCCACCCGCCAGCGCATCATCGACAATGCGCTGCGCGACTTCCGCCTCTCCGGTGCCGAACTGCAGGACGACCGAAAGCCGCGTTTCCAGGCCATCCAGGAGCGGCTGTCGGCCCTCGGCGCGAAATTCTCGGAAAACCTTCTCGACGCCACCAACGCCCACGCCGAGTGGATCGAGCACGAAACCGAGCTGGCCGGTCTGCCCGAAGACGTGGTCGTGGCGGCCCGCGCCGCAGCCGAGAAGGACGGGCGCCCAGGCTGGAAATTCACGCTGCACATGCCGTCCTATCTGCCGGTGATGCAATACGCCGACAACCGCGAGCTGCGGGCCCGCATGTACCGCGCCTACGGTACCCGGGCGGCCGAGTTCGGCAAGCCCGAGTGGGACAACAGCGAGATCATCGGCGAAATCCTGCGCCTCAGGGCCGAGGAGGCCCACATGCTGGACTACGGCAGCTACGCCGAAGTATCGATGGTGCCGAAGATGGCCGAGTCGGCCGACGAGGTGCTGGCCTTCCTGCACGACATGGCGTGCCGCGCCAAGCCCTTTGCGGTGCGCGACCTGGCCGAGCTGCGCGAATTCACGGCCGCCGAGCTCGGTCTCGCCGAGTTGCAGCCGTGGGACATGGCCTGGGCCTCGGAAAAACTCAAGCATGCCCGCTACAGCTTCTCCGACGAGCTGGTGCGCCAATACCTGCCCGAGCCGAAGGTGCTCGAAGGCCTGTTCGGCGTCATCGAGCGGCTCTACGGTGTCTCGATCGAACCCGACCAGACTTCGACATGGCACCCGGACGTGCGCTTCTACCGCATCCGCCGCGGCGAGGACCTGATCGGCCAGTTCTTTCTCGACCTGTATGCGCGCGAAACCAAGCGCGGCGGGGCCTGGATGGGCGAACTGCTCAACCGCCGCCGGCGCGATGAAGGGCTGCAGGTACCGGTGGCCTACCTGGTGTGCAATTTCACGCCGCCGGTGGGGCCGCAACCGGCCCGCTTCAGCCACGACGAGGTGATCACGCTGTTCCACGAATGCGGCCACGGCCTGCATCACCTGCTGACCCGCGTCGAGGAACCGGCCGTATCGGGCATCCACGGCGTCGAGTGGGACGCCGTCGAGTTGCCGAGCCAGTTCATGGAGAACTTCTGCTGGGAGTGGGACGTGCTGTCCGGCATGAGCAGCCACGCCAAGAGCGGCGAGCCGCTGCCGCGCGAGCTGTTCGACCGGATGATCGCCGCGAAGAACTTCCAGAGCGGCATGCAGACCGTGCGCCAGCTCGAATTCGCGCTGTTCGATCTGATGCTGCACAGCGATGCGCGCGGCGAAACCGATGCCATGGCGCTGATCCGTCGCGTGCGCGAGGAGGTAGCGGTGGTTCATCCGCCCGAGTGGCACCGCTTCCCGCACAGCTTCAGCCACATCTTCGCCGGCGGCTACGCGGCCGGCTACTACAGCTACAAGTGGGCCGAGGTGTTGTCGGCCGACGCCTTCGCGGCCTTCGAGGAAGCAGCGCGGGATTCCGGCACCGTGCTCGACCGGGCCACCGGCGAACGATTCTGGAACGAGATCCTGGCGGTCGGCGGCAGCCGGCCGGCCATCGAGTCGTTCCGCGCGTTCCGCGGCCGCGATCCCCTGCCCGACGCACTGCTGCGGCATAGTGGGATGTTGGCCGAAGCGGCCTGAGCCGCCGCCGGAGGCGGCACCGAACCTGGAGAACGTCGATGCGCCACCTGTTCCTGACCGCCCTGCTGCTGGCCGGCAGCGCCTTCGCCCAGACCTACGTCTGGACCGACGAGAACGGCCGCAAGCACTACTCCGACCAGCCACCGCCGCCGAGCGTGCAGCGTCAGGAGCGGCGCTTCGGCCCGAACGGCGCCGCGAAGACCATGCCGTACCGGGTGCGCAAGGCGGCACAGGAACACCCGGTCACGATCTATACCGGCGACAGCTGTCCGCTTTGCGAGGACGCCCGCAAGCTGCTGCAGGCTCGCGGCATCCCGTTCGCCGAGAAGAAGATCGCCAGCAAGGACGACCAGGACATGCTGACCAAGCACTTCGACGGCAACGGCCTGGTGCCGTCGATCGAGGTCGGCACGCAGAAATTCGCCGGCTTCATCGAATCGCGCTGGAGCTCGATGCTGGACGACGCCGGCTACCCGAAGGACTTGAAGGGCTTGCAGTAGGCCTGCCATCCGGGCCGTGCGGCCATCGCCCGCCGGCCCGGCGCTTTGTTGGCGACACGGGCACCGGCGCATGGCCGAATGCCGCGCGCAGGCCGGCTTGCCCCTTTTTCGTCGAATGCTTCGCGCGGCGCGCCCGATTCGTCCGGCGGCCAATTGCAGCACCAATCCGACAACACCGATCGCAAGCCTGCGAAGCAGGGTCTGGAAGCGCACTTCGCGTTGATCCACCCGCCGCGGCCAGGGGCAGGCGACGACTACCGTAGCCGAAGCGCTCGGCAATCGCTCCGGCAGCTCCGAGTCGCCAATGTTCGCACTGTCGTGCAGTGGCATCGACCCCACCCGAGCCGGCACGGGCTTCCCTATCGAACATGCCTGGTGAATAATCTCGCCGCCGCCGGTATGGCGGAATGCAAGCGCCGGTGCACTTTTCCGGCGACCGGCAGCATCGCGCCCGGCGAGCCGAAGACGGTCCCGCTGATGTCACCGTCCTCGACACGACAGCCGCGCGGGGCCGTCCGGCAATGACTCGACAAGTCAATAGGAAGCTTCGATGAAAAATAAATTGCTCCTCCCTCTGCTGTTGCTGCTCTCGCTGATCGCCGGCGGTTGCGCTTCGGTTCCGATGGCTTCGCTCCAGGACGACGAGCAGCGCAAGACCTTTGCGCCACCGCCTGCCGCGCAGGCCGGGCTGTACATCTTTCGCGACTCCAAGCTGGGCGGTGCGCTGAAGAAGACCCTCTACGTGAATGGCGAGGTGATCGGGGAATCGGCCCCGAATACCTACTTCTATCACCTGGTACCGCCGGGCAGGACGACGATTTCGACCGAGTCGGAATTCAGCGAGAACGACCTGAACCTGGAGACCGTAGGCGGAAAGAACTATTTCGTCCGTCAGTACATCCGCCTGGGGCTCTTCGCCGGCGGCGCCAATCTCGAACTGGTCGATGACGAGGAAGGGCAGGAAGCCGTACTCGACTGCAACCTCGCACAAGAACGCAAAGTGCTCGACTGAAGGCGTCAGCGCGGCTGCGGTGGCGGGCGGGGCCGGCCACCCGCCGCATGGCCCGCGCCCAAGCACCGGCCGGAACCGCCATGCGCTGCGGAGACATTGCCCCCGCCGGCACACGGTCCGGCTTGCCACATGCGCGGATGCAACAAAAGTTTTATCTTCTCGGCCCAATGCAATTGCGAATAATTCGCATTATCTTTAGCATCTGCGGTGATTCCTCCCCATCTCCTGGAGTTTCCGCATGACCTTCACCCGCCTCGCCCTGGCCGCCGCCATTTCGACTGCACCGCTGACCGCCTCGGCACTCGAATATCCGATCGGCAAGCCGCACACCATCAACGGCATGGAGATCGCGGCCGTGTACCTGCAGCCGATCGAGATGGCGCCGGGCGGAATGATGCGCCCGGCCACGGAATCGGACGTGCACATCGAGGCCGACATCCACGCCAGCGGCAACAACGTCAATGGCTTTCCGGAGGCCTCTTGGATTCCGGCGCTGTGCATCAAGTACGAGATCCGCAAGCAAGGCTCGGAGCAAAAGGCGGGCGGCGATGCGATGGCGATGGTGGCCAGCGACGGGCCGCACTACGGCGACAACGTCAAGCTGATGGGCCCCGGCAAGTACACGCTGAAGTTCATGATCGAGCCGCCCGGCTGCGGCGCCGACGCGCACTTCGGCCGCCACACCGATCGCGAGACCGGTGTGCAACCGTGGTGGCAGCCGTTCACGGTCGAGTACGAGTTCACCTATGTCGGCGTCGGCAAGAAAGGTGGCTACTGAGATGCATGCTCGCCACGCCCTTCGCCCGGCGGTGCTGGCCGCGGCAGTCATGGCCGCAGCCGGCACCATCCAGGCCGCCGAGCCGAGCCAGCAGGAGCTGCTGCAGTTGCTGCAGCGACTGAGCGCGCGCGTCGACCGGCTGGAAAAACACAATGCCGAACTCGAGGCGCGCCTCGCCGGACAGTCCTCCCAGGCCTCGGCACCGACGCCCCGCGTCGAGGCCCTCGAAACCACCGGGCGCGGCCTCGATGGCGAACACATCAGCGAGCGGGAACCGCAACTCGCCACCCGCTTGCAGGTCGTCGAGCACGAGCTCGCCGCCGTCAAGCAACAAGCCCGGTCCGCCGAAGCGCTGCAAGGCATCGAAGTGGAGGCCGCGGTGGTCGGCGTGGTGCAGGCGGTGGACGACGGCAGGCAGGACGAAAGCGTCGTCAACTGGCGCGGCGATCTGAGCGTGACGCTGCCGGGCGGCGAGATCGGCCGCGCCAGCGGCAGCTTCTTCGCCCAGTTGCGGGTCGGCCAGGCCGAAGGCCCGAGCGCGCTGCCGCCGACCTTCACCGGCAGCGTCAACACCGCCAGCTTCCAGCAGGGCGGCGTGCCGGCCGACAACGCCAACGCGATCGTGGCCCAGGCCTGGTATCAGCTCGACACGCCGCTCGATGCGCCCGGCAGCGAGTCGAAGCACTCGCTGCAACTGACCGTCGGCAAGCAGGACCCGTTCGTCTTCTTCGACCAGAACGCGCTCGCCGACAATGAGGTCGAGAAGTTCCTCAACAACGTCTTCGTGCACAACCCGATGCTCGATTCGGGCGGCGCCATCGGCGCCGACGCCTACGGCTTCACGCCCGGCCTGCGCGTCGCCTACACGAACGAAGCCGACGGTGGCGCACCGTGGACGCTGTCGGCGGCGGCCTACGGCGCGCGCGAGGGCTCGACCTTCGGCCGCAGCTTCACCAAGCCGCTCGTGATCGGCCAGTTCGAGATCGGCCAGCGGCTGTTCGGCGGCCTGGAAGGAAGCTACCGCCTGTATGCCTGGCACAACGGCCGCTACGACGGCTACGACGGCTCTGCGGACAAGAATCTCGGCTTCGGCCTGAGCATCGACCAGCGCGTTACCGACGCGCTCAGCCTGTTCGGCCGCTACGGCCACACCATCAGCGGCAAGGTCGCGTTCGATCGCGCGCTGACGCTGGGCGGCGAGTACCAGGGCGATGCCTGGGGCCGCGGCGACGACAGCCTGGGCTTCGCCTGGGGCTGGCTGCGCTCGGCCGCCGGCTTCCGGCGCGATGCGGCGTCGCTCGACGACTTCGGCTACCGCGCCAGCGGCGCCGAACAGGTGGCCGAGCTGTACTACCGCTACGGCGTGAACGACAAGCTGTCGCTGACGCCGGACCTGCAGGTCGTGCGCCGGCCCGGCGCCGATGCGGAAGCGGACGACATCTACGCGCTGGGCGTCAGGGCCCTGTATGCCTACTGACAGCCCGCGCCTCCCCCATCGAGCCCCGACCGGCGTTTGCCGGCGGGGCTTTTCGCCTTGCTGGAAGCCCACCCGGATGAAGAACCTCCACTTGCATTTCGGCCTCGCGGCCGCGCTGCTGATGACCGTGCCCTGTACCGTGCGGGCCGACATGCCGACCTTCGAGCTGGTGGCCGAGGACGGCCTGCTGAAACCCGAGACGATCGAAGTGCCGGCCGGTACGCGCTTCCGCCTCAAGGTGACCAACCGCAACGCCGGCCCGGAGGAATTCGAGACCGCCACACCGTTCCGCGAACTGGTGCTGGCGCCCGGAGTCAGCCGCACGACCGTCTATCCGCCGCTCAAGCCGGGCACCTATCCATTCTTCGGCGATTTCCACAAGGACACCGCCAAGGGCCGATTCATCGTCAAGTAAGCAGGGGCCACCGCCATGGGCAACGCATTGTTCATCGTCTGGCGTGAAAGCGTCGAAGCCATCCTGGTCGTCAGCATCCTGTATGCCTGGATCCGCCAGCGCCAGGACGCCGGCATCGGCCTGCGCCACCTGTGGCTCGGCATCGCCGGCGGCATAGGCCTGGCGGCCGCGCTGGCCGCGCTGATGCTCGGCGTGCAGAGCCAGCTCGCCGGCGACGCGCTGGAACTCTTCCAGGCCGCCATCGTGCTGGTCGCGGCGGCGCTGATCACCCAGATGGTGTTGTGGATGCGCCGCCACGGCCGCTACATGAAGCGCGAACTGGAAGGCGGCATGGCGCGTGCCGCGACCAGCACCGGCGGCACCGCAGCAGCGCTGGTGGCGGCCATCGCGGTCGGGCGCGAAGGCGCCGAGACGGTGCTGTTCCTGTACGGCCTGGGCCTCGAGCAGAGCGGCGGCGCGCTGTTGCGCATGGCCGCCGGCGCCGCGCTCGGCCTGCTGCTGGCGCTGGCCACCGCATGGCTGATCCAGCGCGGCTCGCGGGCGCTGCCGGCACGCAGCTTCTTCCGCCTGAGCGAGATCGTGCTGTTGCTGCTGGCCGCAGCGCTGCTGGTCGCCGGCGTCGAACGGCTGATCAACATGGGCTGGCTGCCGCCGCTCTACGAGCCGCTGTGGGACAGCAGCGCGCTGCTGTCCGAGGGCAGCACGCTGGGTGGCATCCTGGCCGCCTTCGCCGGCTACCGCTCGCAACCCTCGCTGCTGGCAGTGCTGGCCTGGGCCGCCTACTGGGGGCTGGTCTATGCGCTGACGCGGCCCGGCCCGGCCGCGGCGTCGCGGGCGACGGCGGCCGCCAGGGTGGCGAGATGAACAGCCGCGCCGAACCGGTACGCTTCGTCCCGCCGCGCGGCCCGGCGGCGATCGGCCACCCCGCCGAACGCGGCCGGCTGGCGCGGCTCGGCGACTGGATGCGCAGCCACGGCCGGCTGATCGTCGGCCTGCAGTGGGTGGTGCTGGCGGCCTATCTGGTGCTGGTCGCGGTGCCGGCCTTCCTGCCGCTGCCGGACAGCAGTGCCCACCTCTGGGACGATCTGACGCTGTTCGCCCAGTTCGTCTTCTGGGGCATCTGGTGGCCCTTCGTGCTGCTGTCGATGATGCTGATGGGGCGCGTCTGGTGCGGCGTGCTGTGCCCGGAGGGCTTCCTCACCGAGCAGGTCAGCCGCTTCGGCCTCGGCCGCCCGGTGCCGCGCTGGATCAAGTGGGGCGGCTGGCCCTTCGTGGCCTTTCTCGGCACCACCGTCTATGGCCAGCTGGTCAGCGTCTACCAGTACCCGAAGGCGGCGCTGCTGGTGCTCGGCGGCTCGACCGTCGCGGCGATCGCGATCGGTCTCGTGTATGGCCGCGGCAAGCGCGTCTGGTGCCGCCACCTGTGCCCGGTCAATGGCGTCTTCGGTCTGCTGTCGAGGCTCTCGCCGCTCTATTTCCGCAGCGACCGGGTGGCCTGGGACGCCCACCGCGACGGCGCCGCCGGCGCGGTCAATTGCGCGCCGCTGGTGGACCTGCGGCGGATGGAAAGTTCGGCCGGCTGCCACATGTGCGCGCGCTGCAGCGGCCACCGCGGCGCGATCGCGCTCGAGGCACGCAGGCCGGGCAGCGAGCTGACCGCCATGGCGGCCTCGAACGCCCGCCGCTGGGAAGTCAGGCTGCTGATCTACGGCCTGATCGGCACCGCGATCGGCGCCTTCCAGTGGACCGCTTCGCCGTGGTTCGTCGAGGCCAAGATGGCACTCGCCGAATGGCTAATAGAGCGCGACAGCTTCGCCCTGCTCGGCGACGACGCGCCGTGGTGGCTGCTGACCCACTACCCGCAGGCCAACGACGTCTTCAGCTGGCTCGACGGCGCCGTGATCCTCGCCTACATCGCCGCCTCGGCGCTCGCGATCGGCGGCTGGATCGACCTCTGGCTGCGCCTGGCGGGCCGCCTGGCCGGCTACGCCGGCGCCCACCTGCGGCTCGCCTACGCCTTGATCCCACTCGGCGGCGCCGGCGTCTTCCTCGGCCTGTCGGCGCTGACGGTGACGCTGCTGGGCGCCGAAGGGATTCGCATCGAGCACCTCGGCGCGATCCGCGGCGCGCTGCTGGCCGCCGCCACGCTGGCCGCAACGGTGCTGGCACTGCGCATGCTGCGGCACGACCGCGTGCCGCCGGCGCGCCAAGCGGCGGCGCTGGCAGCCTTCTGCTGCGCGGCCGCGGCGGCGGTCGTGCCCTGGCTGCTGATGTACTACCGCTGGTGAGCCGCGGCCGCCGGGCGCGCCCCGCGCCAGACTCGCAGCACGGCCGGCTGCGACAGGCTCTGGTCGTCGCCGCCGGCCGCCAGCGCCAGCCCGTCGGGGGAAAAGTCGACGGCGCGCGCCCAGGCCGTGCCGGTCGGCAGACCGAGCTGCTCGTCGCCGCTGGCCGGGTCGATCAGCACTACCGTGCCACCGCTCGACGCCCCGGCCGCTTCGGTCGAGATCGCCAGCGTGCGGCCGTCCGGCGCGAAGCGCAGCGCCTGGATGGCGTGCCTGCGCGGCGGCAGTGCTGCCAGCAGGCGGCACTCGCTCGGCTGCCACAGTCGCACTTCGCCGTCGTAGCCGCCGCTCGCCAGCAGGCTGCCGTCGGGCGAGAAGGCCAGCGCCAGCAGGCCTTGCTGATGCCCCTCCAGGCGGCAGCTCTCGCGCCCGCGGTCGGCATCCCACAACCGTACTTCACTGTGACGCGGCCCGTCCGACGAGCGGGCGGCCGCAATCAGCCTGAGCGCCGGCGAATAGGTCATCACTTCGGCGCGCAGGCGCGAAAAACGGCGCTCGCCGCCGTCGGCGGGGTCGAGCAGCAGGATGCCGCGCGCGCTGGCGACGAACAGCCGCGCTTCGTCGGCGAAGAACAGGTCGTAGCCGTCCAGCGCTCGATCCAGCCGCACGGCGCCGTCGTCTGCCGACCAGATCCGCAGCCGTCCGTCGCCGGTCGCCGCCAGCAGCCGCCCGGAAGGCGACCAGGCGAGCGCACGTCCGCCGAGGCTGTCGGTGTCGAGCTTCAAGGCCAGTTCGCGCCGTAGGCCGTCCGCATCGTAGACGCCCACTTCGCCGCCCTCGCCCAGCGTCGCGACGCGACCTCCGCGGGGCGAAAACGCCAGGTCGCGCAGCTGCGGTCCGGCCACAGGCCGGCTCTGCCGCGCGCCGTCGAGCGAAGGCCGGCCGAGCAAGGCTGCCAGCGACCACAGCTTGAGATCCAGTCCGCCGGCCACCGCCAGCGTCGCGCCGTCCGGCGCCACCGCCAACGCATCGATCGGCGCGCGCATCAGCGGCAACTCGGCGCGCAGGCCGGCACTGGCCAGGTCCCACAGCCGCACCACGCGATCGGTGCCGCCACTCGCCAGCAGCCGGCCGTCCGGGCTGAGCGCGACCGCCGTGACCATGCCCGGGTGGGCATCGATGCGTGCCGCGACGGCACCGTCCTCGTGCTCGAGTATCAGCACAGCGCCACGCTCGTCGCCGACGATCAGACGCCTGCCGTCGGGACGCCAGGCCAGCACGAGGGCAAACTGCGCCGGCAGCGCCCGCTCGAAGCGCACTGCGCCGGTCTGCGGCTCGATCAGTTGCAGCCGGGCCGGGCGCTCCGCCCGGCCTGCATCATCGGCCACCAGCGCCAACTCGGCGCCGTCCGGCGAAAAGGCCAGTGCCCGCACCCAGCCTTCGACCGACAGCTCGCGACGGCTGCGGGGGCCTTCGTCCGGCTGCCACAACTCGACCACGCTGAACGGCAATGGCCGTGGCAACAATCGGGCGGCGGCCAGCCGGGACCCGTCCGGGCTCGACGCCAAGGCGGTGTAGCGGCCCGGCTGCGCGGGCCAGGATCTCGCCTCGCCGCCGTCGGGCGGCAGCAATAGCAGGCCGGCGCCGCTACGCAACGCCTCACCGCCTGCCGCCGGCGCGACCAGCAATGCACCGCTGCCGTGCTCGGCCAGGCCGACCAGCGGCCAGCGCAGCGCACGCTCGGACAGCAAGCGCCCGCCCGGCACCTCGTATGCCAGCAGCCGGCCGGCCAGCGAGCCCTCCCGCGGCTCCGCACCGGCCGCCCACAGGCTGTGGCCGTCGGCGCCGAAAGCCAGCTTCGATTGCAGCGGCGCCGGCAGGCTGGCGAGCTCCCGGTGGCTGGCCCGCCACAGCAGATACCACGGGAAGCCGCGCAGATCCGCCTCGCCCGGCGGCGGGATCTGGCCGGCCAGCAGGCGCTCCACCTGCACCATGTCGCCCGCCGCCGCCGCGATCTGCGCCTGCTTGAGCTGGGCGGTGAACAGGTGGCGACGGGCCTCGACCTCGCGCGCCCGAGCCAGATCCCGCTGTTGCACGAAGAGTTGCGCGGCCACCAGCGCCGCTGCCGTCGTGCACGCCAGTACCGCGGCCGCGCCCCAGGCCGTGCGCAGCGTCTGGCGATGGCGGCGCAAGTCCTCGCCGATCAGTTCGTCCTTATCGCGGCCGCGGATCGCCGCGAGGAGCTGGGCCACCGCCTCCTGCAAACGGGGCTCGCGCGGTGTCGGCCCGGCCCCTCGGCGCGCCCAGCGCAGGTCGAGGTGAAGCGGCTCGGCCGCACAACGGCCGGTCAACACCTCCGGCAGCGCGGTCGTGGCACGCCAGTCGAAATCGCCGGCGGCATCGTCCCAGATGATTTCACCAGCGGTCAGGACGATCAAGAGACTCCGCTCCGAGCGGTGTTCGAGCCACCATTCGATTTCGCGTCCGACCCACGGCGAGGCGGCCGACGCCGGGCTGGCCAGCAGGATCAGTACTCGGGAGCGCTCGAGAGATTGCAGAATGGTCGGCCACAGGGCCGGGTTGACGGCCATCGAGGACTGGTCGAGGAACACCCGTGCCGCCCGCCGCCGGTACCACGGCCGGGCGAAATCCTGCAGGCCCTGCCGCAGCAACGGCGCGATGCCGCCGTCCACCGCATGGGCGTAGGAAATGAAGGCGTCGTATCCGGCCTCGGCCATCTGGCGCTTCACCACTATTCCGACTGCCTAAGTCTGGCCGAAAGCACGGTCCCGCACCATGCCCCTTGCAGGGATCGCTGGAGCTTGCGCGGCGACATCGCGGCGGACGACGCGAAGCGCACGACGGATGCTCGCGCAGCAGGCCCCGTCGTACACGACGAGGCCGAACGCCGGCAGCGCGACGAGGGCGCGCCAGATTCGCGCCCGGCCGGCAAACGAATGGCGCCGCGGCACCCGCCACGATGTATGCTGGCACTCTCCGATTCTCGACCACCGCCGATGGCGATCCCGTGTAGCGGACCGTCGGCGAGCGAATCCCACCTGCAACGGTCCCGTCCCGCCATCGGCCGGCGTACGACCAAGGCACGACCCGATGACCAGATTCGATGCCCCGGCCGCAATCTTGCGCCGATTGGGCTTCGCGGCACCGCCCCCCGCCACCGCGCCAGGCCTGGCCGAGCTCGCGCGCGCCCACCGCCGGGCCTTTCCGTTCGAAAACCTCGACGTGCTGGCGGGGATCCCGCCATCCACCGATCTCGACGCGATCGTCGGCAAGATCGTGTCGGGCGGCCGCGGCGGCTGGTGCATGGAATTGAACGCGCTGTTGCAGGCGACGGTCGAGGCGGCGGGATTCGACTGCCGGCTCCGGCTGGCGCGCGTCGGTTATCGCCGACCGGCCTTCGGGCCGCTCACCCACGCCCTGCTGGCGGTGCGCGTGGACGGGCGCGAGTGGCTGGTGGATGCCGGTTTCGGCGGACCGGCCGCGGACGGGCCACTGCCGCTCGCGGCGGGCGAACACCGCGATGCCGCGGGGGCCCGCTTTCGCATCGAGGCCGGCCGGCCCGACCAGTTCACGCTGCTGCGGGAAATCGACTCGCGCTGGGAAGTCCTGTACCGGCTCGAAGCCTTGCCAGCGCTGCCGGTGGACATCGTCGTCGCCAGCCATTTCCTGTCCACCTGGCCCGAGTCGCCGTTTCGCCGCGTGCTGATGTGCGCCGCCCACGACGGCGAGGGCAGCTGGACCAGCGAGGGCCGCGAGCTGGTGCGCAGGGATCACCGGTGGCGCGAACTCGAACGCGCGCCGCTGGCGGATGCCGCCGCCTTGCAACGAGCGCTCGAGACGCGCCTGCGCGTGCGCGCGCCGTTGCCGCTGGTCGAGCGGGCCTGGCAGGCGCTCGGCTGAAGACGCTGGCGGGAATCCCCGGTGCAGCGCTGAGGCGCAGGCGGCCGCGGCTTCGGCCCGACGAAGCTTGGCTCAGTAGCCGCCCTGCCCCGGCACCGGCGCCCGCGGAATGCGGAAATCCGGCTTCAGCTCGATCGTCCAGGCGCTGTCGACGCTGCCCTGGCTCGGCACTTCGAGCTCGCGGCCGGTCGCCGCCTCGTCGCCGCGCAGGCGCGGATGCCAGGCATGGACGCGGTAGCGGCCGGCGGGCAGGTCGCCCAGCGTGGCACTGCCGTCGTCGGCGGTGGTGGCGAAATATGGGCTCTTGCTGACGTAGATGTAGGCGATCATCCAGTCGTGGATGTTGCAGCCGAGAACCACCACGCCGGGCTGGTCGAACAGTATCGGCGCAGCCGCATCGCCGATGTAGAGCGGCAGCTCGAAGCGCTTGGCTTGCGAGAACGAATAGACGTGGTGGCGGATGTGGTCGCTGTTCGGGAAATGGACCTGCGTGCCGACCCGCACCGGCAGCACGTAGGGCACGAATTCCTTGTCGACCTGATCCACCATCGCTTCGCCGCCTGCCGGCGGGGCGGCGGACGCGTCGAGCGGCTCGGCCACGATCACCGCGTCGGCCACCGGGCCATCGGCGGCATCCTGCACCCGGGCCCTCAGCTCGCCGGCGACGACGGCGCGCGGCGTCCAAAGCACCGCGACGACGGCGAAGGTGGCAAGAAGGACGCGGCGCGAGGGTTCGATGGTTTGGGCCATGGTCGCTAGAACTGCCTCAGGTAGGTGGCGCGGAGCAGCCTCGACTGGTAGTCGATGCCGCCCTCGGCCTGGCTGTCGAGGTACTGGAAGCCGAGCGTCAGCGAAGACTGGCTGCCGATCAGGCGGCTGATGCCGAGGTGCAGGTCGCGGGTCATCGCGGTCAGCGTATAGGCGAAGCGCTGCTTGCCGAACACCTCGTCCAGTGCGATGGCATCGGAGGCGAGGAAGATCGGGAAATTGCGCAGCGTCGTGGACACGATGTCGCCCTTGTGCACGGTAAATGCCGCATCGACCTGGTAGCGCGGTGTCAGCAGGTAGTCGGCGCCGAGCGACACGCGGCGGCTGCTGAGGTCGAACACGTCGCCGGAAATGAACGACACCACCCGCTTGCCGGCATGGTCGGCGCGGCGCATCGAGAAACCGTACTCCAACCGGGTATCGAGCCGCGGGGTCAGGCGCTTGTGCAGCCCGGCGGACCACTCGAACTGCCAGCCGTCGCGGGCGTCGTCGCGAAACTCCAGCCGGCTCACCGAGGCGGCCAGCGCCAGCACCGGCGCATAAGGGCCGAGACCGAACTTCTGCCGGAACGCGAGTTCCGTGCCGATGGCCAGGTTGTCGAGCCCGTCGTGGCGCTGGAAGGCCGTCGAAGCCAGCTTGTAGCTGAGCTTCAGCCGGCCGCCGACGCCGGCCTGGCGGGCGATGCCGCCGCTGACCGTGAGCTCCGCCGCGCCGTCACTCTGGATGTCCCGCTCGAGCTGGGCGCGCGGCAGGTTGTCGTCGTAGCGCAGCGCCACGCCGACCTCGTCGACCCAGCCGGCGACGGCGCCGGCGGGCAGGCAACAGAAGAGGCAGATCAGTTTCTTGCTTGGCGTCATGCGCCCATCTCCGGTAGCTTCAGCGCCGTCATGCCGATCGCGCCGCCGCGTTCGAGATACCAGCGCTCGAACTCGGCGGCATTCATCGGTCGGGCGATATGGTAACCCTGTGCGAAATCGCAATTGAGTTTTTTCAGCATCTCGAGCGTCTCCTCGGACTCGACCCCTTCGGCGACGACCTTCAGCCGCATGTTGTGGGCGAGATCGATGATCGAACGGACGATCGCCAGATCGTCGCTGTCGCTGACCATTTCCGACACGAAGGAGCGGTCCACCTTGATTTCGGACACCGGCAGCTTCTTGATCTGGGCCAGCGAAGAATAGCCGCTGCCGAAATCGTCCAGCGACAGGCCGAACCCCATTGCCTTCAACTGCGCCGCCGTCTCCAGCGCCCGTTCCGGATCGTCCATGATCGCGCTCTCGGTGATCTCGAGCGTGATCCAGTGTGCCGCCGCGCCGCTCGACTGCAGCAACTGGCGCAACTGGATCGCCAGCCCGGTGCTGTGCAGGTCGCGCACCGACAGGTTGATCGACAGCGCCAGCGGCAACTCGGCATTGCGCCAGCGCACGGCCTGGTCGAGCGCCGCTTCGATGATCCAGTGGGTCAATTCGCGGATGCATCCGGTCTGCTCGGCAAACAGGATGAACTCGGACGGCGGCAGGAAGCCTCGCTGCGGATGGTTCCAGCGTACCAGCGCCTCGGCGCACACCGCCTTGCCGCTGCGCAAGTCCAGGCGCGGCTGGAAATACAGCTCGAGCTGGTCACGCTCGACCGCCGCGCGCAGCTCGCCGGCCAGCGACAGCCGGTCCGTGCGCTCCGGCTCGGCGTCGTAGCGCGCTTCGTACACCGCGCAGCCGAGGCGATTGCGCTTGGCGTGGTACATCGCCGCGTCGGCGTGGCTCATCAGCACGTGCGGATCCTCGCCGTGGCCGGGAAAGGTCGCGACGCCGACGCTGCCCTCCATGTCGAGCATGCGGCCCTCGACCGCGACCGGGTTCTTCAGCGCATTGTGGAACTTGGCCGCCACCTCCTGCGCCACGCGCGAACTGGCCGCCGGCAGCAGCACCGCGAATTCGTCCCCGCCGAGCCGTGCCGCGGTATCGGAAGCGCGGGCCAGCACGCCGCGCAGGCGCACCCCCACTTCGCGCAGCAGCAGGTCGCCAATGTGGTGGCCGAGCGTGTCGTTGACCTCCTTGAAGCGGTTCAGGTCGATCAGCATCACGCTGACCGGGTGGGTCAGCCGCCTGGCGACGCCGATGGCCTGCTGCAGCCGGTCGTTGAACAAGGCCCGGTTCGGCAGCCCGGTCAGCGAATCGTGGTAGGCCATGGCCTTGATCTGCTGCTCGCGGGCCGAGATCGCCAGTCGCATGTTGTTGAACGCGGTGGCGAGCTGGCCCAGCTCGTCGGCCTCGGACACCGGCGGCCCCTGATCGTAGTCGCCGCTCTCCAGGCGTTGGGCGAACTCGACCAGCGCCGTGACAGGTCGCGAGATGCTGCGGGCGATCATCATGCTGCCGACCAGGGTTCCCCCGAGGCCGAGCAGGCCCAGTCCGATCAGGATCAGGCGCAGGTTGGCAAAGTTCTCGAGGGCCTCGGCGAGGGAACGCTGCAGCACGGCGAACACCGCCTGCTGGTCGCCGACCACCAGGGCCGAGGCCGAGGTGATGTGGTCGCCGACCCGGTCCGCAGCGAGCCGGGCCGGCAGCGTTTGCGGCGTGGCTTCCGCCAGCACCGCGCGCAAATGCTCGAGGCCCGTCCCCTGCAGCGTACTGGCTGCGACCGTCCAACCGTCGTCGCGATGCCAGACCGAAAACGAAACGTCGAGGGCCGCCAGCGCCCCCAGTTCCTCGGCCAGCTTGCCGTCGATGCTGAAGCCGAGCACGATCCAGCCGATCGGCGCGGGCGCCAGCACCGGCACGACCACCAGTTGATAGGGCACGCCGGCCAGCAGCTTGATCGCCGCCGCGGTACCGGAACGCTCGGCTTCCTCGATCAGGTCGCTGAATGTGGAGGACGGCAGGCCCGGCACGATCTGCGTCGCCGCGCCGGCTTCGGCCAGAATCCGGCCGTCCGGCCCGACCAGCACCATCTTCGCGGCGCCGATGCGCGAACCGTGGTTGACCAGGGCCGAACCGACGGTCGCCTGGTCGCCGGAGGAGATCGCCTGGCGGAACGCGAAATCGGACGTCAGCACGCGGGCAGTGGAAATCAGTTGCTCGGAGCGCTCCTCCAGCAGGCGGTGGAAGATGCGTTCGCCGACCTCGATCTCGCCGTGGATGCGAAGTTGCTCGTTGGCCGAGATCGCGCCATCTATGGCTAGAAAGATCAGCAACTGGATGCCGACCAGCAGCATCGCCACGAATACGATCATCTTGTGGGCGACGACGCGCGCCATGCTGCCCGCTCGCGCGGGCGGCCTGGTCTTGCCGCGGCGAAGCGTCAACAGGTCGGACACGCCCCCCCGGGGTCGACGCTTCGCCGGACCGTCATCGCTCTTCGCCATCGATCGAATTCACCCCCTCGATCCCGCCGCAAGGAACAGGTGCACAAGCCGTTTCCCCAGGCCCCGCCAGTGCTGGCCGGCACGCCCGCCCCAGCGCAGACTATCACTTAAGTGATAGCAATCAGCAGGCTTGGGCAGCGGTACACCGGAGGTAGATCACGCTTGCGAATCGAAAGGCGGCGAAAACGGCGGACGAAAATCCGCCGCCGGCCGGATCGCTCCGAAGCAAGGACCCATACTCGCGACACAAGATTTAACGGCAGCAACGGCGAAAGCTTTCGCGGCGAATGCGCCGTCCCCTCGCGGCACGCGGTGGAGGTCGCCCGCCGCCCCGCCCCGCCTCGGGCGGCTGCGGCTCAGTCCTTGTCGAACAGCTTGCGGATCGCCAGGCGCGGCGACTGGCGGGCGATCTCCGCTGCCGTGACGCCGCTCTTGTGCCTCAGGGCGGGGTTGGCGCCTTGGCGGTAGAGCATCAGCGCGACCTCGAGATGCTTGTTCGCCACCGCCTTGTGCAACGGAGTCCAGCCCTCCAGATCCTGCTGGTTCACCGTGGCACCGCTGTCGAGCAGGATTCTGACGACCGCCACGTGTCCGCGCCCTGCGGCCTGCATCAGCGGAGAAATGCCGAAGCGCGTCACCGCGTGCACCGAGGCCTCGCGCTCGATCAGCGCCGGCACGACCCGCGCGAAGCCGTTCAGCGAAGCCCAGTGCAGCGGCGTATACCCGTCCGCATCGGTCACGCCCACCGTTGCGCCCCGCTGCACCAGCAGCATCGCGGCATCCTCGCACGAATTGAAGGTCGCCCACTGCAGCGGCGTCCAGCCGTTCGAGAGGTGGATGTCGACCGACATGCCGGTTTCCAGGATCGCCTGCATGCGTGCGAGGTCGTTGGCCTCGATGGCCCGCGCCAGATCGTCGACATCGTAGTCCTTGGCGCTCCGGTCGCCGCCCTCGTGCGCCCACGGATCCTCGATCTCGCCGCGACGACGCATGTCCTCGTACAAGGCACTGAGACGGAAGATGTCGGCCGCCACGTCGGGCGGAAATCCCTGCCGGCCGCCACGCTTGTCGATGATCAGATCCTCGAAGTAGTCGGCCATCTCCGGCTTTCGCCACAGCTCGCTGATCTTGGTCAGGATGCGTTCGAACTTCTGCTCGAGCGCGATCGGATACTTGTCCGGCGCATCCCGGAACAGTTCGGCAAACAGCGCATTCTTCATCTGCGGCGACACCTTGCTTTCGGCCAACAGGCGCCATGGTGCCCCGGCTGCGGCGCCGCGGCAATCATCCACGGGTCGGCCGAGCGGCGCGCTGCGGCCGGCCCCGCCCACGGCGGGCGCCGGCGGCCTCTGGCGGTCCGCATGACGCCGGCCTAGGATGCGCTATCGGCCGGCGCGGAGCGGGTCGATGCAGCCCGTAGTTCGGGGCACGGCGCCCGGCAGCGCCGATGCGATGCGAACGAAGCGATGGACGCCGGCAAGATGAATCCACCCAGCGCAAATTCTTGTATCGCCTGCGGCGCAGCGCTTGGCCATCTCGTGGCCCGCGCAGCCGAGGGGCCGCTGTGCAGGTCGCCGCATTGCAGGCAGCTGTGGCGTCGCGCCGCAGCGCTTCCGCCGGCGGCCGCGGCTGCAATGCTGGCACGGCACCGCACGCAGACGGCGCGGCACCGGGCGGCGACGGCCGCCGCGGACGCCCGCATCGAGGCCCGCCGGGCCGCCGAAGCGGAACAAGGCGCGCGCATCCTCGCCGCGCTCGCCACGACGCGACCGGAGCTGAGCGGGATTCCCATCCTCGCGCTGCCGAGCGGGGCACGCAGCCAGCGGACGCTGGACGGCGTTCGCCGCGACGCCTACCGGAACCACCTCGCCGCGCAGCTCGAACGGGCGCGCCGACCGGTGTCGCCGGACGAAACCGAAGACGCCGGCTACGAGCGCCTGCGGAGCAGCCTGTACGAACTGACGGCGCACCTGGCAGCCCGGCCGGAGCTGGCAGGCGTCGGCCAGGCGCTGTGTGCCTTCTGCCGCGGCGGCTGCTGCCCGCAGGGCGGCGACCACGCATTCCTGAGCGCCGCCGACCTGCTGCGCGTGCTGCGGGCGCGGCCGGATTGGGACGACGAGACGCTCCTCGCCGCCTATCTGTCGCACCTGCCGCGACGCGCTGCGGAAGGCAGTTGCATCAATCACGGCGCCGACGGTTGCACGCTGCCCCGCGATCTGCGCTCGGACACCTGCAATGCCTTCCAGTGCGACCAGTTGGCCGCGCTCGGGCGCCAGCGGACCGGGCACGGCAGGCTGCGCGTGCTGGCGATCCGGCGCGACTACGACTACTGGAACCGGGGCGAAGCGGCGCCGGATGCACCGATCCTGGCGATCGGCCTGGTCGACGAGAGCGGCGCGGAATCGCTGCCGCTGCATCTCAAAGACGGGTGAGGACTCTCACGGCACCGGCTTGCCGGGTCTCGAAACCGAGTGATTCGTACAGTCTGATGGCGCTCTCGTTGCCGTCCATCACGTGCAGGAACGAAACCTGGCCGCGCAAGCGCTGGCGCGCCACCAGGTGCGACACCAGTCGCCGCGCCAGCCCCAGGCCGCGGGCCTGCGGATGGGTGCACACGCCGCTGATCTCGCGGTAGCGGCCGGCCTGCATCCGCTCGCCGGCCATCGCCAGCAGGCGCGGCCCGTCGAAGACGCCGAAGTAGTCGCCGAGTTCGATCGTGCGCGGCCCGAACGGTCCCGGGTGGGTCAACTCCGCCAGCGCCATCGCCCGTTCGACCTGGGCCGCACCGAGCGACTCGAGGCCGAGACCGTCGTAGGGCGGAGGATCGGCCTCGCGGCGAACCATCTGCCGCAACAGCCCTTCGGACTCCAGCCGCCAACCCGCCGGCACCGGGCCGGCCCAATGCAGGCAATAGAACTGCTCGCCAGCTTCGCTGCAACCGTCGAGTTCGGAAAAGTCGGGCGCCGCCGGATCGGCGAAACCGAGGATGCGCGAAAAGCCCGGCGCAAAGCGGCGGGCACGGCCGCGGCCGGCGGCGCAGTGCGCTTGCGGACCGGTCAGCGCGTGCCAGACGACGTTGTCCAGCATGCACTGCTCCGGCGAGTCTTCGGCGGCGGACGCGCTCATGCCGCGAGGATATACCGCCGCCGTGCGCGCCGCCGCCGTCAGCGGGCCAGCTTCTCGGCGGCGTTCTCGAGGGCCGACATGGAACCTCCGGTGGAGGCCCACAACTTGACCCAGGCCGGCGTGCGGCCGCGGCCGGTCCAGCTCAGCTTGCGGTTTGACGGATGCACGTACTTGGGCGGCAGCGGGGCACGCGGCGCGGCAGTGCGCCGGCGGCGGCGCGGCCGCGCCGCCAGCAGTGCAGGATCGGCACCCTCCAATACCTGGGCCAGCGTCATCTGGTGCGCGCGGGCCATCGCGTGCAGCGAGCGCAGCACGGCGGCCCGCTTGCCGCGCAGTTCGATCTCCTGCGCAACCGTTTCGCCAAGCCGCTGCAACTCGTCGACTGACATCGCTTCAAGGTCGGCCATGGAAGCTCCGGATACTACGAAAGTTAGATCAGCCGCCATGGTGCCACGGTCCGCGCCAGCGGGTGGGCAAACCGCCTCTCGAAGACGGCGAAAGGCGCCGCAAAGTGGGATCGGCGCAACGCTCGCGGCGACATCGCGTCGGCGAACCGCCCTGGAGCGATCTACGGATCTCTGCGTCCCCGCCCAGCCGGACGTCGGCGTGTTCCGGCGCAAGGACTGCCGAGCCGTCGAAGTTCAGGCCCGAGAGGCCGGCCGCGACGCCGAGATCGTCGCGCCGGCCGGATCGGTCGCGCCCGGGGCTCGGGCCGCGCTGAAGCCGGAGGCTATCGTCCTAATCGAATTGAATAAGATTTCTTTATTTCCATCGCCGCGGCGCCTGGCCTACCACTAGGGACATGCCAGAGGCAAGTCGCTCGCCGCGCGAGGCCTGGCCGCCCCCGCCCCACGAGCCACCGTATCCGCTTCCGTGCATGCATCGGCACGAACGACCGTGCCGGACGCCGGAGTCCCGGCCTGGACGACGGTCGGCCTGCCGTCGCCGAGGCATCTCCTCCGGCCCTGCTCACGCTACGCCTTTCGTGGGAGAACCGACCATGCCCAGCTACCTGCACCCCGGCGTCTATATCGAGGAACTGCCCAGCGGATCCCGCCCGATCGAAGGCGTCGCCACTTCGACCGCCTGCTTCATCGGCTACGTCGAACGCGGGCCGGTCGCCGAGCCGGTGCTGATCAGCAGCTTCGACGACTACCAGCGCAGCTTCGGCGGCCTGCGCGAGGACAACGGCACGCCTCGCGGCGACGACATGGGCCACGCGGTGAGCGCCTTCTTCACGAATGGCGGCTCGAAGGCCTACATCGTGCGCGCGCTGCTCGGCGACGGCAGCGCGCTGGCGTCCACCGGCACGCTGCGCAACGCCGCGGATACCGCCGACCTGCTGGTGGCCGACGCGGCCAATCCGGGCGACTGGGCCGACGGCCTGGAGGTCCGCCTGGAGCCGCGCACGCTCGGCACGAGCACCAGCTTCACGCTGTCGGTCGGGCGCACGCTGGGCGGCAGCTTCGTCGCCGACGAACTGTTCAGCGACCTGGTGCCGGAAACCGGCACGCCGACCGACATGGTCGGCGTCGTCAACAGCGCCTCGACGCTGGTCCGGCTGACGCTGGCAGGGGCCGCGGCAGATCTGCGCAGCCGGCTCACGACGCCGGCCTCGACCGCGGTACGCGACGCCGGCGGCAGCAGCCTGCTCGACATCGACGCCGCCGGCAGCGCCGCCCACGGCCACCGGGTGCGCTTCACGACCGACGCCACGGTGCCGCCCGCCACCTTCACGCTCGAGGTCGGCACGCGCGACGGCAGCAGCTTCACCGTGCTGGAGAGCTTTGCCGGCCTGGTGCCCGAAACGGCCGATCCGAATACCGACCTGGTCGCCCAGGTCAATGCCAACTCGACGCTGGTGGCGCTGACGCTGCCGGGCGGCGGCGAGGCCGCGCTGCGCAGCGCGCTGGAGGCCGCCGGCACGCTGGAACTGGAGCTGCGCGCGGCCGCCACGGTGATCACGCTGGCCGCCGGCGCCAACGGCAGCGCGCCGGCGCTGGCCGACTACCAGGCCATCCTGAGCGCGCTGCTGAAGGTGCGCGACATCAACATGCTGCTGCTGCCGGGCGTGTTCTGGGGCACCGCCGCCAACCAGGCCATCCTGGATGCCGCGATCAGCCACTGCGAGACGATCCGCAATCGCATGCTGCTGGTGGACACCGCGCCGGGCGACGAACTGAGCGACGAGAACGACGTCAATTCGCTCGGCCTGCCGACCTCCACCTACGCGGTCAGCTACTACCCCTGGCCGCGCATCACCAACCCGTTCTACAACCCGGACAGCAACCCGGCCGCGCCGCGCACGCTGCTGGTCTCGCCCGGCGCGGCGGTGGCCGGCCTGTGGGCCAAGACCGACAGCCGCCGCGGCGTCTGGAAGGCGCCGGCCGGCATCGAGTTCCCGCTGCTCGGCACCGCCTCGCTGGAGTTCGTCGTCGAGGATCCGGAGCAGGATTTCCTCAACCCGGCCGGCGTCAACGCGCTGCGCCGCCTGCCCGGCTTCGGCCCGGTGGTGTGGGGCACCCGCACCCGCTCGACGCGGGCCAACCCGGAATGGCGCTACGTGCCGGTGCGGCGCACCGCGATGTTCATCGAGGAGAGCGTCTACAACGGCATCCAGTGGGCGGTGTTCGAGCCCAACGACCACCGCCTGTGGTCCTCGCTGCGCACCAACATCGAGAGCTTCATGAACGGCCTGTTCCGGGTCGGAGCGTTCCAGGGCGAAAAGGCCGACGACGCCTACTTCGTGCGCTGCGGCCTCGGCCAGACCATGACCCAGGCCGACATCGACCGCGGTCAGGTGATCGTGCTGGTCGGCTTCGCGCCGCTCAAGCCGGCCGAGTTCGTGATCGTGCGCATCCAGCAGAAAGTCGCCCAGCAATAGAGACAGGAGAGTGAGCCATGGCAGCCCCGATGTTTCCGGTCAACACCCACCGCCACGATCCCTATCGCACCTTCAAGTTCCAGATCCTGATCGACGGCCAGCCGGTGGCCGGCCTGAAGAAGATGAGCGCTCTGAAGCGCAAGACCGAGCCGGTCAAGTGGCGCGCCGCCGGCGACCCGAGCACCGAGCGCATCCTGCCCGGCGGCACCAGCTATGAACCGATCACGCTCGAGCAGGGGCTGTCCCACGACACCGGCTTCGAGAGCTGGGCCAACCTGGTGAACAACGTCACCGGCGACGCGGCGATGTCGCTGAAGAACTTCCGCAAGGACATCGTCATCAACGTGCTTAACCTGCAGGGGCAGGTGGCGATCTCCTACAAGGTATTCCGGGCCTGGGTGTCCGAGTACCAGGCCCTGCCGGACTTCGACGCCGCGACGATGAACGCCGTCGGCATCCAGAGCGTGGTGCTGCAGCACGAGGGCTGGCAGCGCGACAGCGCGGTGCCGGAACCGAGCGAGACCTGAGCCGGCGATGGACGGACACGCCTCCCTGCTGCCCGGCGGCCTGCCTGCGCAGGGCCGGCTGCGGCGCGACTTCGCCTTCCGGCCGGCCGACGGCCGGCTCGAACTGGCGCTCGCCGAAGCGGCCGATGGCGCGGCCAGCACGCCCGACGCGGTGTCGCGCGCGCTGACGGCCAGCCTCGCCACGCTGGCCGGCGCGCCGGCCAGCCGCGAGCGGGTCGATGCGCTGTGCGTGGCCGACCGGCAGTACCTGATGCGCCGACTGGCGGCGCTGCTCGGCCGCGGCGCCGGCTGGTACGACGCGCATTGCGGATGCTGTGGCGCCGGTTTCGACTTCCGCCTCGACGCCGCGGGCCTACCGGCCAAGCCGGCCGGTCCGGGCTTTCCGCTGGCCCGGCTGCGGCTCGGCCGGCGGACGCTCGCGCTGCGGGTGCCGACCGGCGCGGACCAGATCGCGGTCCTCGGCCTGCCGAGCGCGGCGCGGCGCGAGGCCTTGCTGCGCGCCCTCGAATTGCGCGCCGGCGGGGCGCCCAGCGCACTGCCGCAGCGGCTGGAGGCACGCCACTTCGCGCGCTGCGAGGCGGCGCTGGAGGCCGAGGCGCCGGAGCTGGCCTGCCGGGTGCAGGCCGACTGCCCCGAGTGCGGCCACACCAACCAGGTGGACATCGACCCCTACGGCATCCTGGCCCACGACCCCGACCGCACGCTGCAGGATGTGCATCGGCTGGCCTGGCACTACCACTGGGCCGAGGCCGACATCCTGGCGTTGCCGCTGGCCCGCCGCGCCCGCTACCTGAGCCTGATCGATGCCGCCCGCGGCATGACCCAGTAGGCCGGCCATGGGCATCCTCGACGACACCCTCAGCGATGCCAGCCGGCCACTGCCGGCCTACACGCTGCGCCGCGCGAGCGCCGACGAGCCGCTGCCGGACAGCGCGGCGGAAGCCGCAGCGGACGACGGCGAGGCGATGACGATCTACCGACTCCAGAAGAGCGGCGCACCGATCGCGCCGCAGGCACCACCCGCCCCTCGGGCTGTGGAGGCAGGCGCCCCCGCGGCAAGCCCATTCCACGCCCCGGTTGGGAATTTTATTGACGCTTCGCTCCAGTTCGTAACCTCGATGGATGGCCTGGAAACAGGTAAAGGGCAGGAAGGCACGCGGAACTCGAACGCTACGGATAGGCAACGGCCAACGGATTCTCCGGACCCGCTTCTTCGGTTGGAATACGACGACGCGACCGGGTCTTCGCACAGCTCGCGCCGAGATCCTTCACCGCTAGACGACTTCGGCGATTCTGCTCAACGGAAAGACAGCTCTGACGGAATGAGACGGGCAACGGGGCGCGGTGCCGCTTCTGGAGACCCATCGGAAGGACCGCGCCAGCGCGCGGCCACCCTCGCCGCGGTCGGCGAACGCCGGCCGCAGGCCACCCTGCCGGCGCGCCGCCGCGACGACGAGTCGCAGCCGACCGCCGCCATCTCGACGCCGGCCGCCGATGGCGCGGCCACCGTGGTCGGCGCCGAAGCCGAGCACGGGCCCGGACAAGCTCCGGCAGACCGGCCCGCCGCGCAGGTCCGCCCGCGTTCCGTCGCAGGCGTCGGCGAAGCCGGCGGCCCGGTCGCCGCCGCCCCCCGGCCGATGCCCCGCGAACATCCGCGCGGCGCGGCGGACGGGGCCGATGTCCAGCCGCGCCTGTCGATCGGGCGCATCGAGGTCACGGTGCTGTCCGAGCCCAGGCCGGCAGCGCGCGCCGCGCCGTCGCGGCCGGCCGACGAGGCCTTCCTCAGCAAGCACTACCTGAGGCGGCTGTGATGCGCCGCGTCCGCCCCGATCGACCGACCGCGAATCCGCGCACAGACGACTTGGCGGGGGGCTGAGCGATGCCGGTCGGACTGTCCTCGCTGTCGCAGGTCTGCCGCAACCTCGCCCAGCAGCTGTCGAACGGCATCAACGCCGTGGACCGCTCGCGCATCGACGTGCTGCTCGGTACGCCCGCCGCCGCAGCCCCGGCCGACACCGACACCAACCACCGGCTGAACCTGTTCTTCTTCCGCTTCGAGCCGTCCGGCTTCGATGCCGACCTGCTGCCCGGCGAGACCTGGCTGCTGCGCATGCACTGCCTGGCGACGCCGTTCTGCGTGGACGAGAACCCGATCCCGGCCGGCGAGAACGACTTGCGCGTGATCGGCGAGGTGTTGCGCCATTTCCACGAGTTGCCGGTGTTCGACCTGGACGTGGACGGCGACACCTTCCGCATCCAGGTGATCTTCCTGACGCTCGGCCTGGACCAGCTGAACCAGTTGTGGTCCACCCAGGGCGACACCGCCTACCGCCCCTCGGCGCTGTTCGAGGTCAGCCTGGCGCCGGTGATTCCGCAGACCGCCTCGGTGCCGGCGCCGCTCGCCGGCGCGCTGGGCTTCGACGTGCGGGCCCGCATCGACGCCGGCAGCGAGGGCATCGTGGCGGCGCCGCCGGCCGTGCCGCGGCTGGCACCGGACACCGGCCGCGAGGACTGGGCGCCGGCGCTGTGCCTGGTGGATGCCGGTGCGTGCCTGCAGTCGGTGGCCTTCGAACTCGGCAGTGCCGCGCTGGCGGCCTTCGCGCCGCAGGCCTGGGTGGCCGGCGAGCCCGGCGCCCAGGTCAACCTGCGCTGGGAACGCTGGGACGCCGCCAACGGCTGGCAGGCCGACCCGCCCTTGCCGCCGTTCGCGCTGGTCGACGCGGCGATCGGGCCGGACGACGTGGCCGGCGCGGCGCTGCAAGCGCTGACGCTGCCGTTCACCGACCAGGCCGGCCAGATGGTGCTGTACGCCGAGCGCAGCCTGCAGCGCTTCGACGGCGTCACGCTGACGCTGCGCAGCAACCCGGTGCTGGTCAGCCTCTACGCGGTGTCGCCATGAACGCGCCCCACCCCGAACTGCCCGAGCTCGCCGTCTTGTCGCCGGAATGGGAGCGGCTGCAGCTGCTGGCCTTCTGCGCCGGCCAGGGACGCGCCGGCCAGGCCATCGCCGACGAGGATCTGGCCCGCCTGCGCGAGCTGCAGCGCCAGGTGGAGGCCTTGCGCGCCCCCGACGGCCCGTGGCAGCGACTGCTCGGCCTGCAGCTCGAGCCGGTCGAGTGGGACGCGCTGGCGGCGGTGCTGGCACCGGAGTTCGAGCCGCGGCTCGGCTGGGCCTACCAGCAGTTGCAGGGCGGCGCGCGCGAGCCCTGGCCGTGCCGCGCGCTGATCCACGAATTGCTGGCGCTGGAGCCGCAGCAGGGCGACGCGCTGCGCCAGGCTCTGGCGCCCGGCTCGACGCTGGCGCGCGCCCGCCTGTTGCGGCCGGCCGAAGACGGCTGGCAGCCGCTGCAGCCGGATGCCGCGCTGCTGGCGAAGCTCGGC
>JBNLET010000252.1:0-4561 GCA_050305135.1 Rhodocyclaceae bacterium | reverse complement strand
GCATCCCCGCCCAAAACACGACGGCGCCCATGCTAGGACCGCCCGCGGTCGCGGCGAGCCCCCAATACCTTTGCGAAAAGCTCGCAAAAATCATGAGCTTGTCGTGGATGTACGGAATTTCGGTAAAAACTGTGTCCGCGGCTTGACCCGGATCAAGGTTTGCCCCGGACCGTCCATAGCCGACCCGCATCGGGTATCACCCTCATGCTGCACGGCGTGCCGGTGCAGGCTTCGACGCTTGCCGCCGCGCCGGCGCTCAAACCCCTGCAGCGGCGCCGTCGCTGCGCGGATCGGCCGCGCCTTCGATGCGTCCGTCCGGGTGGCGCAGCAGCGCACCGGCGTGGCCCATGACGTCGCTGAAGGCCTCGTCCAGCAGCTCGACCTCGTGGCCGGCCCGCCGCAGCGTCGCCACCAGGGCCGGATCGAAGCGGTTTTCGAGCTTCAGCGTGGTGGTCTCGTCGCCCCAGGTGCGGCCGAGCAGCCAGCGCGGCGCGCTCACCGCCTGCTGCAGGCCGTGGCCGAAGCGGGCGTAGCGGGTGAACACCGCGGCCTGGGTCTGCGGTTGCCCCTCGCCGCCCATCGTGCCGTAGGGCATGACGCGGCCGTCGTCGAACAGGGCCAGCGACGGATTCAACGTGTGGAACGGCAGGCGGCCCGGCTCGAGCGCATTCAGTGCCGCCGGGTCGAGCGAGAAGCTGGTGCCGCGGTTCTGCCAGGTGACGCCGGTCTCGCCCAGCACCACGCCGGCGCCGAACTCCCAGTAGACGCTCTGGATGAAGCTGACGGCACGCCCTTCGCGGTCGATCGCGCCCATCCAAACGGTGTCGCCGGGCGACGCCGGCTCGGGCCACGGCAGGGCCCGCCGCATGTCGATGTCGGCGGCGCGCTCGGCGAGCGCGGCAGCGCTCAGGAACGCCATCGGCTCGGCCGGCAGCCGGCCGGGATCGGTGACGACGCGGTCGCGCACGCGGAACGCGCGCTTGGTCGCCTCGACCAGGCCGTGCAGGTGCTCGAAGCCCTCGCCGGCCCTGACGCCGAGCTGATCGAAGATGCCGATGATCATCAGGTGCGCCAGGCCCTGGGTCGGCGGCGGCAGGTTGTAGACGGTGCAATCGGCGAGCCGCAGCGACAGCGGCTCGACGATCCGCGCCGCATAGGCGGCCAGGTCGCTGCCGCGCAGCGGGCTGCCCAGGCGCGCGAGTTCGTGCCCGATCGCGGCGCCGGTCTGGCCGCGGTAGAAGTCGTCCAGCCCGTTCGCCGCCAGCGTCTGCAGCGTCGCGGCCAGTGCCGGCTGGCGCAGGATGTGGCCGGCCGGCGGTGGCGCGCCGTCGAGCAGGAAGACTTCGGCGAAGCCCGGCGCGTCCTTCAGGCCGGCGAGCTTGCTGCGGGTCAGCGCGCTCTGGCCGGCGGTCACGACGACGCCGTCGCGGGCGTGGCGGATCGCATCGGCCAGCAGGCGCTCGAGCGGCAGCGCAACGCCCCAGCCGGCGGCCAGCTGCAAGGCCTTCTGCCAGCCGCCGATGGTGCCGGCCACGGTCAGGGCGGCCTGCGCGCCGCGCGACGGGATGGCCGCCTGGCCGACATAGAAATCGCGCGAGGCCGCGGCCGCCGCGGGTCCGCAGGCGGAGATCGCCACGGGCGCCCTGCCCGGCTCGCGGATCAGCCAGAAGCCGTCGCCGCCGATCGCGTTCATGTGCGGGTAGACGACCGCGATCGTGGCGGCGGCGGCCACCATCGCCTCGACCGCGTTGCCGCCGTCGCGCAGCACGTCGCGCCCGGCCTGCGCGGCCAGATGGTGGGGCGCCACGAGCATGCCGCCGAGGGCGCTTGGGGTATGCAGCATCGAGGTCTCCCGTTCAGCCCGACTTCATGCCATCAGGCCGTAGCCGGCGCGGATCCCACGCGGGCGCTCGGCGCGCGGGCGCGATGCGGCTGCACCGGACAAGGCTAGCGCCGCCCGGCGGCGATCTGTGCGCGCCGCGTGGACAGCAGCTGCCGGATCGCCCAGACCTCGAGCCCGATGCCGACCGCGAACAGCGCGACCATCACCGGCGGCGCGGCGAGCGCCGGGAAATCCTGCGGGAAGCCGAGCCCGAGCATGGCGGCGGTGAGGTTCACCGTCGCGGCCAGACTGGTCACGATGAACTTCGCCGACAGGCTCTTGCCGGACGCCTGCGCGGCGGGCGGATCGGAACGCTTACGGGAGCTGCGCTTGGCCATGGGGAATCGCTGAGCGGGACTGGACGCTCGACATTCTACCGGCCGCCGGCCGCGCGGCAGCGGACCTTGCGTCGCTCGGTCGCACGGGCCGGCGGGCCTGGATTCAGCTTCGCCGCCCGAAACCGAACAAGGCCCGGCGGCCGGCGTCGACCTCGGCGGGCGGCGCCTGCGCCGGCTCGACCGGCGGCGCCATCACGGTGGCCAGCGCTTCGTCGAGGAAGCGGCGCGCCGCAGCCTGGTCCGCGAAACCCTCGACGCCGCTGGCTAGCGGACAGTACTGGTAGGCCTGCAAGCCCTCCTCGCCTGCGTCGGCGATGAACCACAGCTCGCCGACCGGCAGCGCCACGCGCCGGCGCAGTCCGGCCGAGAGGTCCTGCCACAGCGTGCCGCCGCCGGGCAGCAGCAGCAACTGGATGCTCCAGGGCGTGATCAGGCCGCCGAACCAGTCGCCGGCGAGGCGATTCATGCCGGGCACTTCGACTTTCAGGCGCGGATTCAGGAACGGCAGGCCGTGCATGCGCTCGCGCGCCACGCGGCCGAACCAGGCCTCGATCGCCGCGCCCGGGCTGTCGGCCCACGGCTCGGCGAGCACCGGCGGCGGCGGCGTCCAGGCGGGCTTGCGCAGCGGCTCGCTCACGCCGCCCGCCGGCCGGCCTCGAGGTCGGCGAAGTAGCGCGACGGATCGTAGCCCTCGTCCAGCGTCGCGGCCAGCGCCTCGAGCGCCTCCTCGATCGTCGCGCGCCCCGCCTCGTCCAGCACCTCCTTGGCGAAGCCGAGCGCCACCAGCACCCAGCAGCCGACCGGCTGCTCACCGACCAGCAGCATGTTCACCTGCTCGCGCCGCTCGCCGCGTACGACCCAGGCCAGCGCGCCGCCGGCCTCGATCGACTCGACCTGCATCGGCACCGACAGACACATGGCCGGGCCCCTCAGGCCGCCTCGCGCACTGCGCGCGGCGGCGTCTCGATGCCGTACTCGGCCAGCGCGGCACGGATCGCCTGCAGCGCTTCGGGCATCACCGCGCGCACCGGTTCGCTCTGCTCGAGGCCGAGCGAGACGTCCACCGGCTGCACGCCGATCACGACCGTGTGCAGCGGCGCCCGCTCGGTGAGCTCGAGCGTCGCCAGCACGTCCGACAGGCCGACCTGGTGCGGCGACAGGCGGGCGCGGAAGAAGCTCGGCACCTCCTCGTCCTTCAGCACCACGACGCTGGCCGGCGGCTGGCCGACCCGCACGCAGTCGGCGATCACCAGCAGATCCAGGTTCTCCAGGTCCTCCAGCAGTTCCATCGCGGCGGTACCTCCGTCCAGCAGCATCAGTTCGGGCGGGGTGTGGTACTCGCGGCCAAGCTGCTCGATCAGCCGCACGCCGACGCCCTCGTCGGTCAGCAGGATGTTGCCGACGCCGAGCAGCACCGCCTTGTGGCTCGTCGGGTTCGTCGCGTCCATGCTCATGCCGCCCGCACCTTGACCACCTCGCTCTGCTCGGTGTCGAGGATGTGCACCGCGCAGGCCAGGCAGGGGTCGAAGGAATGCACGGTGCGCAGCACTTCCAGCGGCTGCTCGGGGTCAGCCACCGGGTTGCCGATCAGGCAGGCCTCGTAGGGCGCCATCTCGTCCTTCTCGTTCTTCGGCGCGGCGTTCCAGGTGGAGGGCACTACGCACTGGTAGTTCTTGATCTTGCCGCCCTCGATCACCACCCAGTGCGACAGCGCGCCGCGCGGTGCCTCGTGGAAGCCGACGCCGGCGATCTCGCCCGTGGGGAAGACCGGCGCGTTGAAGGTGTCGAGGTCACCCTTGCCGATGTTCTCCAGCAGCTTGCTCCACTGGCTCGCCAGCGCGTCGGTCTCGACGCCGCACATGATCGCGCGCGAGGCGTGGCGGCCGATCGTCGAATGCATCGCGTCCAGCCCGACCTCGATCTTGGCCAGCGAAGAGACGGTGTCGAGCATGCCGGTGGCGTACTTGGTGATCCCTTCGTGCTTCGACGCCAGGCCGCACAGCACCCGCGCCAGCGGGCCGACCTGGGCCGGCTTGCCGAGGAAGGTCGGCGACTTCAGCCAGGAGTACTTGCCGTCGTCCTGGAAATCCGTGTAGCTGGGCGTCGTTTCGCCCTTGAACGGATGCAGCGCAGCCGCGTCGCCACCGCCGTACTCGTACCAGGAGTGCTTGACCGCCTCGGCCACGCCGTCGCGGAAATACGGATCGCCGAAGGCCTTGATCGGCTGGAACCTCGTCAGGTCGCCGTCCGGGATGTAGCCGCCCGGGATCTCGAACAGCGTGCCGGCCGCGTCCTGCGGAATGTCCGGCACCGCCAGGTAGTTCACGACGCCGCGGCCGAC
>JBNLET010000251.1:0-14974 GCA_050305135.1 Rhodocyclaceae bacterium | reverse complement strand
AGATCCGGCTCGAGATCTTCGATCTTCGCGGGCACCGGATCGCGACACCGGCCAGCAGCGACGCCGCGCGCCGCTGCCCGCTCCTTTGCAGCCAGCCGCTCACGGCCGCCAACGGCACGCCGGCCTGGCGTAAGGCCGCCGGCGTCAGCCAGCGCTCGCAACTGCCCGGATCGCCCTGTCGTGCGCAGCGGCCCGCCAGCTGCCGATCCAGCCGATGGCTCGAATTGAGCTGCAGGCTCAGCACGTGCAGTCCGCCATGCTCGGCAACGCCTTCGCCGAGCCGAATGTCGGTGCCCCGGCCGGCCATGTTGGTGGCCACCGTCACGCTCGCGCGCAATCCCGCCGCCGCCACGATGCGAGCCTCTTCGCGGCCGTGCTCGGCATTCAGCACCCGGTGCTCGATACCGGCCCGCGCCAGCCACTGCGAGACCTGCACCGAATGCGCCACCGAATCGGTGCCGACCAGCACCGGGCGGCCGGCCAGCGCCAGGCGGCGCAAGCGCGCCACGAGCGCGTCGGCGACGGCCTGTTCGCCGCCGGCGACGAGGCGCAGCGGCAGCGCGCTGCGCCGGCACGGGCGCCGAAGCGGCACCTTGACGATCTTCAACCGGTAGCTGCGCGCGAACTCGCGCGCCGCCTCGGACAGCGTTCCACTCGTTCCGCCGATCCGGCGATAGCGCCGGAAGAAGCGCTGATAAGTCGTGCGCTCGACCGCCTCAGGTTCGGCCGGCGGCGGCAGTCCTTCCTTCAAGGCCATCATCGCGTGCAGGCCGCTCGACCACAGCCGGCCTTCCGCGATGCGCCCGGTGACCGGATCGACGATGCAGACGGCACCGTCGCGCAGCACGTAGTCGTGATCGCGGCGGTACAGGTGGGCGGCCGCCAGCGCGGTCTCGACGCATTCCTCGCGATGGCCGGCAGCAAGCCAGTGCGCCCCGCTCTCGCCGGCCAGCCGCGCGGCACCGGCAGGCGTCAGCCGCGCCCGCCTGGCCAGCTGGTCGAGCTCGAAGTGCTTGCCTTCGCACAGCCTTTCGGCCAGCCGCCAGGCCTGCCAGCAACGGCTGCGGCCGGCCGCGTCGCGGCCGGCGACCGACAGGATCAGCGGCACCTGCGCCTCGTCGATCAGGACGCTGTCGGCTTCGTCCACGAACACCGTGTCCAGCGCCGGCAGCAGCGCCGCCGGCGCCGCCGGCGCCAGTAGCCGCCGGGCGCTGGCCTCGAGACTGTGTTCGGCCGGCTGCCGCGCGGCCCGGTCGCGCAGCCAGTCGAACGCCACGCTCCTGGCACAGGCGTAGACGATTTCGGCGCGGTAGGCCTCGCGCCGCTCCGCCTCGCCGGCCTGCTGCCGCGCAGCGGCGACGCTCAAGCCGAGCTGCCGGAACAAGGGTCGCAGCGCGCTCGAGTCGCGATCGACCAGGTATTCGTTGGCGGTGATCACGTGCACCCGCCGGCCGGCCAGCGAGGCCACCGCCGCCGCCAGCCCGGTCGCCAGCGTCTTGCCCTCGCCGGTCGCCATTTCGACCAGTCGGCCGTCGAGCATCGCCAGTGCCGCCAGCCACTGCGTGTCGAACGGCGCGAGTCCCAGCGAGCGGCGGCAGGCGGCATCGACGATCGCGCAGGCCTGCAGGCGCAGTTCGCCGCTCAAGCCGTGCCGAATCAGGCCTGCGCGCCAGGCCCGCTCGGCCACCGGCTCGACCGCGCCGCAGCCGCGAAGCGCAGCCAGTTCGCGCCGATAGCGGCGCATGCGCGCAAACGGCCAGGCCCGCTCGTCCGGCCGGCCGGCGGCGAAGGCCTCGTCCGCGGCGAGCGTCAGCGAATCCATACCGCCCCCGTCGGATCGAAGCGCGACAGCAACACCTGCCGCAGCCGGCGCAGCAACTGCATCGCGATGCTGCGCCGGCCGTGGTCGAAGCGCACCAAGGCGCGCCCGCCGCCGAGGCGGCCGACGTAGTCCGGCAGTTGCAGGTCGACCCAGACCACCGGTTCGAGCGTCGCGAGCCCTTCCGCGTCGCCGGCGTCCACTTCGAAGGGGCCGCCGGCCGGCGCACCGAGCGCCGCCGACGGGAGGCGCGCCACCGCGGACGGGATCTGGCCGATCAACTCGGCCCGGTAGTCGGTGCCGGGCGCCTCGGCGAGCCGCGCATGGATCTGCGCGACGCCCTGCAGGCGGGCCGCCTCGTCGTGCGGCACGACGACCCTCAGGCGCGCCGGCTGCCGATCCATGACCAGGCCGAGCAGCTCGCCCTGGGTCACGAACCGGCCCGGCAGATCGGCCTGGCGCGGCAGCACCAGGCGACCGCCGCGCGCCGCCCGCAGCGTCAGGTGCTCGATCTGCTGCTCGGCGCGTGCCAGTTCGGCCCGCAGCGATTCGATCTGTTTCTCGACCTGCACGGCCTGCGCCGGATCGCTGCGCAGCGCACCGTACCACTCCGTCTGCGCCCCCTCGAACTCTCGCACCAGGGATTCGCGCCGTACGGCCAGCTCGTCGTTGTGCAGCAGCACGATCGCCTCACCGGCCTCGACGAGATCGCCGTCGCGGCGCAGCAGGCTCGCCACGAAGCCGTCGCCGGCCGCCCGCAGATGCGCCTCGTCCGGCAGCCAGACGACCGCTTGGGCGGTCGTGATGTTCGGCACCGGCAGCGCGAACAGCGCCGCCGGCAACCCGATCAGCAGCACCGCCAACGCCAGGCGCGCGCGGGTCCGCGCGCCCTCCGGCAGCGAATCGTCGAGCAGCTCGCGCGCCGCCGACAGCCAGGGCGCCAGCAACAGCGTCCATGCGAACCAGGCGCCGCACAGATAGCCGAGCCAGGCGATGCGTTCGCCCAGCCACAGCGCGATGCCGGCGCACAGGGCCACTCGGTACAGCCAGGACAGCGGCTGGTAGAGGACCAGCCAAGGCCGCTCGCCGCGCGCCGGGCGCAGTCCGTCCACCGCATCCGTGCCGAACACCCGCCTGCGCATCCGATCGATCCACCAGCGGCGCGAGCGTTGCGCCAGGTTCGGCAGTTCGAGCAGATCCGAAAGCACGTAGTAGGCATCGAAGCGCAACAGCGGATTGCCGTTCACGAGCAGCGTCGACACCGAAGCCATCAGCATCAGCGCCAGCGCGGCATCGCGCAGCAGGCCGGGCTCGACCACCAGCCAGAGCGCCAGCGCAAGGGCCGCCACCGTCAGCTCGGCGAAGATGCCGGCGGCCGACACGATGGCGCGCCGGCGGGCGCTGCGGAAGGCGTTGGCGGCCGACGCGTCGACGAAGGGCAGCGGCGTCAACAGCAGCAGCGAGATGCCCCACTCGCGCACTTCGCCGCCCCAGCGCCGGACTGCCACACCATGCGCCAGTTCGTGCAGCAGCTTGAGCGGCGGATACAGCAGCCACGCCAGCAACAGGAAGTGCGGCCCCTTCGTGACGCGCCCGAAATCGACCAGGATCGCATCCAGGTGGATCAGCGCCGCCAGCCCGGCGGCAAGCATCAGCGGCAGCCACCACCACAGCACACGGGCGTTGAACAGCAGCGGTCCGAGCCGCTGCACGGCCCGCAACACGCGGCTCGGATCGCCCAGCCGGACCCGGAAGTAGAGCGGGTTCAGGCGACTGCGGCGCTGCGTCCGCTCGTGGGCCCGCCGCCGCTCGAAGACCGCGGCGAGATCGTAGTTGCGGTCGAAGCTCAGCATGCCCGCTTCGTTCAACCGCAACATCAGGCGCAACACCGACTGCTGCGACGGCAAGGCATCGCCGGCGCGATCGGCCGACTGGTCCCAGATCGACTGCACGCTGCGCCGGCCGTCGCACAGGCCGACGAAGCGATAGGCCTCGGGGCTGACCCGGATCGCGCGATCGGTCCCCTCGTCCACCAGCAGGTACCAGAATTCGCCACGGTAGGGCTGGCGCCGCACGCGCACGTTCGGATTGAGACGCGGGCTCAGGTTCGCGGCGCGAAACCACATCGGGCTGAAGAGCGATTCGTCCATCGGCTTCAGCCTCCCCAACGCCACCACAGCATGACCAGGCGGCGCGACAGCCACTGCCAGGCCGACGACAGGATCGGTTCGCGGCCGGTGGCGATCTTGGCGATCCCCTTCAGCCCCGGCCGCAGGCCCGCGGCCGGCGCCTCCAGTTCGGCTTCGACGCGGTACACGTTGCGGCCCTCGATCACGCTCGCCATCGGCGTGATGCGCCGGACCTGCACGGCGCGCCGCCGATCGGGTTCGGCGCCGAGCACCATGACGCCCCGCTGGCCGGCCTCGACCTGCCCGATGTCGTCCTCGCCGACCTCCAGCACGACGCGAAAATCGTTGGCCGGCGCCACCGTCAGCAACACGTCGCCGCGGCTGACCGGCGCGCCGGTCAACCGCGACACGTCGCCGGCGATGACGACGCCGTCGATGCCGGCCGCGATGCGGCTGCGCTCCTTGTTGCGGCGTGCCAGGTCGAGCCTCGCGCGAGCCTCCTCGGCGCGCGCCATGCGCACCATCATCTCGCTGCGATCGGCGCCGGCCAGCGCCGCCATGTAGGCGCTCTCGTGCTGCGCCAGCTCGCTCGTCCAGCGTTCCACTTCGAGCGCCAGGTCCTGGCTCGCCAGTTCGATCACGACCTGCCCGGCCCGCACCGGATCGCCGGGCCGGACACGGACCGCTTCGATGTAGCCGTCCAGCGGCGACACCACGGCCCGTTCGACCGACCCTTCGAGTCGCGCGGCGGCGCTGACGTGCCGCTCGAGCGGCAGCGCGCCGACGGCGGCCAGCACGATCGCGCAGGCCGGCAGCAGCCAGCGCCGACGGCCCCGCAGTGCGGCCGGCAAGGCGGTGAGCCGCTCCGCCAGCCTCTGCCGCCACGACCGCTCGGCCCGATGCTGCAGCCACAGCACCGGGCCCACCAGGTCGACCAGCGGCGCCAGCGCTGCGCTCGCCGGCGAATCTTCGTGCCGGCGACCGCTCCACTCGAAGCTGACCGCGCCGACGCAGGCCCCCCTGACGCGGATCGGAATGCAACGCACCGTGCCGCCGAACCTCGTGCGCAGCCGCTGCTGCGCGAGCACGATGCGCGGCGGGGCGCCTGGCGGTTCGGGAAACTGCAGTTCGCATCCCTGGTCGACGGCCTCTTCCATCGCGTCGCCGAGGTCGCGAAACACGCTGCCGACGAATTCCGGTTCGCTGGCGTGAGACACCGCCTTCACCTCGACCTGGCTGCGCAGCAGCATGCCCAGGGCCACGCGTTCGCAGCCCAGCTTGCGGGCCAGTTCGGTGACGAAGACGGCCGACGCCGAGCGGAAGGCGTGCTGCGCCAGCACGGCCGACTGGACCTCGAGCGCAAGCGCGGCAGGATCCGGCGGGCGATTGCCGGCCGTCGGACCCTCGATTGCGGGGCTCGCGCCTGATGGGAGAACATTGACGTTGGGCAAGCTGCGGTCCTGCGCTGGCCGGTTGCGATACCAGATTTAACGGATTGGCGACGCCTCGCTTGAATGCACGCGCCGACTCGGCCATGCAACACGACACGCTCGGGGACAGGTCGCGCCGGCGACCGCTCAGGCGGCAGGAACTTCGCTCACGCGACCGGACACCTGCTCCGCGCCGGGCGGCTGGCAGATCGGCGGCGCCCGGCCGGTCGTGGCGTGACCGCCGAAATCGATCCGGTAGCGCTTGTCGCGAAACAGTTTCAGCGCCGCGTTCACGACCTCCGGATCGAACAGCGCACCGCTCTTGTCCTCGATCTCGGCAAGGGCCACCTCGATGCCCAGTCCCGGCCGGTAGGGGCGGTGGGAGGCCATGGCCTCGATCACGTCCGCGACCGAGAGGATACGGGCCTCCGGCAGGATCTCGTCGCCCCTCAGGCCGTCCGGGTAGCCGGTGCCGTCCAGGCGCTCGTGGTGTTGCTGCACCATGCGGGCGATCGGCCACGGAAAATCGATCTCGCGCAAGACGTCGTATCCGTCCTGCGGATGGTTCTTGATCAGCGCGAATTCCAGCTCGGTCAGCCGTCCGGGCTTGTTGAGGATTTCCGCCGGCACCTTGACCTTGCCGACGTCGTGCACCACGCAGGCGAGCCGCAGGCCTTCGATGGCCGCGGCGTCCAGCTGCAGTTCGCCGGCGATGCCGGTCGCGATTTCGGCCACCCGGCGCTGGTGCCCGGCGGTATAGGGATCGCGCATCTCGACCGTCGCGGCAATCGCCAAGACCGCGTCGAGCAGGGTCTTGCGCAGCTGCTGCTCGCTCTGGCGCAGCGATCGGGTGCGCGCCTCGACCATGCCTTCGAGCCGATGCCGCAGCCGGTACAGCTCCAGGTGCGTGTGCACGCGGGCCAGCAACTCCTCGCGCTGGAACGGTTTGGTCACGTAGTCGACCGCCCCCATCTCGAAGCCCTTGAGCTTTTCCTTCGTCTCCGACGAGGCACTGACGATGATCACCGGGACGTCCCGCGTGCCCTCGTGCGCCCTGAGCCGGGCGCACAGTTCGTAGCCGTTCATGCCGGGCATGTCGACGTCCAGCAATGCCAGCTCGGGCGGCTCCGCGATCGCCGCCTGCAGCGCCAGTTCGCCGCTGATCGCAGCGCGCACCTGGTAGCCCTCGGAGCGCAGGATGTCCGTCAGCAGCCGCAGAGAGGCCGGCGTGTCGTCCACCGCGAGGATTTGTCCCTGTAGTGACATGGCGGATCCCTCCTTGCCGCGACGCTATCGGCGCCGCCCTTCCTGTGATTCGAGTGCTTCGAGCGCGCAGAGGATCGTCGAATAGTCGAAATCGTGGGCCAGGCTGTCCAGCCTCGCCCCGAGCGCGGCATCGATGGACGCGATCCGCGCAACGAGCCCCTCGATTCGATCGCCGTGCAGGCTCTCCAGCGCCTCGCGCAAACCGTCCCGCAGCGCGGCAGGAACGCCCGACAGGCATTGCGGCGTGAGCGGTTCGGCCCGCAGCGGCTCCTCCGCCGGCGGCTGCACGACGAACTCGGCCCCGAGCTGCCGAGCCATGCAGTCGTGGATCTCGCTGAAGCGGTATGGCTTGCGCACCATGTCGTCGATGCCGGCGGCGAGCACGTCGGAGCGCTGCTCCTTGAAGACCGACGCCGTCACCGCGACGATCCTGACCTTGTCGCCGCCGTTCATGGCGCGAATGCGGCGGGCGGCCTCCAGCCCGTCCATGACCGGCATCTGCCGATCGAGCCAGATCAGGTCCGGCTGCCAGCTTTCGAACAGACGGACGCAGTCCTCGCCGTTGCCGACGCACCTGACCGGCAGGCCGAGATCGGTCATCAGCCGTTCGAGCAGCAGCCGGTTTTCCGGCTGATCCTCGGCAATCAGGATCCGATAGCGGGGCTGGCCCGGTGCCAGCGCGATCGCCGTGCCGTGCTCCTGCTGGCCCAGTTGCCTCACCTCGTCCTCGCTGGCGAGTTGCAGCGGCAGGTCGACGCGAAAGACCGAGCCCTCGCCCGGCGTACTGTCGACGACGATCTCGCCGTCCATCAACCTGGCGAACTGGCGCGCAATGGCCAGCCCCAGGCCGGTGCCTTGTCGTGCCGTCTCGTCGCCCACCTGCACGAAGGGCTGGAAGAGCCGCTGCTGGTCGTCCGCGCTGATGCCCGGCCCGCTGTCCTCGACTTCGATCAGGAGGTGGCTGCGCGCGTCGTTCTTGACGCCCAGGCGGATGACGACGCCGCCCTGTGCGGTGTACTTGACCGCGTTGCCGACCAGGTTGACCAGGATCTGCCGCAGCCGTGCCTCGTCGCCATTGATGCAGCGGGGAAACTTCGACGACTGGTCGAAGGTCAGCTGCAGTCCTTTTTGCTGCGCGCGTATGCGCATCATGTCGGCCACGTCGCGCACCAGGCCGTGCAGGTCGAAGGCCCGGATCTCCAGTTGCAGCTTGCCGGCTTCGATCTTGGCGATCTCCAGCACGTCGTTGATCAGCTTGAGCAGGTGCTCGCCGCTATGGCTGATGATCTCCAGGCCCTCGCGCTGCGTCGGGCCCAGCGTGGTGTCCTGGCGCACGATCTCGGCAAACCCCAGGATGGCGTTGAGCGGCGTGCGCAGCTCGTGGCTCATGTTGGCGAGGAAGACGCTCTTGGCCCTGTTGGCCGCGTCCGCCGCGTCGCGTGCCTGCATCAGTTGCTCGGTGCGCTGCCGCACTTGCTCTTCCAGGCTGTTGCGGTAGCGCTCGAGCTGCTCTTCGGCGCGCCAGCGTTCGCTGACGTCGAGCAGCAGGCCGATGACCGCCGCCCGGCCTTCGAACTGCATGGCGCGGCCGTGCACCTCGACGTGGATGACCTGTCCGTCGCGGCGCCGGCCGGCGAAGGAATAGCGCATCTCCGGCACCTCGCCCTCGGCGCGGCGGCGGACGTTCTCGGCCACCCGCTCGCGATCCTCCGGCGCGACCAGGTCGCCGACGCTGAGCTTGTCAATGATGTCGGCCGGCGCGGCGTAGCCGAAGATGTTGGCGAATTCCTGGTTGACGTAGCGAAAGCGACCGCCCTGGATCAGGTAGATGCCGGCCAGCGTCTGCTCGATCAGCGCGCGAAGCCATTCATCCGACAGGGCGGGGCCGGCCGCCGCCGTCCCCATTTCGCCGTTCTCCCGCATGGCACGCCTCGCTCGACACCACGTCGACGTCATAGCGCACGACGGCTTCGGCGCACCCTGCGGTCACTGCCCACCGCACGCACTTCTGCGCCGCACTGCCGCCCCCGTTTCCTATGACTTTAGACATAAACCCGGCGCCTTGTCATCATCGCTCATGCCTTGCTGCAGGAACGACGTCACACAGCGCGCGGCTGCGCCCGTGCCGGCTGCCGCGGGGCCGCGGCGGAGCGCCGCCGCTCAGCGCGCCGAAGCGCAGACCCGCGCGATCTCTTCGCGCACCCGGCCCAGCTCGACCTCGTCGATGCGCCGGCCCGCGTTCGCCAGTTCGGCCAGCTGCTCGCGCGCGGCCGCGCAGCGCTCGTCCCTGGCCACCTCCTTCGCCGCCCGGCCGGTGGCGGCGGCGGCCCGCGACGAGTCGATGCCGCGGCAGGCCTCGGCGACTTCCTTCCTGGCCTGTGCGATCTGGCGCTCGCGCTGCGCGTCGTCCAGGTAGGCGCGGTTGCCGCGGGCGTCGCGGACGAACACCGCGCCGCCCTCGCTCAACACGCGCAGGTTGCGCTGCGCCAGGCCGCAGCGGGCCAGATGCTCGGCCTCGTCGCGCTGGCGCGCCTCGCGCCGGGTCGCCTCCTCGAGCGCCTTGTTCCGACGCGCCACCTGCGCGACCCGGGCGTCCTCCAACTCGCGCTGCAAGCGCTGCTCGGCCGATTCGCGCGAGGCGCTGTCAGGCAGCGGCGGCGGTTCGATCTTGCGCGTCTCGACGCCCGGCGGCGACGAGGCCGAGTAGTGGGTCACCCCACGCTCGTCTCGCCAGCGGTAGATGCCGTTCTCGGCCGCAGCCGGCAGCGCGAGGACGGCGATGAGCAGCAGCACGAGGGACAGGACGGGACGGGACGAGGTCTTCATGGGCGAGACACAAATCATGCCGAAGGCATCATTCTATCCCGCCGCATTGCAGCCCTACGGGTCGCGATCGGTTCCGTTGAGATCGGTCAACAGTCGTACCCCACGACGCCGGGGGCACTCGTGCGGCGGATCTCGCCGGCATCGCTGCACTCCGCGGCCGCCTTCGAGCGTACTCCCTGCGCCATTGCCGGCGTCCGCCCGCATGCCTAGTCGGCGAAGCAAACCTGGTTGCGGCCGTTTGCCTTTGCCCGGTACAACGCCTCGTCCGCGGCCTGAAGCGTCGATTCCAAGCTTCGTTCGCCACCGGTCGAGGCGCATCCGACCGAGACCGTAACGGGCCCGTGGGTCTCCGACCAGCCGTCAATGCTCCGCTTTGCGAGACTCGCACGGATACTCTCGGCCACGCGCTCGGCGCCCTGGCGGGTGCAGTCCACCAGCAGGACCGCAAACTCCTCACCGCCGATCCTGCTCGCCAGGTCCACGTATCGGACGGCACTCCCGAGCACGCTGCCGGCCTCGACCAGCACCTTGTCGCCCATGGCGTGACCGGCGGTATCGTTGATTCTCTTGAAGTAGTCCAGGTCCAGAACCAGCAGCCAAAGCCGGTTTCCGCTGCGCTTGCAGCGCTCGACTTCGTGGTGACCGAACGCCAGGAATCTTCTTCGGTTGGGCAGGCCGGTGAGTGGATCATTCATTGCCGCTTCGAGCAGCAGGCGTTCGCCCGAACGCCGCTGGTGGTCGACATGCTCCTGCAGGACCGCGGATATGCTCACCATGGCGACCGTGAACCAGCATATGAAGACCACGAAGACACCGAAAGCTTCCGCATGCCCTTGGCCTGTCGACTCGACCAGGAAGAATCCCAGAAACACCGGGACCGTATATCCTGCGAGCGCCTGCAGCCTGGCTATCCTGCCGCCGACGTAGGGACTCAGCAGGGCCTTCAGGGCGCCGGTATCGGCCGTCATCGCCAAGGTCGCGAGGGCCAGCACGAAGCCCGAGATCGCCGTTACCAAAGACATGTGGCCGTAGAAATCCTCGATGCCATAGAAATATCCGGCAAACGAAACGGTCGGCAAGGCCAAGGCCAGGAAGCTCACGAATTGCGCAACGCCGGGCCGCCGGAAACAAAACAGAAGCAGCGCGATGGAAGTCAGCAGCAACATCAGGGCGGAATTCGCGCCCATGCTGTTGCTCTTGCCGATCGCCAGGTCATGCATGACCTGGGCCTGGAATGGCGTCATCGAGGCCGAGACCTCGGTACCCAGCAACACGTCGAGCAGCCGAATCGAAACGACGGCCAGCGCAACGAATCCGAACAGCCTGCACACCGACACCGACGGCCCCCTGCGGCTGGCGCCAAGGATTCCCAGGGCGATCAACAGAACACTCGTTGCAGTCAATGGGTTGGTGGCCGAGCCGCCTGCAATGGGCCGGTAGAGCACCTCGATACCGGCCAGATACCCCGTCATCACCAGCAGTTCGAAAAAGATGCAAGCCACCGCAAGCGGGCGAGCGATCGCGTGCGCAATGGCGACCAGCACCCAAGGCTTTTCTTCGGTCGAATTTTCGGAGTGATCCACTTCAGCCGGCATCGCATTGCACAAGAAGACCCACAATCGGCGCCCGACAACTCGGCCGCCCCGTTCGCACCCCTCCGGCCACAGTCCGCACGCAGGCATTTCCATCCCTCGAAGCGGTGGGCCGGAAGCGGGCTCGTCACGTCCTGCGGGCAAGGCAGGAGGACATCGGCGGCGCGTCCGGCCGTGACAGGCAGACGCGAGTATAGGGCCAGGGTCCGCCGGTGAGACGGGTCGTTCCTTGCGACTGCCCGAAACCGCGACCGACGCCCGAGTAGTGTTTCACGCAACGGTATCTACGGCGGGCACCCCTCGGGAGGCCTTGCAAGCGGCTCGAATCGCGGCTCGCTGCGCGATCGCGATCCAACCGGATGATCAGGACTCGCCCTCCATTCGCCAGGCGATGGACTCACCGAAGCTCCTTGCGCACGACGAGCTTGAGCCCGGACCAGATCTCGGAGACCGCGCAGACTTTGACGTCGACGAATCCCATTGGAAGAGCGATTGCTCTGATCGTGTCCTCGGTGATGTCCGTTTCGACTTTGGAGGCCTTCTTTGGCCATGACACCCATACGAAACACGACGGCTGCAACGCCTTGCGCAGTTCGCTCAATAGAGAAGCCAAATCGTCGGCTGACTTGGCGAAAACGTGAGCGCCGGTCGCGCTTCGAGTAGCGTCGGAAACGAACTCGACGTTCTCGGGCAGCGGTGCGACAAGCTCGAGGTAATTGTCCGGCACCGATACGAGCAAGATCTTGGCGCCTGTCTTGATTCCAAGCTTTTCCGCGAGCGGCTTGCCGGAATATCCGATCGCGTTCATGGCGTCCTCCCGCCGGGGCCCCAACCGATCGTCTGGGCACCGTGCCAAACCGTTCTTCGCACGCTCCGGTCGCCGGTGCCATGGTCATGGGCACGATACGCCCGCCGGTCATGTCGAAAAAGGCGAGTCGTTCGAATCGAAGGCCGTCATCCTGCCTTCCGGCGCGCCGGGGCAAGCGTGCACTGCAAGTTTCCCTGGCCGCTGCCTCGCCGGCAGCGGCGCTGACCACCGAGGCACAGCCGTTGGCCCGCCAGGCCCGTGCCGCGCCGGGTGCTCAGTGGCCACCGGTCAGCGGCACGAAGGCCACGCCGATCAGTTCCCGGCTCGTATAGCTGCCGTCCTGCCCTCGCGCGACCAGCACCAGTTGCTGCGTGAAATTGCGCGTGCCGACCGGCAGCACCATGCGGCCGCCGGGCTTCAACTGCTCCAGCAGCGGCGGCGGGACGTGGTCGCCGGCGGCGGTGACGATGATGGCATCGAAGGGCGCCGCCTCGGGCCAGCCGTGGTAGCCGTCGCCGTCGCGCGTGCGGACGTTTCCGAAGCCGGCCGCTTCGAGGTTGGCGCGCGCCTGCTCGGCCAGCGCCGGCACGATCTCGACGCTGTACACCTCGGCGCCGAGGGCCGCCAGCAGCGCCGCCTGGTAGCCCGAGCCGGTACCCAGTTCGAACACCTTGTCGCCCGCTTCGATGTGCAACAACTCGGTCATCACGGCAACGATCAGCGGCTGCGAAATCGTCTGTCCATGCCCGATCGGCAGCGGCCGGTTGTCGAAGGCATAAGGCCGCTCTGCGGGCGGGACGAAGAGGTCGCGCGGCACCTCGCGCAGCGCGCGCCGCAGCGGCGGGCTCAGTGCGTCGATGCCGAGCACCGGTCCGAGGTAGCTGAGGTCCCGCTCGATTTCGATCATCAGACCATCCATCCGCCCGTCGGCCGGTGCCACGGCACCCGCGATCAGTCAGGCGAGCAGTGCCGGCAGAATCGCTTTCGTGCTGCGCGAACGTGATCGATCGCGGCGCACCATCGCACCCTCCCCCCCTTGGTTTCTCGGCCCGGGCCGCGACTCGTCCGCCTCCACCCCCTACCCTAGTTCGCCCGCGGCAAAGCGCAAAGCGGGCGGCCGGGCGGCTTCCGGTCTACGCTTGAGTGCTCGAGCCGGATAGCCCGATCGCAGGAGACCGTTCGGATGTCAGCCGCCGCCCCGCTCTTCGCCACGCGTCGCCGCCTGCTCGGCGCCGGCCTTGCCGCTTTCGGCCTGGCATGCCTGCCGTCATCGATCGCGGCAGGCGACGGCGCCTTGCGCATCGGCATCGTCGGCACCGGACGCATCGGCGGTACGCTGGCCGAGCTGTGGGCCGGCGCAGGTCATGCGCTGGTGATTTCGTCGCGTCATCCGCAGCGGCTCGAAGCGCTGGCCAAGCGGCTCGGCCCCGGCGTGCGCACCGGTACGCCGCTGCAGGCAGCCGAGTTCGGCCAGGTCGTTCTGATCTCGGTGCCCTATGGCGCGCTGCCGCAGCTCGGCCGCGAGCTGTCGGCGGCGCTGTCGGGCAAGGTGGTGCTGGAAACCGGCAATCCGTTTCCGGGGCGCGACGGCGAAATGGCTGCAGCGGCGCGCGACAAGGGCACCGGCATCGCTTCGGCCGAGTACCTGCCCGGGGTGCGCCTGGTACGGGCCTTCACCTCGGTGCCCCACGCCAGCCTGCGCGGCGACGCGCATCGGCCGGGCGAGCGGATCGGCATTCCGCTCGCCGCGGACGATGCCGAGGCGCTAGAGATCGCCCGCCGTCTGGTGTCGGAGGCCGGTTTCGACCCGGTGGTGGTCGGACCGCTGGCCGCCGCACGCCGCTTCGATGTCGGCAGCCCGGTGTTCGGCCGGGCGATGACCGCCGCCGAGCTGAGGCGGGCGCTGTCACTGGACTAGGCGTCGGGAGCCGTTCGCACGGCGCAGGCCGCGCCGCCGGTCGGCCTGCCCTTTTTTCGCCACGAATCTTCTTCGTTCCGCCCGTTTGCGCCCGGCCGCTGCCCCGCTGCGCGCCGACACTGCGACGCTGTCGGGGCCGTCCGGCCCCCATCACGCCAAGGGGAGGCGCGCGATGCGGCGGGGGCAGTGGCTGGGGTACCTGGTACGAGGACTGGCGGCCGGTTTGGCTGCCGTGCTGGTGGCGCTGTTCGGCGCGCTGCGCTGGCAGCCGCCCGGCTGGACGCGCCGGCTGGCGCTGTGGAGCTTCGCGGCCGCCGCGACGGTGCGCGCCAGACCGGGCCGCAGCGCGCTGACGGCGCTGCTGCTGGTGACGCTCGGCGCCGGCGGCTGGGCCGGCCTGAGGTGGTGGCAGTCGCGGCCGCAGCCGCAGCGCGTCGGCTACACGGTCGTCGATCCGGCCCGCACCGAGGTCGAACGCGGCACCCCACCGCAGCCGCTGCAGGTGCTCTTCGATCGGCCGGTCGCGCCGCTGGCGCTGGTCGGCAAGGCGGCCGACGGCATCCGCATCGAGCCGGCGATCGCCGGCGAGTGGCGCTGGTTCGACGAGCGCGAGCTGCGCTTCGTGCCGGACGGCGACTGGCCGGTCGGCGGCCGCTACCGGGTAAGCCTGCCGCAGGCTGCGCTGACGCCCGGCACGGTACTCGAATCGCGCCGCTTCGAGTTCCATCCGGCACCGTTCGAAGCCCGCATCGAGCGCACCGAATTCCACCAGGACCCGCGCGATCCTGCGCAGAAGAAGGCCGTCGTCACGCTGGCCTTCAGCCACCCGGTCGACCCAGCCGCATTCGAATCGCAGGTGGTGCTGCGAATGGCCGACAGCGAGCGCGGCATCTGGGGCATCAGCGCCGACACCACCGCCTTCGTCGTCCACTACGACGACACCCGCACGCGCGCCTGGATCCATTCCGCGCCGCTGCCGCTGCCGACCCAGCCGAGCCGCATCGAGGTCCACATCGCGGCGGGCGTGACGGCGGCGCGCGGCGGCGACGGCACGGACAGCTCGCTCGAGAGCTGGGTCGCGATTCCGGGCCGCTACACGCTGTCGGTCGGTGCGCCGCAGCTGAGCGTGGTGCGCGACGAACACGACGAGCCGAGCCAGTTGCTGACCCTGGAGAGTTCGGCGGCG
>JBNLET010000250.1:0-8911 GCA_050305135.1 Rhodocyclaceae bacterium | reverse complement strand
CCAGCTCGGGCTGAAGCCGATGCGCCCGGCGATCGCGCCGGTGGTGGGGCGCCTGATCAAGGGTGGCGCGGCGGACCGGTCCGGCATGAAGATCGGCGATCGGGTGACGGCCATCGACGGCGAGCCTGTGGCGCAGTGGGCGTCGCTGGTGGACAAGGTGGTCGCCTCCGAGGGGCGCTCGCTGCAGGTCGAGATCGAGCGGGATGGCGCCCGCATGCTGTTGCAGATGCAGCCGGAATTGGAGGATGTCGGCGGCCGTCGCGTGGCGCGCATCGGCGTCGCGGTGGCCGAGGATCCCGGCTTGCGCGGGCGCATGTTCGCGGTGGTGCGCTATCCGGTGGGCGAAGCCCTGCTGAAGGCCTTCCGGCAGACCAGGGAGACCTCGGTGCTGAGCGTCTCGGTGATCGGCAAGATGATCGTCGGCGACGTGTCCTGGAAGAACCTCTCCGGTCCGGTGACGATCGCCGATTTCGCGGGCCAGTCGGCGAAAATGGGCATCCCGCACTACCTCAAGTTCCTGGCGCTGATCAGCATCAGCCTGGGGGTCCTGAACCTGCTTCCCATTCCGGTGCTGGATGGCGGGCACTTACTGTATTATCTCGTCGAAATCGTCAAGGGCAGTCCCGTTCCGGACCGCATCATGGAGATCGGCCAGCAGGTGGGTCTGGCACTGCTGGTGATGCTCATGGCCTTCGCCTTCTACAACGACATCAATCGCCTCATCTCGGGCTGACCACTACATGAAACGAAAGCTTCTTCCCGGGCTTGTCGCGGCCCTGTTCGCCGTGTCCATGCCGGCCGTCGCATTCGAGCCGTTTGTGATCAAGGACATACGGGTGGAAGGCATTCAGCGCACCGAGGCCGGCACGGTCTTCAACTACCTGCCGGTGCGCGTCGGCGACCGGCTGACCGAGGAGGCCGCGTCCACCTCGATCAGGGCGCTGTTTGCCACCGGCTTCTTTCGCGATGTGCGGATCGAAGCGGACAAGGACGTGCTGGTGGTGGTGGTGGACGAGCGGCCGGCCATCGCCCAGGTGAATTTCGAAGGCGTCAAGGAGTTCGACAAGGACGCCCTGAAAACCGGTCTGAAGGAAGTGGGCCTGGCCGAATCGAGGATCTTCGACCGCGCGCTGCTGGAACGGGCCGAGCAGGAACTGAAGCGCCAATACCTGTCGCGGGGCCTCTACTCGGCCAAGATCAAGGCCTCGGTGACGCCGCTCGAACGCAACCGGGTGGCGGTCAACTTCGACGTCGTCGAGGGCGAGGTGGCCAAGATCCGCAAGATCGGCATCGTCGGCAACAAGGCCTTCAGCGAGGACGACCTGCTGGAGCTGTTCCAGCTGACGACACCCGGCTGGCTGACCTGGTACACGAAGAACGACCAGTACTCGAAGCAGAAGCTGTCGGCCGACCTGGAGCAACTGCGCTCCTTCTATCTCGACCAGGGCTACCTGGACTTCAGCATCGACGCGACGCAGGTCTCGATCACTGCCGACAAGCGCGACATCTTCATCACCGTGAACGTCACCGAGGGCCAGAAGTACACGATTTCCGGCGTGCGGCTGACCGGCGACCTGATCATCCCGGAAGCCGACTACCGCGAACTGGTGACGGTGCACCCCGGCGACACGTTCTCGCGCCGCAAGCTGACCGAGACCAACAAGGCCATCACCGACCGGCTCGGCGACGAGGGCTATGCCTTCGCCAACGTCAACGCCTCGCCCGAGGTGGACCGCGAAAAGCAGGAGGTGGCGTTCACGATCTTCGTCGACCCCGGCCGCCGCGTCTACGTGCGCCGCATCGACGTCAGCGGCAACACCAGCACGCACGATGAAGTGATCCGGCGCGAGATGCGCCAGATGGAGAGCGCCTGGTACGACGCCTCGAAGATCAACCGCTCCCGCACGAGGGTGGAGCGGCTGGGCTTCTTCGACGAGGTCAACGTCGAGACGCCGCAGGTGGCGGGCGCCACCGACCAGGTGGACGTGAATTTCTCGGTCAAGGAGCGGCCGACCGGCAACCTGATGTTCGGTGCCGGCTTCTCGAGTTCCGAGAAGGTCATCCTGAACGCTTCGATCTCGCAGCAGAACCTGTTCGGCAGCGGCAACTCGGCCTCGCTCAACATCAATACCAGCAGCGTCAACAAGACGCTCTCGCTGTCGTTCACGAATCCGTACTTCACGATCGACGGCGTCAGCCTGGGCTGGGACATCTACCAGCGCAACGTCGATCCGACCTCGCTGACGGTGGCGCGCTACAAGACCGAGTCGATCGGCGGCGGCTTCCGTTTCGGCTATCCGATCGCCGAGGACGACAAGATCAATTTCGGCCTGGCCGTCGACCGCACCAAGATCACCACCTTCGACGACAGCCCGGACCGCTACAAGCGCTTCTGCGAGGATTTCGACTGCGAATCGGTGACCAGCCTGATCGGCACCGTCAGCTGGGCGCGGGACGGACGCGACAGCTTCCTCTACCCGACCAAGGGCACCTACCAGCGGGTGCTGTTCGAGACCGCGCTGCCGCCCGGCTCGCTGCGCTACGGCAAGGTGATCTACGAGCACCAGCGCTGGTTCCCGATCGGCTCCGATTTCACCCTGATGCTGAACGGAGAGGTCGGCTGGGCCAAGGGCTGGAACAACAAGTCGCTGCCGTTCTACAAGAGCTTCTACGCCGGCGGCATCGGCTCGGTGCGCGGCTTCGAGCAGAGTTCGCTCGGCCCGCAGTTCGTCGACAGCTCGACCGGCGACCGCGAATCGCTGGGCGGCGATCGCCGCCTGATCGGCAACGCCGAATTCTATTTCCCGGTGCCGGGCTCCGGGCGCGACAAGTCGTTCCGCATTTCGGCCTTCGTCGACGCCGGCCAGGTGTACGGCGAGGACGAGCCGCTGAAGCTGTCCGAGTTGCGGTACAGTTCCGGACTGGCGTTTTCCTGGAGTTCGCCGATCGGGCCACTCAAATTCAGCCTCGGCTGGCCGCTCAACAAGAAGCCCGAAGATCGCACCCAGCGCTTCCAGTTCCAGCTCGGATCGATTTTCTGAGCGATGCAGCAAGTGGAGACAACCGTGAAACGAGTCGGCCTGGCCCTGCTGGCCTCCGCGCTGATCATGTTGCCGGGCGCCGCCGCCGCCCAGGCCAGGATCGGCTTCGTCAATTCCGACCGGGTGATGCGCGAAGCGGTCCCGGCGGTAGCGGCGCAGCACAGGCTGGAGAAGGAATTCGAGCCGCGCGACAAGGAATTGCAAAGCCGGGCCAAGCACCTGCAGAGCCTGCAGGAGGAACTCGAGCGCAACGGCATGACGATGGCCGCTGCGGAGCGCCAGGCCAAGGAGCGCGAATTCAACGAGCTCAACCGCGATTTCCAGCGCAACCAGCGGGAATTCCGCGAGGACCTGAATGCCCGCCGCAACGAGGAGCTGGCAGCGGTGCTGGAGCGCGCCAACAAGGCCATCAAGCAGATCGCCGAGCAGGAAGGCTACGACATCATCTTCCAGGAGGCGGTCTATGCCAGCACACGGATCGACATCACCGACAAGGTGATCAAGGCGCTGGCCGAGAAGAAGTGAGCCAGGCCACGGCTTCCCCGCCGCGCACGCTGGGCGAGATCGTCGCCGCGCTCGGCGGCGAACTGGTCGGCGACCCGGCGACCCCGATCCGGCGTATTGCAACGCTGGAATCCGCCGCCGAGGGCGACATCGGCTTTCTCGCCAATCCGCGCTACCAGGCCCAGCTTGCCGCCAGCAAGGCGTCGGCGGTGATCCTGTCGCCGCGCCTGCGCGATGCCACCGGCCTGGCGCGCGTCCTCAGCGACGATCCCTATCTGTATTTCGCCCGCCTGGCCCAGCTGTTGTCGCCGCAGCGCCGCTCGAGCGGCGCCGTGGCACCGACGGCCACGCTCGAGAGCGCGGTGCCGGCCAGTGCCGAGGTCGGTGCCGGCAGCTGGATCGGACCGGGCAGCCGGATCGGCGAGGGCGTGGTCGTCGGCGCCGGCTGCCGCATCGGTGCCGGCGTCGAGATCGGCGACGACTGCCTGCTGCACCCGGGCGTGACGATCTACGACGGCTGCCGCATCGGCGTGCGCTGCATCCTGCATGCCGGCGCGGTGATCGGTGCCGACGGCTTCGGCTTCGCGCGCGACGGCGACAAGCGCTGGGTCAAGATCCCGCAGACCGGCCGGGTGGTGCTGGGCGACGACGTCGAGGTCGGCGCCAACACCACGATCGACCGCGGCGCGCTCGACGACACCTTGATCGAGGACGGCGTCAAGCTCGACAACCAGATCCAGATCGGCCACAACGTGCGCGTCGGCAGGCACTCGATCATCGCCGCCGCGGCCGCCATCGCGGGCAGCGCCAGAATCGGCGAGCGCTGCATGATCGGCGGCATGGTCGGCATCGTCGGGCACCTGGAGATCGCCGACGACGTGGTCGTCTCGGGCGGCACGGTGGTTTCCAAGAGCATCCGGCAGAAGGGCGTCTACACGTCGATTCCGCCGATGCAGGCGCACCCGGACTGGGTGCGCAACTTCGCCCACTTGCGCCACCTGGATGCGATGGCGGATAGAATTCGCGCTCTCGAACAGAGACTCTCCGAACTGGAACAAGGATCGAGCTCGTCATGAACATCCACGAAATCCTGCAGTACCTGCCGCACCGCTACCCGTTCCTGCTGGTGGATCGGGTCACCGAGCTGGTGGAGGGCGAGAGCATCGTCGCGATCAAGAACGTGACGATGAACGAGCCGTTCTTCCCCGGCCATTTCCCGCACCATCCGGTGATGCCGGGCGTGCTGATCGTCGAGGCGATGGCCCAGGCGGCGGCGATCCTGTCGTTCAAGACGATGGGGGCGCTGCCGGACGAGGATTCGGTGGTTTACTTCGCCGGCATCGACGGCGTGCGCTTCAAGCGGCCCGTCAGTCCCGGCGACCAGCTGGTGATGAGCGTGCAGATCCTGAACACCAAGCGCAACATCTGGAAGTACAAGGCGGTGGCCCGCGTCGACGGCGAAGTGGCGACCGAGGCCGAGTTGATGTGCGCGCTGAAGAAGCTGGCATGATCCACCCGACCGCCATCGTTCATCCGGATGCCCGGCTGGCCGAGGGCGTCGAGGTCGGCGCCTATTCGCTGATCGGCCCGCAGGTGGACATCGGCGCCGGCACGCGCATCGGACCCCACGTCGTGATCGAGGGCAAGACCCGCATCGGCCGCGACAACCGCATCTTCCAGTTCTGCTCGATCGGCGCGATCCCGCAGGACAAGAAGTACGACGACGAGCCGACCCGGCTCGAGATCGGCGACCGCAACACGATCCGCGAGTACTGCTCGTTCAACGTCGGCACCGCCCAGGCCGGCGGCCTGACGAGGGTCGGCGACGACAACTGGATCATGGCCTACGTGCACGTCGCGCACGACTGCGTCGTCGGCAACCACACCATCTTCGCCAACAACGCGACGCTGGCAGGCCACGTCGAGGTCGGCGACTGGGCGATCCTGGGTGGCTTCACCGGGGTGCACCAATTCGGCCGGGTCGGCGCGCACTCGTTCTGCGGCGTCGGCACGGTGCTGCTGCAGGATCTGCCGCCCTACGTGACGGTGGCCGGCAATCCGGCCGGGCCGAAGGGCATCAATTCGGAAGGCCTCAAGCGGCGCGGCTACGGCGCCGAGCAGATCGCCGCCATCAAGCGTGCCTACCGCACGCTGTACCGCTCCGGCCTGGGGCTGGACGAGGCGCGCGAGAAGATCGACGAGATCGCCGCCGCCGAGCCGGCGGTGCGGATCTTCGCCGATTTCATCGCGGTCAGGAACCGCGGCATCGTCCGCTGAGCCGATGACCGTGCGCATCGCGATGGTGGCCGGCGAAGCGTCCGGCGACCTGCTGGCGTCGCACCTGATCCGCGCGCTGCGGGCACAGCTGCCCGACGCGCAGTTCTACGGCATCGGCGGGCCGAAGATGGCGGCCGAGGGCTTCGACGTGATCTGGCCCTGCGAGCGCCTGGCGGTGCACGGCTACGTCGATGCGCTGAAGCGCTACCGCGAACTGTCGGGCATCCGCAGCGAGCTCGGGCGGATGATCCTGCGCGACCGCCCGCGGGCCTTCATCGGCGTCGACGCACCGGATTTCAACCTCGGCCTGGAGGCCCGGCTGAAGAAGGCCGGCCTGCCGGCGATCCATTTCGTCAGTCCGTCGATCTGGGCCTGGCGCGGCGGACGCATCGACAAGATCGCGCGCAGCGTCAGCCACATGCTGTGCCTGTTCCCGTTCGAGCCCGAGCTGTACCAGCGCCGCGGCATCCCGGTCAGCTACGTCGGCCATCCGCTGGCCGACGTGCTGCCGCTGGCGCCGGACCGGGCGGCGACCCGCGAGCGGCTCGGCATTCCGGTCGGGCAACTGGTGTTCGCGATGCTGCCGGGCAGCCGCCAGTCCGAGGCGCGCAATCTGAGCAGACTCTACCTGGACACCATCGGCGTGCTGGCGCAGCGCCATCCGGAGGCGCAGTTCCTGGTGCCGCTGGCGACCCGCGAGACGATGCAGATCTTCGCCGCCGAACAGGAAGCGGCCGGCGGCCGGAACCTGCCGATCCGGCGCATGCACGGACATGCCTGGGATGCCATGACCGCCGCCGACGCGGTACTGGTGGCGAGCGGCACGGCGACGCTGGAAGCCGCGCTGCTGAAGCGGCCGATGGTGATCACCTACCGCATCGGGCCGTGGCAGTACCGGCTGATGAAGCGCATGGCCTACCTGCCCTGGGTCGGCCTGCCGAACATCTTGTGCAACGACACGGTAGTGCCCGAACTGCTGCAGGACGAGGCGACGCCGCAGGCGCTGGCCGACGCGCTGGACGCCTGGATCGCCGACCGGCCCGCCTGCGAGCGGCTGGAGGCGCTGTTTACCGAGATGCACGAGCATCTCAGGCAGGACACCGCGGCGCGCGCCGCGGAGGCGATCCTGCCCTACCTGGAGCCGGCCCGATGAGTATGCCTTTGCTGGTGTGCGGCGTGGACGAAGCCGGCCGCGGGCCGCTGTGCGGGCCGGTGGTGGCGGCCGCGGTGATCCTCGATCCGGCGCGACCGATCGACGGCCTGGCCGATTCGAAGAAGCTGTCGGAGAAGAAGCGGCTGCGACTGGCCGCGGAGATCCGCGAACGAGCGCTGGCCTGGGCGGTGGCCGAGGCCAGCGTGGCCGAGATCGACGAGTTGAACATCCTGCACGCCAGCATGCTGGCGATGCGGCGCGCAGTGACGGCGCTCGACCCGTCGCCACGGCTGGCGCTGATCGACGGCAACCGCTGCCCGCAGCTGGACTGCGAGGCGCGCGCGATCGTCGGCGGCGACGCGCTCGAGCCGGCGATCTCGGCCGCCTCGATCCTGGCCAAGACGGTCCGCGACGCGGCGATGGTGGCGCTCGACGCCGACTACCCGGAATACGGACTGGCCGCCCACAAGGGCTATCCGACCGCCGCCCACCTGGCGGCTCTGCAGCGCCACGGCGTGCGCGATTTCCACCGCCGCAGTTTCGCGCCGGTCAGGGCGATCCTGCAGAATCCACCGCTGTGGAGCGAGGAGGAGATCCGATGAGCTTTCACAACATTGCGCTGTTCCTGCATCTCGTCGGCGTGATCACCTGGATCGGCGGCATGGTCTTCGCGTATTTCTGCCTGCGGCCGGCGGCCGGAGCGCTGGCGCCGGCCGACCGGCTGGCGCTGTGGTGCGGCGTCTTCCGGCGCTTCTTCGCGCTGGTCTGGGCCAGTGTCGCGCTGATCCTGCTGTCCGGCGTCGCTACCTTGCTCAAGGTCGGCTTCGGCAGCGCTCCATTTGCCTGGCACGTGATGATGCTGGTCGGCCTGGTCATGGTCGGCGTCTTCGTCAGCATCTGGCGCGGTCCGTGGCGGACGCTGCAGGCCGCCGTCGGCGGCCAGGACTGGGCCGCCGGCGCCAAGGCCTTGAATGCGATCCGGCAGCGCGTCGCCTTGAACCTGCTGCTGGGCGCGTTCAACGTCGCCACCGCGACGCTCGGCCTGGCCTTCTGATGCAGCGCATCGGCTCGCGCGACAACCCGCTGGTGAAGCGGGTCAGGGCGCTCGGCCGTTCGGCACGCGAATGTCGCAAGAGCGGCGAAACCCTGCTCGACGGGCCGCACCTGGTCGCCGAAGCGCTGCGGGCCGCGGTGCCGATCAAGGCCTTGCTGGTGGCCGAGAGTGCTATCGCGCGGCCGGAACCGGCGCAGCTGTGCGAGACGCTGGACGAGGTCGTGCGGCTGCTGCCGGACGAGTTGTTCCGCCAGCTGAGTCCGGTCGACACGCCCAGCGGCCTGCTGGCGCTGATCGACCAGCCGGCCGCAGCGCAGGCCGTGCCCGACCGGGACCTGGTCGTGCTGGACGCGGTGCAGGACGCCGGCAACGTCGGCACGATCCTGCGCACCGCGGCGGCGGCCGGCGTGCGCCAGGCGGTGCTGACCGAGGGCTGCGCCCAGGCCTGGTCGCCGAAGGTGCTGCGGGCCGGCATGGGGGCGCATTTCCGCATCGGCATCGTCGAGCATGCCGACGTGGCGGCGCTGTTGAAGGACTATGCGGGCATCGTCGCCGCGACGGTGCTGGGGCCGGATGCCGGCGAGCTCTACCGCTGCGATCTGAGCGGCCCGGTGGCCTGGCTGTTCGGTTCGGAGGGGGCGGGGGTGTCGGCGGGGCTGGCCGCGCTGGCGACGCATCGCGTCGCGATCCCGATGGCGGCCCAGGTCGAATCGCTCAACGTGGCCTGCGCCGCCGCGATCTGCCTGTTCGAGCAGTTGCGCCAGAGGCGGGCGGCCTGATGTGGTGTTGCGCGCCGTATCGAAGTCGTGCGTCTGGCACGTGTCGACGGCCCGAGGCCGGCTGAAGCCGGCCCTACCGGGAAACGCGCGCTGCTGTCGGGCT
>JBNLET010000249.1:0-5203 GCA_050305135.1 Rhodocyclaceae bacterium | reverse complement strand
TCGGCAACGCCACGCCCTGGTTCGGCAACCAGTATCGGCCCGCCATCAGCTTCGACGGTCGCGACTTCATCGTCGCCTTCCAGGACCAGAAGAACCGGCTCGCGCCCCATTCACTCGAGCAGCTCGATGCGCGCAGCGACTTCTACGGCATGCGCGTGACGACCGATGGCACGATCCTCGATCCGCAGGGCTTCCTGATCGACGACTCGCCATTCGCCCAGACGGACCTGGCCATCGCCAGCCGCGGCAGCGACACCCTGATCGCCGGCTCGCAGATGCTCAACGACGGCGCGGCGTCCAACTACCGCATCATGCTGAGCGGCGTCATCGACGGCAGCGACCGGCACCCGGTGGCGCTTGCGAGCGCATCGGCGCTGGGCGGCGACGTGCCGCTCGGCGTGACCTTCGACTCGACCGGCTCCTTCGATCCGGAGGGCTCCGCGCTCGGCTACCTGTGGGATTTCGGCGACCACACGACCTCGACGTTGCCGAACCCGAGCCACGAATTCGCGCAGCCCGGCGAGTACCCGGTGCGGCTCACGGTGAGCGACGCCACCGGCCGCAGCGCCTCGCAGGCGATCATGATCCAGGCCACCGCACCGAACGCGCTGCCGGTGGCGGTCGCCTCGGCCTCGAGACCGAGCGGACCGACGCCCTTGAGCGTGCAGCTGTACGCCGACGGTTCCTACGACCCGGACGGCGCGCTCGGCAACATCGAGTGGCGGCTCAGCGACGGACGGTCGTACTACGGCACACCGGCCTACTTCACGTTCAGCACCGAGGGCAGCTACACCGCCACGCTGCGCGTCTACGACAGCCGGGGCGCGTTCGGTGAAGACAGCCTGACGATCGTGGCCGGCGGCGCGAACCAGCCGCCGATCGCGCAGGCTGACGCGACGCCGAGCAGCGGCGACGCGCCGCTGCTGGTGGCGTTCAGCTCGGCGGGCTCGAGCGATGCGGACGGCTCCATCGTCTCCTACGCGTGGGACTTCGGTGACGGCACGAGCGGCAGCGGCGCCAATCCCAGCCACAGCTATGCGTCGCTGGGCACCTTCGTGGCCAGGCTGACGGTGACCGACAACAGCGGCGCCAGCGCCAGCGACGAGCTCACGATCAGCGTGAACGCACATTCGGCACGCTCGCTGCTGGCCAGCATCGACTTTTCGACTGCCAAAGTGCGTGGCACGCAGACCCTGCGCGGCGCCGTGACGGTCGTGAACGGCCTCGGCGAGCCGCAGACCAGCGTCATCGTCAATGGCGTCTGGACGATGCCCGACGGCAGCCGGGTCAATCGCTACCAGTACTCGGACACCAAGGGGGTCGCAACCTTCAGCGTCTCGCTGCCGGCCGACGGCACCTACACGCTCGAGGTGCTGAATGCGACGCTGGCGGGCTCGCTGTTCGATCCGATCGGCAGCGAGACGATCGACTCGATCACGCTCGGCGCCGCCGACACCACGCCTCCGGCGCAGCCCGGCGGCCTGGTCGCCGTGCCCGGCGATGCCCAAGTCAGCCTCGACTGGGCAGACAACGGCGAAGCGGACCTGGCCGGCTACCACATCGAGCGCGCGGATGCGATGGCGGGGCCGTTCTCGCGGCTCACCGGCGCTACGCCGATCGCGCCCTCGCAGTACCTCGACGGCGGACTCGTCAACGGTCAGGCGTACTACTACCGGATCGTCGCGATCGACGGCGCCGGCAACGAGAGTACGCCGAGCGAGGTGGTGTCGGCCGTGCCCAGCGGGGGCGGCACCAGCCCGGCCACCTCGCTGCACGTCGCCGCGATCACGCTGACGACGGCAAACGCCAGCAAGGGCAGCAAGTTCGGTGTCGCGACGGTCAGCGTCGTCGACAACAACGGCATGCCGGTGGGCGGAGCGGACGTGTCCGGCCAGTTTAGCGGCAGCTACTCGGAAACGGTCAGCGCGACCACCGGCCCGGACGGCAGCGCGGTGCTGCAGACCACCACGGCGCAAAAAGGGTCGGTCGCGTTCGGCTTCTGCGTGACCGCGTTGCAGCATCCGACCCTGACGTACGTGGCCACCGACAACACCGAATCCTGCCATCAGTTCTGAGCGCTGCGCGGCGGGACCCGATCCTTCTTGCAAGGACCGGAACCCGCCGCGCAAGATGGGCGCAGCAGGTCCGCCACCTTGATGCCGGTCTCGTGCACGCTCTCGGCGGCCCGCGCCTCGGCCAGCGGCCCCGGCGTCGCCAGCGGCGAGCGCCGCTCGCCGGGCTAGCGCAGCACCGCGCTGGCAGCGATGCGCTCGACCTCGGCGATGTCGCGCGGATAGAAATGCAGCGCCGGCGCGCTGTAGAGCATGACCGTCAGCTCGTCGTTCCTGACCACGCCCCAGCCGGTCAGCGCATCGCGCACGTCGTTGCCCTTGCGGATGCGCGAGAGGTCGAAGCGAAAGCCCGCCCCGCCGAGGAACCGGGCCGGCGCGAGCCGCTCCAGTGCCACCACCGAACCGTCCCGCGCCAGCAGCGCCTCGAACAGCGCGGTGATCTCGTGCGGCTTCATCGTGGCGCGGAACGGCAGCGGCGGCGCCTTGTCCTTGGCCGGCGGCAGCAGCGGCTGGCCATCCTTGACGGCGACGTAGAACTCGATCACGTCCACGTGGATGCCGTCCCGCGTCCAGCGTGGCAGCGGTCCGAAATTCGGGCCCGAGAAGCGGTTCCAGGGCTGGTCCACGTGCAGTGCGAGGCGCTCGGCCACCACCGCTTCGCCCTGGTCGACGGCGCGGATGGTCGGCCCGGCGCAGGCGGCGAGCAGGATCGGCAGCAACAGCGCGAGCAGCCGGCGCGGGCAGCCGACCCCGCTGCGGAGATTGCGAAAAATCATCTCGATGACTCCATGGGCGGCGTTCGGCCTTCTGCCGCGCTGATCGACGCGGGCGCCGCGAGGGATCCTCATCGCGCCGCCAGCCCCTGCAGGTAGCTGCCGATCATCGCGGCGTCCGGCGCCGCGGGGGACATGGCCAGATAGCGGCGATAGGCGTCGCGCGCCTTGTCCTTGTGGCCGGCCCGTTCCATCTCGATGCCGAACTCCCGGTAGGCTTCCGCTGGCGCGTCCGGGCGTTCGAGGGCTTGCTCGAAGGCAGCGATCGCCAAGGCGGTATCGCCCTCGGCGGCCCGCATCCGGTAGGCCTCGCCGCGGGCCAGCAGCAGGTGGCCGGTGTGGCCGTCGCGCGCGATCAGCCGATCGATCAGCACCAGCGTCTGGGCCGGCCGGGCGCGCCTCAGTTCGTCCTGCAAGAGCGTCGGCATGAACGGCTCGATGTGGCGCCGCCAGGCCGCCAGGCCGGTGTCGCCGCTGCTGCCGGCCGCCTTCTCGCGCAGCGTGCGCTCGCGCTCCTCGGCAGCCGGGTGGGTCGCGAACATCGGGCTGCCGGCGGCGGGATCCTCGCCCGCGGCCTGCAGTTCGGTGCGCAGGTTGGCCCAGATCTTGGCCGCCTCGCGACCGTCGTAGCCGGCACGCGACATCAGCGCCAGGCCGATCGCGTCCGCCTCGCGCTCCTGCTCGCGCGAGAAGGCGAACTGGCCGGCCAGCAGCGCGAGCTGGCCGAGCAGGCCGACCACGCCGCCGCTGACGATGCCGAGGAACTGGGCGAAGGCGGCCCGGCTGCGCAGGTCGCGCAGGTTCTGGGCGGCGTGGCGCTGCAGGTAGTGTCCCATCTCGTGGCCGACGATGGCGGCGAGCTGGGCTTCGTTGTCGGCCCGCAGCATCAGCCCCGACCAGATCTGCATCATGCCGTTGGGCGCCATGCTGGCGTTGAACCACGGCGTGCGCAGCGGATAGACGCGGATGTCCGGACAGTGCTCCGCCCCCAGCCGGCACACCAGCGCGGCGAGATAGCCGTCCAGCGCCTCGTCGCGCAGCCGGAACGGGCTGCGCCGGACGCGCTTCTCCTCGCGGTCCATCAGCGCCCACAGCCCGCCTTCGTCACTGTCGAGCGCCGGCCGGGCGAGCCGCGGCGGCATCACCCAGTCGTCGGCGGCCGTGGCGCCGGCACTGGCCAGCAGCGCGCACTGGGCGCAACCGAAAGCGATGAAACGCCGCCGCCTCATGTTTCCCCGCCCTGCTCGCGCGCCTGCCGGCGACGCTCCCATTCCTCTTCCTGCGCTTCGGTGCGCTCGGCCACCGGGAAGTCCTCCAGCAACTCGTCCACCGATTCGAAGGCGTCGTCGGCGTTGCGCAGATCGTTGTTGCCGCTCACCAGGCGGTTGAACCACACCACCCTGCCGCTGCGCACGTCGATCAGCGTCGCGTAGCCGACCTGGGCGCCGGCCGGAATACCGACGCCGAGCAGGGCCAGCGCCACCTTGGCCACCTTGCGACCGGCCGAGGCATAGCTGTCGCGCAGCCGCGTGACCAGCAGGTAGCGGGCGCCGCTGTCGCGCTCCAGCGCGGCGAACAGCGGCCCGAAGCTCCAGTCCAGTTCGCCGTGCTTGGCCGGCAGCGCCCATGCGCCGCCGATGGCGTGGTGCAGTTCGATCGAGGCCGCCACCGCGGCGTGCAGGTTGAGCGCCTCGGCGTAACCGTCGGCCTCGTCCTCGCCGAGCCGCAGCGGCTCGAAACCCAGTTGATCGGCGAACTGCGCCAGCGCCAGGCCCATCTGCTCACGCGCCGTGGCGGTCCAGTCGGCGCGCGGTTCGAGCACGCCGCCGGCACCCAGTTCGAACAATTCCAGATCCAGCGGCGCGACCAGCACCCGCGTGCCCTGCGCCAGCATCGGCGTACCCGGGGCCAGGGAGCCGGCGAAGGTCGGTGATGCCAGCGTCAGGACAACGGCAGCCGCGAGCCCGCGCAGCGCCCGCCGGCCGGCGGGCGGATCGAATCGGAGGCGGGCAGTGCCGCGGCAAGGGTTCATCATCGCGCTTGACCATGGCATCGGCGAGGCGCCGATTATGCATGTCGCATCACCTTGCGACAAGTCCGTCGCCGCCCGCCGGCCGGCCGCGGGCATTCCGTGACGCAGTTGGCGAACCGATCCGGCCACCGCCGCGACTCAGGCTTCAGCCGGGCAGCCGACAACCCCTCTGAAAACAAGCCAACCCCCAAGGAGAGTCGTCATGAAAGCCATCATCGCCATCGCCGCCACCGTGCTTGCCACCTCCGCCTTCGCCGGCCCCTTCGACCAGGGCATGGTCGGCGGCCAGCTGAAATCCAATGTCCGCGTCCAGGACATCAATCAGC
>JBNLET010000248.1:0-4628 GCA_050305135.1 Rhodocyclaceae bacterium | reverse complement strand
CGGCATCGAGCTGGCGATCAATTCCTATCCGACGCTGGCGGATTTCTTCGCCGGCACCAATTTCACCAGCCAGTTCTCGGCCATCAACGTGAATTCCCCGTACAGCGTCGGCGGCCTGCTGATCGAACCCGAGGCCGGCGGCGATCCGGGCGGCGGCGGAGAGCCCAACGCGGTGGCGGAACCCTCCGCGCCGGCATTGCTGGCACTCGCATTGGCCCTGCTGGCGCTGGCGGGACGCGCCAGCCGGCGCAGCAACCGCGGCGGCGACCCCGCGGCGCACTGAAACTCAGCGCAGCAGGCGGCGCAGGATCTTGCCGGAGGGCGACTTCGGGATCGCGTCGAGGAACTCGACGCGGCGGATCCGGCGATACGGCGCCACCCGCTCTGCGACCCAGGCCATCAAGGCCTCCTCGCCGAGTTCGCCCTTGCGCACGATGCAGGCCTTCGGCAGTTCGCCGCATTCGTTGTCGGGCACCGGCACCACGGCGCAGTCGGCCACCGCCGGGTGGGTCGCCAGCAGCGCCTCCAGCTCGGCCGGCGCCACCTGGTAGCCCTTGTACTTGATCAGTTCCTTGGCGCGGTCGACGATGTGGAAGTAGCCGTCCGGGTCGACGGTGGCCACGTCGCCAGTGTGGAACCAGCCGTCGCCATCGATCGCCGACGCGCTGGCCTGCGCATCGTTCAGGTAGCCGAGCATCACCTGCGGTCCGCGGATCAGCAGCTCGCCGCGCCCTCCGTTGGCGACGTCCTCGCCGCTTTCCAGGTCGACGATGCGCGCCTCGGTATTCGGCACCAGCACGCCGACCGAGCCCGCATCGTCGCGATCGGCAAGCTCCGGAAAGACGTGCGTGACCGGACTCGTTTCGGTCAGGCCGTAGCCCTGCACCACTCTGCAGCCGATTCGCCGCGATGCGGCCCGGGCCAGGTCCTCGCCGAGCGGCGCGGCGCCGGACAGGATGTAGCCCAGCGACGACAGATCGAACTGCTCCACCAGCGGATGATGGGCAAGGAAGTTGATGATCGGCGGCACCAGGTAGGCACGCGTGACGCGTTGCCGCTCGATCGTGCGCAGGAACAGCTCGGGCTCGAAACGCGGCAGTACCACCAGCGCCGTCCCGCGCGACAGGCCGAGATTCATCATCACCGTCATCGCGAAGATGTGGAACAGCGGCAACACCATCAACAGCCTGTCGTCCGCGCTCGGCACGCTCGCGTCCCGCTGCGCCAGCACCTGCACGTTGTGCGCGACCAGGTTGCGGTGGGACAGCATCACGCCCTTGCTGAGCCCAGTGGTGCCGCTCGAATACGGCAGCACGGCCAGGTCGACGGCCGGGTCGATGTCGGCCGGCGGCGCATCGTCGGGCTCGGCACGCAGGGCCGAAAAGGCCTCCTGCCCTTCCTGTGCATCGAACACGAACAGCTCCCGCAGCGCGCAGGCCTCGGCGGCCGACCGTGCATTGTCCAGCAGCGCGCTCAGCGTGAACAGCGCGCAGGCGCCGGCGTGCCGGAGCTGCCGCTCGAGTTCCTCGCGGGTGTTCGTCGGGTTGATGGTGGTGACGACGACACCGATGCGCAGCGCCGCTTGGAAGGCCAGCACGAACTCGATCGAGTTGCCGGCGTAGACCGCGATCACATCGCCCTTGCGGTAGCCGCGCGCGCGCAGGCCGGCAGCGAGGGCGCGGATCTCGTCGCGCAACCGGCGGTAGCTGAGCACCCGGTCGCCGACCGGGTCCACCAGCGCCGCGCGCTCGAGATGCGGCTCGATCGCGGTTTCCAGATAGGCCGGCCACGAGCAGCCTGGAATCTCCACCGTCGGCGACGGGCTGTGGATGATCATCGCTCTCTCCCTGTTCGTTGCGGCCGGGACATTCCGAACGATAGTCAGCGCACGCGGCGAATTCAAAGCGCCGGCCGAGGCGCGCTCACACCGCCAGTTCGCTCTCCACCATGCCCCGCATCAGCTCGGCGCCGTTGTCGCGCAGGAAATCGAACAGCGTCTGCACCGCCGGCGTGACGGCGAGGTCGCTGCGCACCACCACGTTCCATTGCCGCAGCACCGGCGTGTCCTGCACGTCCAGCCGCGCCAGCCGGCCGGCGGCCAGCTCCATGCCGAAGACGTGGTGCGACAGCAGCGCCACGCCGAGGCCGGCCATCGCGGCCTGCTTCAGCGTTTCGTTGCTGCCCAGTTCGTCGGCCCGGTAGGGGCGCACGTTGTGGGTCTTCAGGTAGCGCTCGAGGTGGTCGCGGGTGCCGGAGCCGCGCTCGCGCAGCAGCAGCCGCTCATCGGTCAGGCTGGCCGGCGGGACCGATTTCTTGCCCACCAGCTCGTGGCCGGGCGCGGCGACGAAGGACAGCGCGTGCGGCGCGAAGGCCACCGCGCGCACCGGCATGTTGCGCGGCGGCGCGCCCATGATGGCCACCACCATGCGGTGCTCCGCCAAGCGCGCATGGACGCCATCGCGGTTCTCGACCGACAGGCGGAAGCTGATGCTCGGGTAGCGCTCGCCGAACTCGGCCAGCAGGCGCGGCACGAAGTACTCGGCGGTGCTGACCGCGACGATGTCCACGGTGCCGGCCACCACGCCGCGCCGCGCCATCAGTTCGACGCCGGCCGATTCGAGCGAAGTCATCACCTCGCGCGCGCGGCGCGCCAGGATGTCGCCGGCGGGGGTCAGCCGTACCTCGCGCCGGCCGTCCACCAGCACCTCGCCGACGACCTGCTCCAGCTCGCGGATCTGCATCGAGACCGCCGGCTGGGTGATGTTCAGCCGGCGCGCGGCCATCGTGAAGCTGGCCGTGTCGGCCACCGCGAGCAGCGCGCGCAGCTGCTTCATCGTGACCCGGCTCTCGAGCTTCATCAGAAATCCTTATCTCAAATTCAACAAATTACAATTCGACCTTATTCTGCCATCGCCGTATCGTCGAGTCACCACTAGGCAGGAGACACGACAAATGGGCGCACCCGAAGCCAACACCCAGATCACCGACCCCTCCAAGCGCTACCACGCCGGCGTGCTCAAGTACGCCCAGATGGGTTACTGGAATCCCGACTACGAGCCGAAGGAATCCGACGTGCTGGCGGTGTTCCGCATCACCCCGCAGGAAGGCGTGGATCCGGTCGAAGCCGCCGCCGCGGTGGCCGGCGAATCCTCCACCGCCACCTGGACCGTGGTGTGGACCGACCGCCTGACCGACTGCGATACCTACCGCGCCAAGGCCTATCGGGTCGAGCCGGTGCCGGGCCAGGACGGCCAGTACTTCTGCTGGGTCGCCTACGACCTGGACCTGTTCGAGCCCGGTTCGATCGCCAACGTGACCGCCTCGATCATCGGCAACGTGTTCAGCTTCAAGCCGCTGCGTGCCGCCCGCCTGGAAGACATGCGCTTCCCGGTGGCCTACGTCAAGACCTTCGCCGGCCCCCCGACCGGCATCGTGGTCGAGCGCGAGCGCCTGGAGAAGTTCGGTCGCCCGCTGCTCGGCGCGACGATGAAGCCGAAGCTGGGCTTGTCCGGCAAGAACTACGGCCGCGTCGTCTACGAGGCGCTGCGCGGCGGCCTCGACTTCACGAAGGATGACGAGAACATCAACTCGCAGGCCTTCATGCACTGGCGCGACCGCTTCCTGTACTGCATGGAAGGCGTCAACCAGGCCGCCGCCCAGACCGGCGAGATGAAGGGCCACTACCTGAACATCACCGCCGGCACGATGGAGGAGATGTACAAGCGCGCCGAGTTCGCCCGCGACCTGGGCTCGTGCATCGTGATGGTGGACCTGATCGTCGGCTGGACCGCGATCCAGTCGATCAGCAACTGGTGCCGCGACAACGACATGATGCTGCACATGCACCGCGCGGGCCATGGCACCTACACGCGCCAGAAGTCGCACGGCGTGTCCTTCCGCGTGATCGCCAAGTGGCTGCGCATGGCCGGTGTCGACCACCTGCACGCCGGCACCGCGGTCGGCAAGCTGGAAGGCGACCCGATGACGGTGCAGGGCTTCTACAACGTCTGCCGCGAGACCGTGACCAGGCAGGACCTGCCGCGCGGCATCCTGTTCGACCAGGACTGGGGCAGCCTCGCCAAGGTCATGCCGGTCGCCTCGGGCGGCATCCACGCCGGCCAGATGCACCAGTTGCTGGAACTGTTCGGCGACGACGTGGTGCTGCAGTTCGGCGGCGGCACGATCGGCCACCCGATGGGCATCCAGGCCGGCGCGCAGGCCAACCGCGTGGCGCTGGAATCGATGGTGCTGGCGCGCAACGAAGGGCGCGACATCGCCAACGAAGGGCCGCAGAGCCTGGCCGACGCCGCCAAGTGGTGCCAGCCGCTGCGCGCCGCGCTCGATACCTGGGGCGAGATCACCTTCAACTACGCCAGCACCGACACCTCGGACTTCGTGCCGACCCCGTCGGTGGCCTGATCCGGCGGCCGGACAACGACAGCATCCAGGAGACACGACATGAGAATCACCCAAGGCGCCTTTTCGTTCCTGCCGGACCTCACCGACGCGCAGATCGGCAAGCAGGTCGAGTACTGCCTGCAGCAGGGCTGGGCGGTCGCGCTGGAATACACCGACGACCCGCACCCGCGCAACACCTACTGGCAGATGTGGGGCCTGCCGATGTTCGA
>JBNLET010000247.1:0-4421 GCA_050305135.1 Rhodocyclaceae bacterium | reverse complement strand
CGCAACGCCGTGGCGTGCGCAACCCGATGGGCGGCACCGAGCTCGCCGCGCAGCCCTGTGACGTGGGGGCCGGTCCCCGCGCGCCGGCACGACTGTTCCGCCGCGAGACCGGCATCAGTTTCACGCAGTGGATGACCCGCGTCCGGCGGGTCGAGTCGATCGAGCGCCTGACCCGCAAGGTCCCGGTGACACGGGTGACCATCGACCTCGGCTATGCCGGCGCCCTCGGCTTCACCCAGGTGTTCGGGCACGACACGGAGGTGCCGCCGGGGTGCTACTGCGCAAACCGCCCAAGCCGGACGGACGATGCGTGCGACGGCTGCGTCAGTGCGGCAGGCGCAATGCCCTGACGGTCCCTTGCTTCATCATCGGCACCCACACCACGCCGCCGGCCGCGTCGATGCCGATGTCGGCGGAACCCGGCGCGAGCGACGCCAGCCTGGCGACGCTGCCGTCGCTCGCAACGCGCATCAGGCCGCCGGCCATCCAGTCGCTGACCAGCGCGCTGCCGTCCGCCAGCGCTTCGATGCCGTCCAGGTTGCCGACCGGGCTCGTGCCGCCGAAGTCGGCAATGGCTCGATCGGACAGCGACACGGTCAGCACGTGGCCCGGCACCTGGGTGCTGAAATCCGGCTCCATGGCACCCCAGCTGGCGACGAACAGCCGCTCGCCCACTACGGTGAGGCCGTTCGGACTGGCCAGCCGGGGACTCTCGAGCCAGTTGTCGAACTGCCCGCCGGCCAGTCGGTAGATGCGGTTCGTCATCATGTCGCTGACGTAGATGCGGCCTTCGCCATCGGCCGCCACGTCGTTCAGGAAGCGCGCGCCGGCGGCGGCATGCCGCGCCACGATCTCGCCCTTGTCGACGTCGATCTCGACCAGCACGTCCACGTCCGAGACGAACAGCCGGTCGCCGACCTGGGCCATCCCCTTCGGCGCATGCAGGCCGCCGATCCATTCCAGCTGTCGCAGCTTGCCGTCGGTGCCGAGCAGCGAGATGAAGCCGCGGCCGTCCTTGTCGAGCGGGGCGCCGTCGATGTTCGAGACGTAGAGCCGCTGGCGGCGGGCATCGAGCAACACCGACTCCGGCTGGCGGAAGACGGCTTCGCTCTGCCAGATCTGCGGCGCCGGATCGCCGGCCAGGGCCGGCAGCGTGATCGACCATGCCAGCATGGCCGCAACGAGACTTCGCATCATCGAGACTCCTCGGCTGTCGTTCGGCACACATCGGGGTGCCGGCCTCCTTTCAGTACCACAGATCGGCTTCCGGATCCTTCTTGCGCGTGCCCTCGGCGGCCGCCACGCGCTTCGCCTCGGCCCTCAGGAAGGCCACGATCTGCCAGATCTCCTGCGCGCTCAGGGACTTGCCGAAGGCGCCCATCTGGGTGTTCGGCCGCCCGTTCGAGATGGTCTCGAACATGAAGCGATCCGAGTTGGCGCCGGCGGGGCCCCAGGCCCCGCGTACCAGTTGCGGGCATTTGCCGCCGTGGCCCCGCGTGTTGTGGCACTGCTGGCAGTTACGGCCGAACAACTCCTCGCCGGCCCGCTCGGCCTCGGCCTGGCCGATATAGGCTTCGCCGCCGCTGCCGCCGTCACCCGGGCCGAAGGCCGGCGCGCCGGCCGGCAGTGCCGCCATCAACGCCAGCAGGACCGCTGCCGGCCGCGCCGAGGCGGCCGATCCACGCCGCCTCGTCAGTATCTGTTTGAACATCCGAATTTCCTGTTTCGAGTCCGGTGCGGCTCTGCCGCAGCGAGTTTCATTGCGTCGGCAGGCCGTATCGCGCGGCGATCCCCTCGATCGCTCCGTCCTGCCTCATGGCTTGCAGCGTCCGGTCCAGCGTGGCGCTCGACAGCTTCGCTGCCGGGCTGAGCGCGACGACGAAGTCGGCACGCAGGCGCGCGTCCTGTATTTCTCCGGCGCGCAGCGCAGCGGGCCACGGCGCTCGCCCGCCGTCGCTGAGGCGCGCCAGCGCCGGCAGCCAGATCAAGGCCGCGTCGATCTCGTCGGCGGCCAGCGCCGCCAGCAGCGCTTCGTTGCTGCCGTAGGGGCGGCGATGCATCCGCTGTTCGAACAGGTAGAGGTCGGCCGGCGTCGCGCTGACCGCGCCGACCCGGCCCGCTCCACGCGCGTCGGCCAGCGTGCGAACGCCGCTGCCGCGGGCCGCCACCAGCGCATAGCCGGTGCTGAGGTACGGTCGCGAAGAGGCCAATCCCTGCTCGCGCAGATCCTCGTTGCGGCCTTCCGCCAGCGGCACGCCGGCGAACAGCTCGCATGCGCCGGACGCGAAAGCCCGCCGCAAGGCCTTGCCGAGCCCGCCGCGGTTCGGGATCGCGACCCAATGGGCCTCCATCGTCCGGCCCAGCCGGGCCGCCAGTTCGGCCATCACGTCGTGGTCGATGCCGTGGCGATCGCCGGCCGCCGTCGAGAACGGCGGGTTGTCCGCCGCCAGGCAGGTGCGCAGGACGTCCGCGCCGCTCGCCGGCAGCGCGGCCGTCGCCAGCGCGACGGCCAGCGCGAACGGGCTCGCTTGGTTCCCCATGGCTTGCACTCCGGTTGGGCGGCGGCCCGAGCGGACCGCCGCGAAGTTGCACACGCTCAGTCCGGCAGCGCGAACACCATCATTCCGCCGCCGCGGTTCTGGTGCTTGAACAGCTCGCCGTACACCAGCGGCCACAGGCTGCCGCCGCCGGGGCCGTAGACGATGGCCACGTACTGCTTGCCGCCGACCGTGTAGGTGGTCGGGTTGCCATGGATGCCGGTGCCGACGTTGTAGCGCCACAAGGTCTCGCCGCTGTCGGCGCGCATCGCCGAGAACCAGCCCTCGGCGTCACCCGAGAACACCAGTCCGCCGGCGGTCGCGATCAGGCCGCTGGTGGCCGGCGTGCTCTGCGGCCGGCTCCACACCTGCTCGCCGGTGGTGGCGTCGAAGGCCTTGATGCCGCCGGTGTAGGGGTTGGCCTTCAGCACTCGCGAGGAGAGGAACCACTCGCCGGCCTTCCATTCCATCTTCTTCGACTGGATGTCCATCGAACTGTCGATGAAGGGCACGTAGAGCAGCTTGGTCAGCGGGCTGTAGGCCGCCGGGTGCCACTCCTTGCCGCCGTCGAGAATCGGCGCGATGTCGGTCACGACCTTGTCGTAGCCCGGCACCTTGTCCGGATCTACGATCGGGCGGCAGTCGTCCTTGAAGCCCTTGACCCAATTCACCCGGGCGATCGGCACCACCCAGTTGCACTTGGCGGTCTCCCGGTCGATCGAATAGACGTGACCGTTGCGGTCGGCATGCAGCCAGACCTGGCGGCCCTTGTCGTCGTCGATCAGGATCGCCTCGTTGTTGCCGTCGTAGTCCCAGGCGCCGTTCGGCGTGTATTGGAAGTAGCGCTTGATCTTGCCGCTGCCGGCGTCCAGGGCCAGCGTCGAGTTGCTGTACAGGTTGTCGCCCGCCCGCACCCGGGCGTCGAAGTCCGGCGTCGGGTTGCCGACGCCCCAGAAGAGGGTGTTGGTGCGCGGATCGTAGCTGCCGGTCAGCCAGGCGGACGCACCACCGGTCTTCCAGGAGTCGTCGGCCCAGGTCTTGGCCACCGGATCGTCCGCACTGACCGGCCGCGTCAGGGTCTGCCAGACGACTTCGCCGTTGTCCGGGTTCAAGGCCGTGATCCTGCCGGCATTGGCGCCGACGTCGCTGCCCGAGTTGCCGACCACGATCAGCCCGTTGGCCACCAGCGGCATCGAGGTGTAGATCTCGCCGGTCTTGTAGTCGCCCAGTTGGACGTCCCACACGACCCGGCCGGTGGTGTTGTCGAGCGCCACGACGTGGGTGTCCAACGTCGCCATGTAGACCATGTTCTTGAACACCGCGACGCCGCGATTGACGGCCTCGCAGCACAGGCGCGGCCCCAGGTCGCCCGGCAGCGAGCGTTCGTATTTCCAGATGATGCGGCCGCTCTCTCCATCGACCGAGAAGACCTTGTTCTGGCTGGCGGTGACGTAGATGCGCCCATTGACCACGGTGGTCTGGCTGTCCTGCGCATCCGACACGCCGAAGCTCATGTTCCACTTCGGCACCAGTTTCTTGACATTGTCCTGGTCGATCTGGCGCAACTGGCTGAATCGAGTGGCCTGGTAGTCCTTGCCGTAGTGCAGCCAGTTGTTGGCATCCTTGTCGGCGTTGCGCAGCATGTCCTCGGACACGTAGTTGGGCCGCCACTGGAAGCCGGCCTCCAGCACGTTGACGCCCAGCGGCGGTTCCTCGGCCCCGGCGCTGGCGAGGCCGCCCCAGGCAGCCGCCAGACCGAGCAGGCACAGCCCCGCGCGACGGCGAAACCCGGCATGTTTCCTGTCTTTCATCGTTCCGTTCCCCATTGGTTCGCTCGCCCCGCCACCGCCTGCATGCAGCAGGCATGGGCAACCGGGGCGGGAT
>JBNLET010000246.1:0-16382 GCA_050305135.1 Rhodocyclaceae bacterium | reverse complement strand
CCCCTTCCCATCCCGAACAGGACCGTGAAACAGGTACGCGCCGATGATAGTGCCCAGCCGGGTGTGAAAGTAGGTCATCGTCAGACTATCCCACTACTTCAGGCCCGCTGACCAAAGTCAGCGGGCCTGATGGCGTCTACGGTTTCCACCCGACCCGCCCCATTGCCGGCGGCACACGATTGCTCTCTGACTGTCTGTCTCTGCCGCACACTCAAAAACAAAACCGCCGGCGAGGAGACTCGCCGGCGGTCCGGATCTTGCGATCGGGCAGCCCGTTCAGTTGCCGAGATCGCCCGAGATGTAGCTTTCCAGGTGCTCGATCGTGGCCTGTTGTTCGGCGATCACGGCCTTGACCGCGTCGCCGATCGTGATGATGCCGATCATGGTGCCCTTCTCGACCACGGGCAGGTGGCGAATCCGGTTTTCGGTCATCATGCCGAGCACATCGTCAATGGTCTGGGACGGAGAAATCGTCAAGACATTGGCCGTCATGACCTCGGACACCTGGACGTCCTTCGAGGCCTTGCCCTGCAACGTGACTTTGCGCGCGTAGTCGCGCTCGGTGAAGATGCCGCGCAGTTGGGCGCCCTCCGTGACGACGACGCCGCCGATGTCGTGGGCCTGCATGCGCTGCAGCGCGTCGAGTACCGTGGCGTCAGGGGAAACCGCGTGAATCGTGCTTCCCTTTTGTTCAAGAATATGTCTGACCGTGGTCGTCATTAGGTCCCCCTGAGGTAAGTTGCGGTGCCGCTGTTCAAGCGCCTTGCCGGCGTCTTACGCGAAAGCTTAGCGCAAAACGAGGCACACACGGTGCATTGCGCAAACGGCATGAAGATCAGATTTCCAGGTTGTCGATGAGCCGCGTCCGGCCCAGCCGGGCGGCCGCCAACACGACCCGCGGCTCGTCTTCGCTGCCGACTGCCGGCTGCAGGTCCAGCTGGCGGCAGACGCGGACGTATTCCGGCGCCCAGCCATGGCGGCCGAGGGTCGCCATGGCGGCTGCTTCGAGCGCACCGAAGTCCCGGCCACCGGCGCGGATTTCGGCACGCATGCGAGACAGTTCCGTATGCAGACGGGGGGCCTCGGCGCGTTCGTCGGAACTCAGGTAAACATTGCGAGACGAAAGCGCCAGGCCGTCGTCGGCGCGGACGGTCTCGCCCGCGACCACCTCGACCGGCATGGCGAACTCCCTGACCATGTTGCGCAGGACCATCAACTGCTGGTAGTCCTTCTTGCCGAAGACCGCCACGTCGGGTTGGACGATCTGCAGCAGCTTCATGACGACCGTAGCGACGCCGCGAAAGTGGCCGGGGCGAAACTCGCCCTCGAGAATCGCCACCTGTTCGGGCGGTGGTTCGACGTGGTAGCTCTGCGGCGCCGGATACATCTCCCTCTCGTCCGGCGCGAACAGCAGCGCGACGCCCGCGGCTTCGAGCTTTTCGGCATCTGCCGCCAGCGTGCGGGGATAGCGGTCGAAGTCCTCGGACGGCCCGAACTGCAGCCGGTTGACGAAGATCGAGGACGCTACGGTGTCGGCATGTTGCGCTGCCCGCGTCATCAGCGCGATGTGCCCTTCATGCAGGTTTCCCATCGTCGGGACGAAGGCCAGCCGCTTCGAACCGGCACGCAGGGTGCGGAATTCGGCGATGCTGTGAACGATGCGCATGCGGTTTCCTCAGTAGCTGTGCTCGGGGGCCGGGAAGAGGCCCTGCTTGACCTCGTCCACGTAGGCGGCGATGGCCGCGTCGATGTCTTCGTGACCCTTCAGGAAATCCTTGACGAAGCGCGGACGATAGCCCTTGAAGACGCCGAGCATGTCATGCAGGACCAGCACCTGCCCGTCGCAGGCCGGACCGGCGCCGATCCCTATCGTGGCCATCGTGTCGAGGCTCGCGGTCAGTTCGGCGGCCAGCTGTGCCGGTACCATCTCGAGCACGACCAGCGCCGCGCCAGCCTGCTGCAGCGCGAGGGCGTCGTCCTTCAACTGACGGGCGCCCTCTTCGCTGCGTCCCTGCACGCGGTAGCCGCCGAGCTGATGAACGGCCTGCGGCGTCAGACCGATATGGGCGCAGACCGGCACACCGCGCTCGACCAGGAAGCCCACCGTCTCCGCCATGTGGCGTCCGCCCTCGAGTTTGACCATCTGGGCGCCGGCAGCCATCAGTCGGGCCGCGCTGTGCATCGCCCGGGACGGGGACTCCTGGTAGCTGCCGAAAGGCAGGTCGGTGATCACCATCGGCAGCGTGCAGCCGCGCGAGACGCACTCGGTGTGATAGATCATCTGCTCCATCGTCACCGGCAGCGTGGTCCGCTGCCCTTGCAGCACGTTGCCGAGCGAATCGCCGACCAGCAGCAGGTCGACCCCACAGCGTTCCAGTGCGGCTGCGAAGCTGGCGTCGTAGCAGGTCAGCATCGCCATCTTTTCGCCGTTCTCGCGCATCTTGCCGAGGGTGTGCAGCGTGACCGGCTTGCGCGCCTTGTCCTGTAGGTAACTCATTGATCTTCCTTCGAACGGCCGGCTCGACGGCACGGCGATGATACAAGAACGAATGCGGGCTTCAGTCGGCGTAGCCGAAGAACTCCCGATAGCCCCGCATGGCTCGCAGGCGTTCCATCAGCAATTCGAAATCCTCGTCGCGATCCACCGGATTCAGGACGTCGGCGTCGACGATGAAGAGCGGCGCCTCCTGGTAGTCGTAAAAGAAGCGGGCGTAGCAGTCCGACACCTTCGACAGATAGGCCTCCGAGATTCGTCGCTCGGCGTTCATGCCGCGCTTGCGCACGCGATCCATCAGCGTTTCGGTCTTGGCCTGCAAGTAGATCACCAGATCGGGCTGCTGCGGCTCGCGCGGGCCGAGTGCTTCCAGGGCGCGCCGGTACAGCGCGAACTCGTCCGTCTCGAGGTTCAGTTCGGCGAACAGCGGATCCTTGTCGAGCAGGAAGTCGCACACCACGACTTCGCCTCCGGTGCGAAGGTCGGCCAGCAGGTCGAGGCGCTGGTGCAGGAAGGACAGTTGCGTGGCCAGGGCCCAGCGATCCATGTCCTGGTAGAAGCGGGCCAGGAACGGATTGTCCTCCGGCCGTTCGAGGATCGTCTCGGCCCCGATGCGGGCCGCCAGGCGCTTCGCCAGCGAGGTCTTGCCGGCACCGATCGGGCCTTCGACCACGATGTGTTTTGCCTTCTCGAGCATGCGGCGCAGAGGCCTCCGTCAGGGGGAAGGGTTCGTGGCAAGCATACACAAGCCGAGCCGTCGGCGGTCAAGGGAGCGGCCACGTCCCGAGCCGCAGCCGCGGCTCAGGCCTGCGAGTCGCCCGCTGCCGCGGGCTCCGACGCTGCCGGCTTACGGCGGCGGCGGCGACGCTTTTTCGGCGCACCCGCCGCGCCCGGCTGCAGCATCGCCTCGCGCTCGGCCGGGCCGGCGTGGGCGAAACGGTGCCACCAATCGGGCAGTTCGGCATCGAGTTCGCCGGCCTGAGCCCGCAGGCGCAGGAAATCCCACGCGGCCCGGTAACGCGGCTGCTCGATGAGCCGGTAGGGCGCCTTGCCGTTGCGACGCTCGAAGCGCGGCTGCAGCGACCAGATGTCCTTGATGTCGCCGACGATACGGCGGGTGATCGCGAGCTTGCCGGCCTGTTGCTCGAGCACCTCGTCCATCGCCGCGAACAGTGCCGGATAGACGTTTTCGCCCTTGGACTTGCGCGTTTCCCAGTTGATCAACACCTCGTGCCAGAGCAGCGTGGCGAACAGGAAGCCGGGCGATACCGGCTTGCCGCTGCGCACCCGCTCGTCGGTGTTCTCGAGCGACAGCCAGACGAAGCGCTCGCCCAAGGGCTGCTCCAGGATCACGTCCAGCATCGGCAATAGGCCGTGGTGCAGCCCTTCCTCGCGCAACTGCTTGAGGCAATTCACCGCGTGGCCCGAGAACAGCAGCTTGAGCATCTCGTCGAACAGGCGCGCGGGGGGCACGTTTTCGAGCAGCTCGGCCATTTCGCGGATCGGTCCGCGGGCTGCCGGATCGATGCTCAGCCCGAGCTTGGCGCCGAGCCGCACGGCGCGCAGCATCCGCACCGGATCCTCGCGGTAGCGGGTGCGGACCTCGCCGATCATGCGCAGCGTCTTCTGCTTCAGGTCGGCGACGCCATGGTGGTAGTCGAGGATCGTCTCGCTGGCCGGATCGTAGTACAGCGCGTTGACGGTGAAATCGCGCCGCGTCGCATCCTCGGCCTGCGAGCCGAACACGTTGTCGCGCAGAATCCGGCCGTGCTCGTCGGTCTCGGCCGATTCGGCGTCCTGGCTGGCGCGGAAGGTCGAAACCTCGATCGTCTCCGGCCCGCTCATGACATGCACGATCTTGAAACGGCGGCCGATGATTCGCGAGCGCCGGAACGCCGCCTTCACTTCCTCCGGCGTCGCGCTGGTGGCGACGTCGAAATCCTTCGGCGTCTGGCCCGCCATCAGGTCCCGTACCGCACCGCCGACCACGTAGGCCTTGTGCCCCTTCTCCTGCAGCACCGAACACACTTTGCGTGCCGCGGGCGAGATCTGGCCGCTCGCGACGCCGTGTTGCTCTACACCAATGACGGCTGGTTCATTCGGAATATCGGTCGCAGCGCGCTTGAAGACGCGGCGCAGCAGCTTGCGGATCATTGGAAAAGGGTGATTGTTGGATTTTGTTAACCGCTCGATTCTAGCCGATTGAGGGCGATCGATGGCGCTTGGCTGCCGTACCGACGTCGCCGACGGGCGGATTCGAGCCTCATACCGCTTGCCGCAGCGAGATCACCGGCCAGCCCGCGCGGCCTGCGTGGGCTTGCAGAGTGGCGTCGGGGTCCACCGCCACCGGGTTGCTGACGCGCTCCAGCAGCGGCAGGTCGTTGTGCGAGTCGCTGTAGAACCAGCTGTGCTCGAAACCGCCCATGTACAGGCCGAGGGATTCGAGCCAGCTGTCGACGCGCTGGATCTTGCCGGCCTTGAAGGCCGGTACGCCGCGCGGCTTGCCGGTGAAGCGGCCGTCCTGCTGGGCCGGAACCGTCGCGACCAGGTGCGGGATGCCGAATTCGTGCGCGATCGGTCCGGTGACGAAGCTGTTGGTGGCCGTGACGACCGCCAGCAGCGCACCGTCGGCCCGGTGCCGCTCCACCAGCGCGCGGGCGGCGGGTCCGATCATCGGCCGCACGCGCTCGCGCATGAATGCCCCGTGCCAGGCGTCGAGCTGCGAGCGTTCGTGGCGCGCCAACGGCGCCAGCTGAAAATCGAGGAACTCCTGGATGTCCAGCGTGCCGGCCTTGTACTGCTCGAAGAAGGCATTGTTGCGCGCTTCGTAGAGCTCCCCGTCGAGCACGCCGATCGAGATCAGGTACTGCGCCCACTCGAAGTCCGAGTCGCCGCTCAGAAGGGTGTTGTCGAGGTCGAAAAGAACGAGATCCATAGGGGCGTCCAGCGATGTCTAAAGGTCGAGGCCGGTCTGCAGCAGCGCGCGCAGCAGCGGCAGCGTGACCGGGCGTTTATGTTCCAGCGAGGCCTGGTCCAGGGCCTCGAACACTGCGAGCAGGCTCGGCAGGTCGCGACTGCCGTGGCGCAGCACGAAATCCAGCACCTCGCCGCTCATGCGCAGGCCGCGGCGCGCGGCCAGCGATTCGATGATGCGGCGGCGCTGGACCTCGTCCGGCGGCCGGATTTCGAACACCAGCGCCTGACCGATGCGGGTGCGCAGATCCTCGCGCAGCGCCAGGTCGCGCGGCGGGCGGCTGCCGGCCACGAGCAGCGTCTGAGCGCTCGCCAGGCGATGGTTGAAGGCATTGAAGAGCTGGATCTGCCGCTGCTCGTCCAGGCTGTCCACGTCGTCCACCAGCAGCAGCTCGCACGACTCGCCTGTGCTCTCGAGCCGGCCGACGCTGCGCCCGGCGCCGGCAGCCAACGCGGCGCTGGCCGCCAGCAGGTGGCTCTTGCCGCTGCGTGGCGGGCCCCACAGGTAGAGCGGATCCGAGCCGGCCAGCGCGGCCTCGTGCAGCGCGGCCACCAGCGCGGAATTGTCGCCGGTGACGAAATGCTCGAAGCCGGCCGGCGCCTGGCCGGCCATGTCCAGGATCAGCTGTTTCAAGGCCTGCCGTCCGAGCCGATGCGCTCGCCCAGGTAGAGGTGGCTGCTCAGGTAGCCGCTGCGCAGCTCGCGCAGCCCGACCAGCAGCGCGGCACCGACCGGCAACGCGACCAGCATGCCGACGAAGCCGAACAGCTGGCCGAACGCCATCAGCGCGAAGATGACCGCCAGCGGATGCAGGCCGATGCGCTCGCCGACCAGGTAGGGGGTCAGTGCAAAGCTCTCGAGCAGCTGGCCCAGCGCGAACACCACCCCGACCCCGAGCAGCGGCGACCAGCCGCCCTGCAGGGCCGCGGTCAGCAGTGCCAGCAGCAGCCCGGTACCGAAGCCGACATAGGGAATGAAGACCAGCAGGCCGGTGATGATGCCGACGGGCAGCGCAAAACGCAGCCCGGCCAGCCACAGGCCGACGCTGTAGTACAGCGCCAGCAGGAACATCACCGACAGCTGGCCGCGCAGGAACTCGGACAGCACCGAGTCGATCTCGGCCACCAGCTTCATCGTGCGGTCGTGCATCGGGCGGGGAATGCTCTCTTCCACGTAGTCGAGAATCTTCGGCCATTCCTGCAGCAGATAGAACATCACGATCGGGATCAGGAACACGTTGCCGAGCACCGCCAGCGCCGCCATGCCGCTGGTCTTGGCCCGCGCCAGCAGCAGGCCGAGCACGTCCTGGGCGGTATCCCAGTTGCCGGCCAGCCACTTGCGCACCGCGCCGACGTCGAGCTGCAGCACGACGCCGAACTGCTCCTCCAGCCAGGGGCGCAGGCGGGTGTTCAGCAGCTCGAGCAGGTCGGGCAGCCGCTGCGCCAGCGCGGCGCCCTCGCGATAGACCATCGGCGCCAGGATCAGCAGCAGCAACAGCAACAGCAGGCCGAGCGCCAGGATCACCAGCAGCACCGCCACCGGCCGCGGCACGCGCCGCGCCACCAGCCAGTTGACGCCCGGATCGCAGACGTAGGCGAACACCGCCGCCACCGCAAACGGCGTCAGGATCGGCGCAAGCAGCCAGACCAGCCACAGCAGCAGCAGGGCGGCTGCGAGCCAGCCCAGGGTCTGCATCCGGTAAGCGCGGGGGAGGGGCATTTCGGGTAAAATCCAAAGCTTGGCCGGCGCCGGCGCGCGATCAGCAACACGCACGCCCGGCAGGGTCGAGGGCGACACTTTATCCGCTCGTGATACGCCGCTCAACCGAAGCCGCCCGTACCGTTTTCGTAACCCCGCAAGGATTCGTCTTGAGCGCCAACTCCAACTCGCTCTCCTATCGTGATGCCGGCGTCGATATCGAGGCCGGCGACGCTCTGGTCGACCGCATCAAGCCGCTGGCCCGCCGCACGATGCGGCCGGAGGTTCTGGGCAGCATCGGCGGCTTCGGCGCGCTGTTCGAACTCACCGGCAAGTATCGCGAGCCGGTGCTGGTGTCCGGCACCGACGGCGTCGGCACCAAGCTGAAGCTCGCCTTCCAATTGAACAAGCACGATACGGTCGGCCAGGACCTGGTCGCGATGAGCGTCAACGACATTCTGGTGCAGGGGGCGGAACCGCTGTTCTTCCTCGACTATTTCGCTTGCGGCCGACTGGACGTGGACACCGCCGCCAGCGTCGTGTCGGGCATCGCGCGCGGCTGCGAACTGGCCGGCTGCGCGCTGATCGGCGGCGAGACGGCCGAGATGCCGGGCATGTACCCGGACGGCGAGTACGACCTGGCCGGCTTCGCGGTCGGCGCGGTGGAAAAGTCCGAGATCATCGACGGCTCGACGATTCGCCCGGGCGACGTGGTGCTCGGGCTGGCCTCGAGCGGCGCCCATTCCAACGGCTATTCGCTGATCCGCAAGATCATCGAGCTCACGCAGCCGAACCTGGAGGCGGATTTCCACGGCCGTCCGCTGCGCGACGTGATCCTCGAACCGACCCGCATCTACGTCAAGCCGATGCTGGCGCTGATGCGCGCGATGCCGGGCGTGGTCAAGGGCATGGCCCACATCACCGGCGGAGGCCTCAGCGAGAACCTGCCGCGCATCCTGGGCGAAGGCCTGAGCGCCCGCATCGACGCCGCGAGCTGGCCGATGCCCTACCTGTTCCAGTGGCTGAAGGGCGCCGGCAACGTCGCCGAGCAGGAGATGTACCGGGTCTTCAACTGCGGCATCGGCATGGCGGTCGTCGTCGCCGCCGGGCAGGCCGACGCCGCCGCCGAGGCATTGCGCCGCAGCGGCGAAACCGTTTTCCGCATCGGCCGCATCGAGCCGCGCGCGGAAGGACAGCCGGCCACCGTCGTGGTCTGACCGGCGGCGCCTGTCCGGCCCGCGAAACGCCCGGCTCCGGCCGGGCGTTTGACCGTCGTCGCGCGAACCGGGCCGGTGGCCCGGTGGTCTCAATATTCTGGCGGGCGGCGCGAACCGCCGCGAGCGGGGTGGCAAGGATGTCGTCGAGCAAGGTCGTGATGGGCTTGTGTCTGGTCGGGCTGGCAGTGCTGGCGGCCTATGCCTACCAGGCGCAGCGGGCGCCGGCCGGCCCCGCGCCCGCCGCAGCTGGTGCCGCGCCCGCAGCCAAGGCAGCGCCGCCGCGCGTCACGGCGGTGGAGGTCGGCGAGGTGCGGCTGGTGTCGATGCCGGACGAACTGTCGGCGGTCGGCACGCTGGCATCCAGCCAGTCCGTCATGGTGCGGCCGGAGATCGCCGGCCGCGTTGCCGCGATCGGCTTTCAGGACGGTGCCCGGATGGCGCGCGGCGCAGTGATGTTCCGCCTCGACGATGCGACCCAGCAGGCCGAGCTGGCCCAGGCGCTGGCGGCGCTGGAATTGGCGCGCAGCGATGCGGCCCGCACCGAAGACCTGTTCCGGCGCAAGTTCGTCAGCGGCAGCGCCCGCGACCAGGCCAATGCCAACCTGCAGGTGGCGCAGGCGGCGGTCGAACTGGCTCGCGCCCGGCTCGCCCGCACCCGGATCCCGGCGCCCTTCGCTGGCGTGGCCGGCATCCGCAAGGTGAGTGTCGGCGACTACGTCAAGGAAGGCGCGGACCTGGTGAACCTGGAGGACCTGTCGAGCCTGAAGGTGGACTTCCGGGTGCCGGAGTCGAACCTGGGCCTGATCCGTACCGGCCAGTCGGTGGCGGTGAGCGTCGACGCCTGGTCGGCGCGCAGCTTCGAGGCGGTGGTTGAAGCGATCGATCCGCAGATCGATGCGCAGGGGCGCGCGGTGTTGCTGCGTGCCCGCATCGACAACCGCGAAGGCCTGCTGCGGCCCGGCCTGTTCGCGCGCGTGCGGCTGCTGCTGGAAGCGCGGCCGGCGGTGACCGCGGTGCCCGAGCAGGCGCTGATCCCGACCGCCGACGGCCAGTACGTGTTCGTCGTCGAGGACGGCAGCGTGCGGCGCGTGGCGGTCGAGACCGGCGTGCGGCGCGACACCCGGGTCGAGATCCGCAAGGGACTGGAGGCCGGCATGCAGGTCGTCACGGCCGGCCAGCTCAAGCTGCGCGACGGCGCCAAGGTGAAGATCGCCACGACCGCGGCGCCGCAGGCCGCGAACGCGAACTAGGCCGACGCCATGATCGTCTCCGACATCTGCATCCGCCGGCCGGTCTTCGCGACGGTGCTGTCGCTGGCGGTGGTGCTGATCGGGCTGGTGTCGTGGACCCGTCTGACGATCCGCGAGTACCCCAACATCGACGAGCCGGTGGTGACCGTGCGCACCACCTACAAGGGGGCCAGCCCGGACATCATCGAGTCGCAGGTGACGAAGCCGATGGAGGACTCGCTGGCCGGCATCGAGGGCGTGGACGTGCTGTCCTCGATCAGCCGCCAGGAAGATAGCCAGATCACGATCAAGTTCCGCCTCGAACGCGACCCGGACGGCGCCGCGGCGGACGTGCGGGACCGGGTCTCGCGGGTGCGCAACCGGCTGCCGCAGGACGTCGAGGAGCCGGTCATCGCCAAGGTCGAGGCCGACGCCAATCCGATCATCTACCTGGCCTTCTCGTCCGACCGCCACTCGGCGCTGGAGATCACCGACGTGGCCAGCCGCATCGTCAAGCCCCGGCTGCAGACGCTGCCCGGCGCGGCCGACGTGCGGGTGTTCGGCGAGCGCAAGTACTCGATGCGGATCTGGCTCGACCGGGAACGGCTGGCGGCCTTCGGCCTGACGCCGCAGGACGTCGAGACGGCACTGCGCAACCAGAATGTCGAGGTGCCGGCCGGGCGCATCGAGAGCAGCGAGCGCGAGTTCTCGGTGGTGGCGCGCACCGACCTCGCGACGCCGGCCCAGTTCGAGGCGGTGGTGGTGCGCGAGCCGCACAGCGCAGACGGCTACCCGATCCGCATCCGCGACGTCGGCCGGGTCGAGATCGGCGCCGAATCGGAACGCACCTCGGCGCGCTTCAAGGGCCGGCCGGCGGTGGCACTGGGCCTGATCAAGCAGAGCACGGCCAACCCGCTGACGCTGTCGCATGCGCTGCGCGCCGAGCTGCCGAACATCGTCGCCGACCTGCCGGAAGGCATGCGGGTGGACATCGCCAACGACTACACGGTGTTCATCGACCGCTCGATCAAGGCGGTGTTCGCGACGATCGGCGAGGCGGTGGCGCTGGTGGCGGTGATCATCTTCGTCTTCCTGCGCAACTGGCGCGCGATGCTGATCCCGATGGTGACGATCCCGGTCTCGCTGATCGGCGCCTTCGCGCTGATGCTGGCCTTCGGTTTCTCGATCAACACCTTGACGCTGCTGGCCCTGGTGCTGGCGGTCGGCATGGTGGTGGACGACGCGATCGTCGTGCTGGAAAACATCTACCGCCACATCGAGGACGGCATGCCGCGCCTGCAGGCGGCGCTGAAGGGGGCCAAGGAGATCGGCTTCGCGGTGGTGGCGATGACCATCACGCTGGCCGCGGTCTATGCGCCGGTGGCCTTCATGACCGGGCGCACCGGCAAGCTGTTCACCGAGTTCGCGCTGACGCTGGCCGGGGCGGTGATCGTGTCCGGCTTCGTCGCGCTGACGCTGTCGCCGATGATGTGCTCGGTGATGCTGCGCCACGAGCGGCGCCACGGCCGGCTGTACAACCTGGTCGAGGGCTTCTTCGGCTGGCTGACGCGCGGCTACCGGCGGGTGCTCGGTGTGGCGCTCAAGGTGCGCTGGCTAGTGATGCTGCTGTTCGTCGCGGTGGCCGGCGTGTCCTGGCTGCTGCTCGGCCTGTTGAAGACCGAACTGTCGCCGGTCGAGGACCGCGGCTTCATCATCGGCGTGTTCAGCGGGCCGGAAGGGGCGACGATCGAATTCATGGACCGCTATGCGCGCCAGCTCGAAGCGATCTACGCCAAGACGCCGGTCGTGACGCGCTACTTCATGGTGTCGGGCAGCCCGACCGTGTCGCAGGGGATCTCCTTCGCCGGCCTGGCCGACTGGAACGAGCGCGACATCCGCTCGACCCAGCTCGCCAAGCAGTTGTTCCCGCAGTTCGCGGCGGTGCCCGGCGTGCTGGCCTTCCCGGTCACGCCGCCGTCGCTGGGCCAGAGCGCGCGCAACCGGCCGATCAACTTCGTCATCGTCACCTCGGCCAGCTACGGGGAGTTGCAGCAATACACCGAGCGCCTGCTCGACGCGGTGGCCGACAACCCCGGCCTGGTGGCGGTCGATACCGACCTCAAGCTGACCAAGCCGGAACTGGCGGTCAGGATCGACCGCGACAAGGCCACCGACCTGGGCGTTTCGGTCGAGACCGTCGGCCGCACGCTGGAGACCATGCTGGGCGGGCGGCAGGTGACGCGCTTCAAGCGCGACGCCGAGCAGTACGAGGTGATCGTGCAGGTGGCACCGGGCGACCGGCGCGACCCGCGCGACATCCGCGACATCTTCGTGCGCAACCGCGACGGCACGATGCTGCCGCTGGCCAGCCTGCTGAAGGTGGACGAGACCGTCGCGCCGCGCGAACTGAACCACTTCGCGCAGCGCCGGGCGGTGACGATCACCGCCAACCTGGCGCCGGACTACACGATCGGCGAGGCGCTGACCTTCCTGGAGGATGCGGCGGCCCGCATCCTGCCGGCCGGCTACGCGGTCGATTACAACGGCCAGACACGCGAGTTCAAGACCACCTCGGCCGGCCTGGCGCTGACCTTCGTGCTGGCGCTGGCTTTCATCTACCTGGTGCTGGCGGCCCAGTTCGAGAGCTTCCGCGATCCGCTGATCATCATGCTGACGGTGCCGCTGTCGATGACCGGCGCGCTGGCGGCGCTGTATCTCACCGGCGGTACGCTGAACGTCTATAGCCAGATCGGACTGGTGACGCTGGTCGGGCTGATCACCAAGCACGGCATCCTGATCGTCGAGTTCGCCAACCAGTTGCGCGAACAGGGTCGCTCGCTCGGCGAAGCGGTGGTCGAGGCCGCGGTGCTGCGGCTGCGCCCGATCCTGATGACGACCGGTGCGATGGTGCTCGGCGCGCTACCGCTGGCGCTGGCCAGCGGCGCCGGCGCCGAGAGCCGGCAGCAGATCGGCTGGGTGATCGTCGGCGGCATGCTGCTCGGCACGCTGCTGACGCTGTTCGTCGTGCCGACCGTCTACACGTTGCTGGCGCGGCGCGAGCGCAGCGAGCTGGCGGCCCTCGACGAGGCGCCGGCGGCCGGCTGAATCAGAGCTCCTCCTCGTCTTCCAGGTCGGGCTCGATCTCGCGCCAGTGGTTGTCGCGCTGGCGGCAGAAATGGCGGCCCTTGACGCGACGGAAGCGCTCGGCGTCCGGCGTGCGGCGCCACGGCGAGAGCGTGATCGAATCCTCGCCGAGATCGATGCAGACGAAGGATTCGCCGCTCTCCTCGCGCCGCGGCGAGGTCGGCGTCGCGGCCACGCAGGCGACCACGCAGCGCATCCCCTCGTTGCGCATGATGCCGATCCGGGTCTGGTGCAGGTGGCCGCACAGCAGCAGGTCGGCCTGCCCCTCGGCACACAGGATCTGCAATGCCTGCTGGGCGCCGCGCATGCCTTCGCGGCCGTCCGGGCTGAGCTCGTCGAACGGGTGGTGGGTCGCGACGATGCGGATCTGGCCGGGCTCGGCCGCAGCCAGGTATTCCGCGGCCCGGCGCACCTGCGCTTCGCCCAATCGGCCAGCCCGCCAGGCGGAAGGATCGGTGCTGTCGAGGAACGCCAGCCGCAAGAGCTCGCCATCGACGCGCGGCTCGGTGTGGGGCCAAAGGTGGCGGCGGTAGTCGCGCAGCGGATCGATCATGCGCCGCCACGGCAGCACCGGCAGGTCGTGGTTGCCCGGGGTTGCCAGCCACGGCACCGACAGGCTGTCGAGATAGTCCCGCGCGGCGCGCAACTGGTCCGGCTGGCCGCGCTGGGTCAGGTCGCCGGTGGCCACCACCAGCGACGGGTGGAGCGCGCGCACGGCCTCGCGCAGGGCGGTCGGCGTGCCTTCTGCCTGGGCACCGAAATGCAGGTCTGCAATATGGATCAGGCGCAGCGTGGCCGCGCGCGAATCCTGCTCCATCGGGGATCTCCGGCTCGATCTTTGCGGCCCTTGCCGGCCGCAGAGACGCGCATATTGACACGCCCGGGCACATTTGCAACGTTGCGCGCCGCTTGTCGCGTAGACTCGCTGCGATGCAATCCAGACCGGTGGCGCGGGCCGCCACGCTGCTCCTGATCGCGATGGCCGCACTGGCCGCCGCCGACGGCGCCGGTGCCGGCGTGCCGTCGTGGGCGGCGGGCGTGGCCGCCTGGGGGGCCGGTGTGCTGCTGTGGCCGCGACTCGACCGGCGCCAGCAGCACCAGGTGGCGTGGTTGGTCGGGCTCGGCCTGGCGGGGCGTGCTGACCCAGAACAACGCCTTGCTCGGCATGCTGGTCGGCGTCAGCTTCCTGCAACTGGTCGGCCTCGGCGACGGCGAAGAGCGAGCCCCGGTCGGCCGCGGCGCGCTGTGGCGCTCGCTGGCCGGCGTGCATCTGTTCGGCTCGGTGATCAACCTGTCGGCGGTGTTCATCATGGCGGACCGCATGGCGGCCCGTAGCGGTGGTTTGCAGCACTTCCAGGCGGTGCTGCTGGTGCGCGGCTTCCTCGCCGCCGCGATGTGGTCGCCGTTCTTCGCCGCGGTGGCGGTGGCGCTGACCTATGCGCCGGGCAGCACGCTGGGCGGCGTGATCATGGCCGGGCTGCCGTTCGCGCTGCTGCTGTTGCTGCTGTCCGGCCGTCGGCTGGAACGGGAACTCGGCAGCGGCCTGCAGGATTTCGTCGGCTACCCGATGCATTTCGGCGCGCTGTGGCTGCCGGCGCTGCTGGCGGCGGCGGTGACGGCCGGCCGGCAGGTGCTGCCGGGCTGGAGCGCGTTGGCGGTGATCACCGTCACCGCGCCGGCGATCGCGCTGCTAGTGACGCTGCTGCGCGAAGGGCCGGCCGAAGCGCTGCGCCGCATCGGCGACCAGGCCACCAGCCGGCTGCCGGCGATGTCCGGCGAGCTGGCGCTGTTCCTGGCCGCCGCGGTGTTCGCCTCCGGCCTGCATGGGCTGCTGCGGGCCAGCGGCCACTGGCTGCCGTTCGATCACTTCGGCGCGCTGCAGGCGGTACTGGTGCTGGGCCTGATGATCGGCGCCGCGATGGCCGGCATCCACGCGGTGATTTCGATCACGGTGGCCTCGGCCTGGCTGCTGCCGCTGGCGCCGGATCCGCTGCTGCTGGCGAGCGTGTTCTCGATGTCGTGGGCGATCGGCCTGGCGGTCAGCCCGCTGTCCGGCATCCACCTCGCGCTGCAGGGCCGCTACGGCCTGCCGGGCGGGGCCCTGGCGCGCGCCAACGCCGCCTACGGCCTGCGGGCCTACGGCATGGCGGCGCTATGGCTCGGCGCGATCGCCTGCTGGCGCGACGTGGCGCTGTACTGAATCGAGTGCGAAGCGACCGACCGCTGCGGCCAGGCCGTCCTGCAGGCAGTCGAACTCGCGGTAGTCCGGCCATTGCTCGCGGAACTGGCGCATCCAGGTGAGCTGGCGCTTGGCCAACTGGCGCGTCGCGACGATGCCGCGTTCGCGCATCGTCGCCGCATCGCAGCGCCCGTCCAGGTATTCCCACACCTGGCGGTAGCCGACGCAGCGCATCGACGGCATCTGCAGGTCCAGCCGATGGCGCCGGCGCAGCGCGCGTACCTCGTCCACCAGGCCGGCCGCCAGCATCGCGTCGAAGCGCGCCGCGATGCGCCGGTGCAGCACCTCGCGCCGGGACGGCGCCAGTGCGATCGTCAGCGGCCGGAACGGCAGATCGTCGCGGCTGCGGCGGGCGTAGGCCTCGGCCAGCGGGCGCCCGGTCAGCCTGACGATCTCCAGCGCGCGCTGGATGCGCTGCGCGTCGGTCGGCTCGAGCCGCGCCGCGGCGTCCGGGTCGAGCCGCGCCAGTTCCGCGTGCAGCGCCGGCCAGCCGTGCCGCGCCGCCCGGCGGTCGATCTCTTGCCGCAGCCCGGCATCGGCCTGCGGCAGGTCGGACAGGCCTTCGCGCAGCGCCTTGAAGTAGAGCATCGTGCCGCCGGCCAGCAGCGGCACCCGGCCGCGGGCCGTGATCGCCTCGATCAGCGCGCTCGCGTCGGCGGCGAAGCGGGCCGCGGAGTAGCTGTCCTGCGGCGAGACGATGTCGATCAGGTGGTGCGGGCAGGCCGCGAGCTCGTCGCGGCTCGGTTTGGCGGTGCCGATGTCCATCTCGCGGTACACCAGCGCCGAGTCGACACTGACGATTTCCACCGGCAGCATATCGGCTAGCGCCAGCGCGCAGGCGGTCTTGCCGCTGGCGGTCGGGCCGAGCAGGAACAGCGCCGGCGGCGCGGAGGAGGGATCGGACATGGGGGGATTGTATCGGTGAGGCATTGGATCGGCCGTCTTGCCGTCGCGATCGGCTGCCTGGCCAGCGCGCCGGTCGCTGCCGACAGCCTGTTCTGGCAGGTGAGCGACCGCCAGGGGGCCGTCTGCGGCCACCTGCTCGGCACCGTCCACCTGTGCGACCGGGCCTGCTACCCGCTGCCGCCGGCCGTGCTGCAGGCCTTCGAAGCGGCGGACACGCTGGTGCTGGAACTGGATCCCGGCGACGAGCGGATGGGCGCCAAACTGCTGCAGGCCGGCCGATTGCCGGACGGCCGCCGGCTGGACGCCTTGCTGCCGGTGCAGGACGCCGCGCGGCTGGCCCAGGCGGCTGCCGTGATCGGCGCCGACGCGCAGGCGCTGCAGCACATGCGGCCGTGGCTGGCGGCCTCGGTGCTGGCCGTCAGCGCGGCTGCCGAGGCGGGCTTCGACGCCGCGTTCGGCATCGATCTGTGGCTCGCGCAGCG
>JBNLET010000245.1:0-9425 GCA_050305135.1 Rhodocyclaceae bacterium | reverse complement strand
CGCCCGATCCCGGCAACGGCAGGTATCCGGCGCCCGCGCGCTGGCCGCTATGGCCCGCCGTTGCGCGGAAATATTCGAAATCAGAATAGATTCTATTGGCGGCATTGCATGGATCGAATGATTGGATCCCTCTACAGTGGGCTCACAAAGATTGATCCGGAGCAATGTTTGCCGGATCGCCGACAGAGACAGCCAGGAGACCGAACCATGCAAGAACTCGCCACCCTCGAAGACCTTCCGCAGCAGTATCGCGACCAGCTCGCCAGCCGCAACCTGGTGCCGCTGTGGCCCAGCCTGCGCGCGGTGCTGCCGCCGGGCCGGCCGGCGCTGCGCACCAGGCCGATCCAATGGTCCTTCGAATCGCTGCGCCCGCTGCTGATCGAAGCCGGCGAGCTGACGCCGATCGAAAAGGCCGAGCGCCGCGTGCTGGTGCTCGCCAACCCGGGCCACGGCCTCGAGAAGATGCAGGCCACCAGCGCGATCTACCTCGGCATGCAGCTGCTGCTGCCGGGCGAATGGGCGCCGGCCCACCGGCACACGCCCAATGCGGTGCGGATGATCGTCGAGGGCGAGGGCGCCTACACGACTGTGAACGGCGAGAAGTGCCCGATGAGCCGCGGCGACCTGATCCTGACGCCGACCGGGCTGTGGCACGAGCATGGCCACGACGGCACCGAGCCGGTGATCTGGCTCGACGTGCTGGACCTGCCGCTGGTCTACTACATGGAGGCTTCCTACGTCACCGAGGGCGAGGCCCAGCAGGTCACCGGCCAGGGCGCCGAACGGCGCTTCGCCCGCGGCGGCGTGCTGCCGGCGCCGATGTTCGAGCGCAGCCGCGCTGACTATCCGATGCTGCGCTACCCGTGGGCCGAGGTCCGCGCGGTGCTGCAGGCGATGGCTGCCGAGGCGCCGGCCACCGAAGCGCTGCAGGTCGCCTACGTCAATCCGCTGACCGGCGGGGACTGCCAGAACATCCTCGGCTACTCGGCGCTGATGCTGCGTCCGGGCGAGCGGCTGCGCCTGCCGGTGCGCTCGCCCGCGATGGTGCTGCACCTGATCGAGGGCGGCGCCACGGTCGATGTCGAAGGCACGGTCTTCGAATTGGCCGAATCGGACACCTGCTGCGCGCCGGGCTATTCGCCGGTAACGCTCGCCAACCGCTCCGAAGACACGCCCGCCTTCGTCTTCATCGCCGACGAATCGCCGCTGCACCGCAAGCTCGGCGTGTTCGAAGTGCGCGGCTGACGAGGCGATCCGACCACCCCGAACCACACACAGAGAGAGAGAACCCATCATGAGCCAGAATTATCTTTGGCAGCCGCTGCCGGTCCATTCGCTGCCGGTGCGCGGCAGCGACGCGCGCCTGCCGGTGGCGCGCATCTTCTGCGTCGGCCGCAACTACCACGCCCACGCGGTCGAGATGTCGCGGCCGGTCGACAAGGCCAGCTCCTCGCCGTTCTATTTCACCAAGGCGGCCTCCACGCTGGTCCAGTCCGGCGCGACGGTGGCCTATCCGCCGGGCACCGAGAACTACCACTACGAAATGGAACTGGTGGTGGCGATCGGCAAGCACGGCTTCCGGGTCGCGCAGGCCGACGCCGACGAACTGATCTTCGGCTACGCCGCCGGCCTCGACATGACCCGCCGCGACCTGCAACTGGTGGCCCGCGAGCAGGGCCGGCCATGGGACCTGGGCAAGGACTTCGAGCAGTCGGCGGTGTGCGGCGAGATCGTGCCGGCCGGCGCGCCCGGCGTCGTCGAGCAGGGTGCGATCCGGCTCGAGGTCAACGGCCAGACGCGCCAGTCCTCGGACGTCTCGAAGCTGATCTGGAATCTGCGCGAGCTGATCGCCGACCTGTCGCGCTTCTACCACCTGCAACCCGGCGACCTGATCTACACAGGCACGCCCGAAGGCGTCGGAGCGGTGCTGCCGGGCGACCGGCTGGTGGGCTCGATCGAGGGTGTCGGCGAGGTGGAGCTCGTCGTCGGCCCGGCCGAATAGACCCGGCGCAAGCGTCATCGAGCATCGCTCGCGACACGAATTCGACAGAGGAGACACATCATGAGCAAGCAATACCCCGTCATCGTCGCCGGAGGTGGCATCGGTGGACTCGCCGCGGCGCTGGCGCTGGTGCGCCGTGGATTCGAGGTGCTGGTGCTGGAACAGGCCGCCGAGATCGGCGAGATCGGCGCCGGCATCCAGCTCGGCCCGAACGCCTTCCATGCCTTCGACGCCCTCGGCATCGGCGAGAAGGCGCGCGGCCGGGCGGTCTACACCGACGAGATGGTGATGCACGACGCGCTGGACGAGACGCTGGTCGGACGCATCCCGACCGGCGCGGCCTTCATCGAGCGCTTCGGCAACCCCTACGCGGTGATCCACCGGGTGGACGTGCACCTGTCGCTGCTGGAGGGGGCGCAGGAGACCGGTCGGGTCGAGTTCCTCACTTCGACCCGCGCCGAGCGCGTCGAGCAGGACGCCGACGGCGTCACGGTGATCGACCAGAACGGCCGCAAGCACCGCGGGCTCGCGCTGATCGGCGCTGATGGCGTGAAGTCGGTAGTGCGCCAGCAATACGTCGATGATCCGCCCCGCGTCACCGGCCACGTGGTCTATCGCGCCGTGGTGGACAAGGCCGACTTCCCGGAGGAACTGCAGTGGAACGCCGCCAGCATCTGGGTCGGCCCGAACTGCCACCTGGTGCACTACCCGCTGCGCGGTGGCGAGCAGTACAACGTAGTGGTCACCTTCCACAGCCGCCAGCAGGAGGAGTGGGGCGTCACCGAGGGCAGTCCCGAAGAGGTGCAGAGCTATTTCCAGGGCATCTGCCCGAAGGCCCGTCAGTTGATCGAGCTGCCGAAGAGCTGGAAGCGCTGGGCTACCGCCGACCGCGAGCCGATCGCGCAATGGACCTATGGCCGGGCCACGCTGCTCGGCGACGCGGCGCATCCGACCACCCAGTACATGGCCCAGGGCGCCTGCATGGCGCTGGAGGACGCGGTCACGCTGGGCGAAGCGCTGCGCGTCAATGACAACGACTTCGCCAAGGCCTTCGAGCTGTACCAGCGCTCCCGCGTCGCCCGTACCGCGCGCATCGTGCTGTCCTCGCGCGAGATGGGCCGCCTCTACCACGCCAAGGGGGTCGAACGCCTGGTGCGCAACGACTTGTGGAAGGGCCGCACGCCCGAGCGCTTCTACGACGCGCTCGAATGGCTCTACAGCTGGAACGCCGGGAACTGCCTGGCAAAGGGCTGAGCGCTGGTTCTGGGCCCGCCCGCCTCACGCCGCCGTCCCTGTTTGCGGGGACGGCTCGCGTGGCGTGGCGCGCATCGATCGTCCGAGGCGGGCTGAAGCCCGCCCTACGGAGACCCGAGCGGCGCTCGAATGCCCTAGTTCAGGTGGTAGAAGCTGTCGTTGAGGTACTTCAGCACGCTCTGCAGCTGTTCGCTCGAGAAGTGGGCGCCCGCCATGTGGTTGCAGCCGCCGATCTGCTCGCGCAAGCCATCCAGCGTGCGCACCTGACGACGCTCCGGCGCATAGACGCCGGCGTCGTGGCAGCCGGTGCAGTTCTCATCGTGCAGGCGTTTGCCTTCCTCGGCGTTGCCCGGCAGTGCGGTGTGGGCGTCTGCCGCCGCCAGTGCGGCGAAGGCTAGCAATAGGCGTCTTTTCATGTCGTGTACTCGGCAGGGCGCTGTCTCGTCAGCATGGTCCCGCTTGGACGCCTCTCCGGCGCGGAGATTCCCCGGGGCGCCGGGCGTCAGCGTGCCCCGCCGAGCAGAAACGCGATCGCTTGCCGCCACCAGGCCTCGTCCACGTGGTCGATCCAGTCGTTGTGGTCGGCGCCGCCGATTACCGCGAGCCGCTTCGGCCCCGGCAGCCCCTGATGGAGCGCCGTGCCGAAGCGGGCCGGCACGATCTGGTCCCGCTCGGCGACCGCCACCAGGATCGGGCGCTCGAAGGACGCGAGGTTCGCGACGCTGTCGTAGCGGTCGCGCAGCAGCCATTGCACCGGCAGCAGCGGATAGTGGAAACGGGCCACGCTTTCGAGCCGGTCCCACGGCGTCAGCAGCAGCAGGCCGGCGACGGACCGCATCTGGGCAGCCGCCGCCGCGGCGGCCACGCCGGCGCCGAGGGATTCGCCGATCAGCAGCAGCGGCGAGCCATGGAGATCGTGGGCGAGGGCGATGCTGCGCTCGGCGTCGGTGACCAGGCTGTCCTCGCCGAGTGCGCCGTCGCGCGGACCGTAGCCCGGATACTCGGCCAGGATCACCCGCAGCCCGAGCCCGTTGAGCGCGTTCGCGTAGTAGCCGCGCTGACCGGCATGGCCGGCATTGCCGTGGAAAACGATCGCCGTCCCGCGCGCCGGGCCGTCAGGCTCCGCCACCAGACCGCGGAAATCCTGCGGCGACGGCCACGGCCGAAGCCGCGCCGAGACGACCTCGTCCAGCGCGGCCTTGTCCGGGAAGTAGAGCCAACGGTCCTGCAACAAGACGATTCCCGCAACGGTGATCAGCAAGGCGGCGGCAACGCGCAGCATCCTGTCCCTCCCTCCTGGCGACAGTCCCTGCGGCCCAGAGCATAAGCCGCCCGCGGCGGCTGCGGCATCCCCATGCGACTCGCGGTCGTGGCAGCAGCGGGCGCAGCCACTCCCGGACAAACCGGGGGCCTGGCTGCGCCGTTCATGCAGGCGCGGGGCGGGCGATCTTTTGTCGCGAACGGACCCCGTCCCCCTCCCGGCCTCACCCTTGAAGGGGGAGGGGCGGTGAAGGCGGAGGAGTGGTGACAGGGGGGGCGAGGCCGTCTCCCTCCCCTTCAAGGGGAGGGTCGGGGTGGGATGGGGTCGTCGGCGTCGCCCCCCCAAGACGATTCAGCCCGCTTCCGACGCGTGAGCGCGGAAACCCTTCACCCCCGCAGGGCGGCTACGCGGTCCAGCGTCGGCGTGGCGATGCGGCCCGCGCATCGATGGATCGTGGCGCGTCGTCCTTCAGTGGCCCCCCTGGCGCTCTGCGCCGGGCCGGTCGACGATCACGCGGGCGTCGACCACCGCGTAGCCGTCCTCGTAGAGGATGACCGGGTTGAGGTCGAGCTCGGCCAGCTCCGGGTAGGCCTCGACGATGCTGGAGATCTTCAGCAACAGGTCGATCAGCGCCTCCTTGTCCACCGCCGCCTCGCCGCGCACGCCTTTCAGCACCTTGTTGGCCTTGATCTGCTCGACCATCGAGCGGGCGTCGTAGCGCGACAGCGGTATCGCGCGGAAGGTCACGTCCTTGAGGATCTCGACGAAGACGCCGCCGAGGCCGAACATCAGCACCGGACCGAAGATCGGATCGCGCATCACGCCGATGATGACCTCCAGTCCGCGCCTGGCCATCGGCGTGACCAGCACGCCCTTGATGTCGGCCTCCGGCGCGTAGTCGCGGCAGGACACCATGATCCTGTCGAAGGCCTTGCGCAGCGCCTGCTCGCCGACCAGGTTGAGGCGCACGCCGCCGGCATCGGATTTGTGCAGGATGTCCTTCGAGATCACCTTCATCACCAGCGGCTGGTCGCCGAAGCGTTCCACGATGCGGTCGAGCTCGTCGGCGCCGGTGATGACGAGTTCCTCGGTGATGTCGACTCCATGGGCGCGCAGCAGCGCCTTGGCCTCGTACTCGAACAGGTCGCGGCCCTCGCCGCGGGCCGTCGCGAAATTGGCCTGCATCCGCTGCAGCGGCGTCGCCGCCGGCATTTGTCTTTTCTCGTCGCTGGCGGCCAGGAAGATGCCGCGCTCGCCGAGCGCCGCGATCACCCGCACGGCGTTCTCGAGCGAGGCATAGACCGGCAGCCCGGCCTCGTGCAGGCGCCGCAGCGCCGGCGGGCGGACGGCCTCGTACAGGCTGTAGATCACCAGCGGCTTCCTGTGCTTGCGCCACAGCTCGATCATCGACTCGGCGCCGCGCATCTCGCCGCCGATCAGGTCTTCGGCGAAGCGCAGGTAGTAGCCGCCGAACATGCCGACCAGGAAGATCGTGTCCACGCCGTCGTCCTCGGCGACGATCTCCATGCACTGGGCCAGCACCAGCGGATCGCTGTCGCTGGTGCCGGCGACGTCGATCGGGTTGGCCAGCGAGGCCTGCGGCACCAGGATCGCCGCCAGCCGCTGGCGCGTCGTGTCGCTCAAGCGGGCCAGCTCGACGCCGGCCTCGGCGAGCCGGTCCGAGGCGATCGTGGCCTGGCCGCCGCCGTCCGAGACCACCGCCACGCGCTTGCCGCGCGCCTGCTGCAGCAGCCCTAGGCCCTCGGCCACGGGCAGGATCTCGTCGGAGTTCTGCACCACGTTGACGCCCACCTGGCGCAGCACGTCGACGGTCATCTCGTAGCTGCCGGCCAGTGCGCCGGTGTGCGAGGCGGCCGCCTTCCGGCCCTGTTCGGTGGCGCCCGACTTGTACACCACCACCGGCTTCATCTCGGTCACCTGGCGCGCCATGTCGAGGAAGCGGCGGCCGTCGCGGAAGCCCTCGACGTACAGCGTGGCGACGCGGGTGTAGGGGTCCTCGCCGAGATAGCGCAGGTAGTCGTTGAAGCCGATGTCGGTCTGGTTGCCCGGCCCGGCGTAGGTCGAGAAGCCGACGTGGCCGTTGTGCTCGGCCTCCAGCACCAGCGACAGCAGCATGTTGCCGGACTGCGAGATGAAGCCGATGTCGCCGGCCTTGATGTTCGCCAGCGCCAGCAGGTTCACCTTCTTGTGCAGGTTGAACATGCCCGAGGTGTTCGGGCCGATCACGCGCACCTTGCCCTCGCGGGCCGCTTCGAGCAGCTCCTTCTCGAGCTGGATGCCCTCCGGCCGGCCGGTCTCGCGGAAGCCGCTGGCGAGGATCACGGCGCCCTTGACGCCCTTCCTGCCGCACTCGCGCAGCAGCGCCGGCACGGTCGGCCCGGGCGTGCAGATCAGCGCCAGGTCGACGCCGTCCGGCAGCGCATCGATCGACGGCAGCGTCCTGATGCCGAGGATCATGTCGGTCTTCGGGTTGATCGGGTAGATGCCGCCCCGGTAGCCGTCCTCGATCAGGCCGATCATGGCCTTGTAGCCGCGCTTGGTCGGGTCGGCCGAAGCGCCGATGATGGCGATCGAGTCGGGCGAAAGGAAATCGTGCAGCGGGCTCGGTTCGGCGAATCCGTTCAGCTTGGCCGGCATCTCACTCCCCCTTGAAGACCGGCGTGCGCTTCTCGGCGAAGGCGTCGACGCCTTCCTGCCAGTCGCGCGTGGTGCCGACGAACATCATGCCTTCCAGTTCCGCCGTCAGGCAGGCGTCGAGCGTGCGTTCGGCCGACATGTTGAGCTGCTCCTTGGCCAACTGCATCGAGAACGGCGCCTTGCCGGCGATGCGCAGCGCGAACCCGCGCGCCGCATCGATGAAGCCCGCGGCCGGGAAGACCCGGTTCGCCAGCCCGATCCGCACCGCCTCGTCGCCGCCGATGCGCTCGCCCAGGAACACCAGCTCGCGCGCCTTGGCGAGCCCGACCAGGCGCGGCAGCAGCCAGGTCACGCCGCCGCCGAGGAAGTTGCCGATGCTGATCTCGGGCAGCCCGATCTGGGCGTCGTCGGCCATCAGCAGGAAATCCGAGGCCAGCGCCAGCTCGGCACCGGCGCCCAGCGCGAAGCCGTTGACCGCCGCCACGACGGGCTTCTTCATCTGCAGCAAGCGCCTGCACACCACTTGTTCGCCCTGCAGGTACTGGCGCCGGTCGAACGGCGTACGCCCGGCCTTGTGTTCCTTCAAGTCGGCGCCGACGCAGAACGCCCGCCCTTCGCCGGTGATCATCACGACGCGCGAGCTGCGGTCCTGCTCCGCTTCGCTCAGCGCGGCGTTGAATTCGGCGTACAGCTGCTCGGTCACCGCGTTGAGCCGCTGCGGCCGGTTGAAGCGGATCTCGGCGACGCCGCCGGCGACGGAGAACAGTATCGTTTCGTAAGCCATGTTCCTCCCTCCTGCCCATGGTTCGTTTTAGGTAGCTCGCACCGGTATCGCCAGCCGGGCGGCGCTCTTGCAGGCGAGCGAGCTCGGCCGGGCGAGAGCGTCACGGTGGCCGGTGGCATGCTCGCCGGAAACGGCGCCACCAATTCTTTGCCGTGGCTTGCCGGTGGGCGGGGAGGGTGCTTGCCGAGGCCCGGAATTCGAGCATCGGCGTCCTGCAGCTACCGAGCGGCGGGCTGCACCCACTCGGTCATTGCGGTGCGCCGGCGCTGCGCTGCGCGATCAAGGCCTGGTCGATTGCCTTCGCCGCCTTGTAGGCTTCGCGCTGCTGGACGCGATCGGCGTAGGCCTGCAGCGCGTCCCTTCGCGGCAGCGTGCCGAAGGCCAGGCCCCAGCCGACGTGGCTGCCGACATAGACGTCGGCCATCGTGAAGCGCCCGCCGCAGACGTAGGCGTCGCGCGCCAGCTTGGCGCTCAGTACCTCGGTGACCCGCTCCGGCGTGCCGCAGCCGACCGAGCGCTGCTGCTCCGGCGTCGGCTCGATGCCGAGGGACTTCAGCGTCAGCGCCTGCTCGAGCGGGCCGGCCGCGAAGAACAGCCAGCGAAAGTAATCGGCGCGCTCGCCGGCTTGCGGCGCGAGGCCGGCGGCAGGAAAGGCCTCCGCCAGGTAGGCGCAGATCGCGGCCGCCTCGGTGACGATCCGGCCGTCATGCTCGATCGCCGGCACCTTGCCCATCGGGTTGATCGCCAGGTAGGCGGCGGACTTCATGTCCGGCCCGTACTCGACGATGCGGGCCTCGTAGTCGGCACCGGCCTCGTGCAGCGCCCAGCGGGCGATTTGTCCGCGCGACATCGGGTTGGTATGGAAGATGATCTTGGTCATGGCCGCTACCCGCTTGGAGATGGCGCTTGCGCCGGGTCGATGAGGGCATCATGCCACGATGGCGCGGACGTGCCGGTGGCGACTTGTAACTTCCGGCGGGAGGGCCTGCTCCGGCGGTGCGCAACTAGTCGAGCTTCCAAGCAGTTGCACCCCATCCCCCTCCCAGCCTCCCCCTTGAAGGGGGAGGAGGCGAGCGGCGGATCCGGAAGTGTAGGCGGCAACTAAGTCGGGGCGCCCCGGGACGGGGAAAGAACGGATGCGCCCACGCCCATGCTGCGCCGGCGCATTCTCCCTCCCCTTCAAGGGGAGGGTCGGGGTGGGGATGGGGTGGTCGGTGGCGCAAGGCTTCGATGCGCCGGGCTGGATCACCCCATCCCCCTCCCAGCCTCCCCCTTGAAGGGGGAGGAGGCGAGCGGCGGATCCGGAAGTGTAGGCGGCAACTACGTCGGGGCGCCCCGGGACGGGGAAAGAACGGATGTGCCCACGCCCATGCTGCGCGGGCGCATTCTTCCTCCCCTTCAAGGGGAGGGTCGGGGTGGGGATGGGGTGGTCGGTGGCGCAAGGCTTCGATGCGCCGGGCTGGATC
>JBNLET010000244.1:0-4526 GCA_050305135.1 Rhodocyclaceae bacterium | reverse complement strand
CGGCAGATCGGGCGAATCGCCCTGTTCCTCGCCGGCCGGCATCGGGCTGGCCGCGTCGGCGTCCGTCGTCGGCGCCGCGACGGCCGCGGCCGTCACGGGCGGCTGTTGCGCCACCGGCGGTGCGAGCGGGGCGGCAATCTGTGCCGGTGCGGTCTTGCCGTCTTCGGCATCCTCTGCCGCCAGGTCGACAACCGGTGCCGGGGATGCGGCGGATTCGTCGCTGCTGTCGTCCACCGCCTTGCCGTCGTCGCTGCCGGCCTCCGTCTTCGCCACGGTGTTGGATTCGGTCGCGGTGGTTTGGTCCTTGTCGGCCGACGGGTGTTCCGTCCTGTCGGCTGGGGTGCTGCGCGGAGTCTGTGCGCTCGACGGCCCGGCCTTGGCGCGTTCGGCCGGCCGCGGTGCTGCGCTCTCGGCAGCCTGGGCGCGGCGCTCGCCGCTGCGGCGATCATCCATCTGGGCCTGCAGCGTGCGCGCGAAGCTGTCCGTGGAGGGGTTGTCGGCCGACAGGCCCTGCGGGCTCTTCGGCGCGGCTTCGGCCGGGCGCTTCACTGCGTTCGCGCTGGCGGGTAGCAAGATCTCGGGCATCGCCTGGTGTCCTTTTCGTGGCAAGCTCGAGAACCGTTCTGCAAGGCGCGTGCCAGTGGCTATTCGTCGTCCTTGGCTCGATTCAGCTTGGCGGCATGCTCGTCGGTCAGCCGCTGGTCCTGCTTGGCTTCCTTCCTGGCCTGCTGCTTCTGGTGCCGCTGCGACAATGCATCGAAGGCCTTCAGGCGATTGCGTTCGGCGATCCATGCCTGCTGGCCGGCCACGGTGCGGTCGCGGGCCTCGGCAACGATGCGCTGCTGCTGCTCGATGGCGTCGTCCAGGCGGGCGATGAAGGCGCTGAAGTTGCGCCACTCGTCCGGTCCGATGCCCTCCCGCGCGGCGTCCATGAAGCGCGCCTGGTATTCGTCCCGATACTGCAGCAGCAGAGCCAGCTTGCGATCGTCCTCCTTCTCCGCGCCGATCAGCTCGCCCAGCCTGCGGGCCGCGTCGTCGGTGCGCTCGTGGGCCAGCTCGAGAAGCCTCTGCAGGGGAAAGTTCTCGCTCATCCACGAGCTCCGATATCGGTCGGGCGACGGAAATCTTTAGGGCGTGCGGGGGGCATTGCGCCGTCAGCCGCTGAACAAGGCATCGAGCTTGAGCACCGAATCGTCATAACCCTCGCGTTCGTCGATGCGTTGCTGCAGGAAGGCCTCCAGCTTCGGGTAGAGCGCCACGGCGGTGTCCAGCACCGGATCCGCGCCGGCCTGGTAGGCGCCGACCGCGATCAGGTCGCGGGAGCGCTGATAGCGCGAGAAGAACTGCTTGAACTGGCGCACCACGTCGAAATGCTGCGGCTTGACCAGGTTGTGCATGGCACGCGAGATCGACTGCTCGATGTCCAGCGCGGGGTAGTGGCCCTGGTCCGCCAGTGCCCGCGACAGCACGAAGTGGCCGTCGAGGATCGCCCGCGCGGCATCGGCGATCGGATCCTGCTGGTCGTCGCCCTCGGTCAGCACGGTGTAGAAGGCCGTGATCGAGCCGCCGCCCTCGGGCCCGTTGCCGGCCCGCTCGACCAGCGCCGGCATGCGTGCGAAGAAGCTCGGCGGATAGCCGCGGGTCACCGGCGGCTCGCCGATCGCCAGCGCGATCTCGCGCTGCGCCATCGCGTAGCGGGTCAGCGAATCCATGATCAGCAGCACCTGCAGGCCCTGGTCGCGGAAGTATTCCGCCACCGCCGTCGCGTAGGCGGCCCCCTGCAATCGCATCAGCGGGCTGGTGTCGGCCGGCGCTGCGACCACCACCGAGCGCGCCAGACCCGCCTCGCCGAGGTTCTCCTCGATGAATTCCTTGACTTCGCGGCCCCGTTCGCCGATCAGTCCGACCACCACCACGTCGGCCGCCGTGTAGCGGGCCATCATGCCGATCAGCACCGACTTGCCGACGCCGGAGCCGGCGAACAGGCCGACCCGCTGGCCGCGCCCGACCGTCAGCAGCGCATTGATGGCGCGAATGCCGACGTCCATCGACTGCCGGATGGGCGCCCGCTGCAGCGGGTTGGTCGGACGTGATTGCAGCGAGCGCGAGGCCTTGGCCTTGACCGGTCCGCGGCCGTCCAGCGGCCGGCCGGCGCCGTCCACCACTCGTCCCAGCAGTTCCTCGCCCACCGGCAGGTGCTTGGCGCGGTCCGAGGCGCGGCGGCGCGGCTCGATCCGCTCGCGCGCCTGCAGCGCCGGCTGCACCGGTTCGACCGGCAGTACCAGCGCGCCCGGCGCCAGCCCGAAGACGTCGTCGGTCGGCATCATGTAGAGCTTCTCGCCGTGGAAGCCGACCACCTCGGCCTCGACCGCGCCGCTGCCCGGCACCATGATGCGGCAGCCCGAGCCGAGCGGCAGCTTGAGGCCGGCCGCCTCCATCACCAGGCCGTTGATGCGGGTCAGCCGCCCGTACAGCTGGTAGGGCGGGCTGGCGCCCGCCAGCTTGCGCGAGTCCTTCAGGAACGCCCGCCAGACTTCGCCGTGGTGCTGCATCAGTCCGCGCCCTCGAGACCGTCCTCACGGCCCAGGTTGGCCATGATGCGCTTCCAGCGCGTCTCCAGCGTCGCGTCCAGCTCGCTGCCGCTGGCCTCGATGCGGCAGCCGCCGCGGCTGACCGAATCGTCGTCTACGATGCGGTGCCCCAGGTGGGCCAGCTGTTCGCTCAGGTAGTCGCGCACCAGCGCCCCGTCCTGCGGGTGCATGTGGATCATCGCGTTGTTCTGCGGAAACTGCTGCAAAGCCTCGCGCACCGTGTCCAACACCGCTTCGGGGACGGCCTTCAGTTCGCGCCGCAACAGGTGGCGGGCGATTTCCACCGCCAGGTCGAGCAACTGCTCGGCGACTTCGCCGTCGAAGTTCTGCAGCGCCTGGTCCAGGTTCTCGACCAGGCCGTGCAACTGCATCGCTTCGACGCGGCCACGGGCGGTACCCTCCTCGTAGCCGGCGTCGTAGCCGGACTTGCGCGAGGATTCGTAGATCTCCTCGATCTCCTCGGCGGTGGGCAATTTGAATTCGGGCTCGTCCTGCACTTCCACCGGCGGGGGCTCCGGCGGGGTTTCGGGCGGGAGCGATTCGATTTCGGCTTCGGCGAGCGGATCGGCATTCTCCGTCTCGGGGCGCGGAACACCGAAATCGGGTGGCTGCCAGGTCCGGTAGGCGCCGGAGGCCTGGTGGCGGGTGATCGTGCTCATCGCGCTCTCCACTGCCGGTCAGGTTCAAACGAAGGCATCGTCGCCGCCCTTGCCGCCGAGCATGATCTGTCCTTCCTCGGACAGGCGCCGGACGATCTTCAGGATCTCCTTCTGCTCGGCCTCCACCTCCGACAGGCGCACCGGACCCTTGGATTCGAGATCCTCGCGCAGCATCTCGGCGGCGCGGCTCGACATGTTGTTGAAGATCTTGTCGCGCAATTCGGGCGGAGCCCCCTTCAGTGCCACCACCAGCGAATCGGACTGCACCTCGCGCAGGATGGTCTGGATGCCGCGGTCGTCGATGTCGAGCAGGTTTTCGAACACGAACATCTCGTCGAGGATCTTCTGCGCCAGGTCGGGATCGTATTCGCGCACGTTGTCGACGATCGCCGTCTCGGCCGCCGAGCCGACGAAGTTCAGGATCTCGGCAGCGTGGCGCACGCCGCCCATGGCGGCCTTCTTGACGGTGGTGGAACCGGCCAGCATGCGCGTCAGCGCGTCGTTGAGTTCGCGCAGCGCGGTCGGCTGCACGCCGTCCAGCGTGGCGATGCGCAGCACCACGTCGTTGCGCAGCCGCTCCGGGAAGTGCTTCAGGATCTCGCCGGCCTGGTCGAACTCCAGGTGCACCAGGATCGTCGCGATGATCTGCGGGTGTTCGTTCTTGATCAGGTCGGCTGCGGTGGCGGAATCCATCCATTTCAGGCTTTCGATGCCGGCGGTGTCGGAGCCCTGCAATACGCGGTTGATCAGGTGGGCCGCCCGCTCGTCGCCGAGCGCCTTGGTCAGCATGGCCTTGATCTGCTCGTGGTCCACCTCCAGCGGCGAACCCTTCAGCGCGTGGCCATCCAGTTCGTCCAGCACCTTCTCGACCCTTTCGCGCGGCTGCGAGGGCAGGCTGGCCATCGCTGCACCGAGCTTTTGCACCTCGCGCGGCCCGAGCGACTTCAATACCTCGGCCGCCTCGTCCGGGCCGAGGATCGTCATCAGCATCGCCGCCTTCTCGAGCCCTTCATCGCTGCTCATGGCCGCCGGCTCCCATCCATTCCTTCACCAGGTTAGCGACAATCTTCGGATTATCCCTCGCCAGTTGCCGTGCGCGGGCAAGCTTTTCCTCGTAGCTCTGCGCTGCCGCGGCCTCCGGCGACAGCGTCACCTCGGCGCCTTCCTCGCCTTCCTCCGCTTCTGCGCCCTCGGCTTCCTCGCCTTCCTCGCGCTTCTCGGCCGCCGGCGGCATGAGCTGTCGCATCAGCGGCCGGATCACGCCGAAGAAGACCAG
>JBNLET010000243.1:0-2431 GCA_050305135.1 Rhodocyclaceae bacterium | reverse complement strand
CAACCAGCACCGCGGACTGTATCTGGCGCTGCCGACCCAGGCCACCGGCAATGCCATGTTCGACCGCGCACTGGGTTTCCTGCGTTCGTTCGCCGACGGCGTGCATCTCGACATTCAGCTTGCCCACGGCGGCGCGATGCTCGACGAGCGCATCGCCCACCTGCGCGGGGTCCACGGCGAAGCCGGCGACAACATCTCGTCCTCGTCGTGGTTCTCGCAGCGCCGCCGGGCGCTGATCTCCCCCTACGGCGTCGGCACGATCGACCAGGCGCTGTTCGCAACGCTCAACGTCAAACACCACTTCGTGCGCCTGTGGGGCCTGGCGAATCGCGTCGTGGTACTCGACGAGGTGCATGCCTACGACACCTACACCAGCGGCCTGATCGAGGCCCTGCTGCGCTGGCTGAAGGCACTCGACTGCTCCGTGATCCTGATGAGCGCGACGCTGCCGAAGGCGCGGCGAGCGCAGTTGCTCGACGCCTGGGGCATCGGCGCTGCTGCCGTGCCCGAACTGCCCTATCCCCGTGTCTCGGTGGCTTGCCGTGGTCGCGTCGTCGGCGAAACCGCCGCTGCCCGGTCGCTGCCGTCGATCGAGGTGCGCGGCATCGAGGAGGCACCGGAAGCGGTCGCGGCCCAAGCCTTGCAACTGCTGGCCGCGGGCGGATGCGGTGCGGTGATCGTGAATACCGTGGATCGGGCGCAGCGACTGTACCGGCTGCTGGCCGAGGCGGTGGCGGAGGACTGCGAGCTGATCCTGTTCCACGCCCGCTATCCCGCCGACGAGCGCGGCGAACGGGAACGCATCGTGCTGGACCGCTTCGGCCGCAGCGGCACCCGGCCGGCCCGGGCCTTGCTGATCGCCACCCAGGTGGCCGAGCAGAGCCTCGACATCGACTTCGATTTCCTGATCTCGGATCTCGCCCCGATCGACCTGCTGCTGCAGCGCGCCGGGCGATTGCATCGTCATGAGCGTTTGCGGCCGGCGGCCCATTCCGTCGCCCGCTACTTCGTTGCCGGTCTGCTGCCAGGGCGCTTTCCGGAATTGCGGGAGACGAAATGGCAGTACGTCTATGACCCCTACATCCTCGGCCGTACCTGGGCGCTGGTCGCCCGCGAGACGCTCTGGCAGCTTCCCGCCGACATCGACCGACTGGTGCAGGCGGTGTACGACGACGAGGTGGATCTGCCCGCGGACATCGCCGCCGAGGGCCGCCGACGAATCGAGGAAGGGGACTACGGAGAGCATCGAGCGCAGGAGCAGCAAGATGGTCTCTACGCCATGCATGCGGCCATCGACGCGGGCAGCGAAGCGCAGTACGCCTATGCGGACAAGCCGCGCGGCAGCGAAGAGGGCGATGGACTGGGCATCCGCAACCGCACCCGTCTCGGCGACGACAGCATCGGTGTCGTGCCGGTCTTCGTGTCGGTGGACGGCTGGCGGCTGAGGCCGGGCGAGGAGGCCTTCGACCCCGAGCAGCCTGTCGCAGACACGCTCGCCCATCGCCTGTTCGGCCGCCAGTTGAAGCTGAGCCACAAGGCCATTGTTGCGGAACTCGGCCCTGCCGAGGTGCCGCGCGCGTTCGCCGAGCACCCCTTGCTGCGCGACCTGCGACCCCTGCAACTGAACGACGGCGAGGCACAGATCGGCGGGCTCCATGTCCGCCTCGATCCGGTCCTCGGCCTGGTGTTCGAAGGCGCCGCGCCCGAAGACGTCCCATCCGCTGCGAAGGACACCCCATGAACAAGCGTTTCAACCTGCTCGACGAAGCCTGGATTCCCGTCCGCCTTGCGTCGGGAGAAGTCCGTGATCTCGGCCTGATCGAAGTGTTCGACCGTGCGGGCGAAATCACCTCGCTGGCCGAAACCTCGCCGCCCAGCCTGATTGCTCTGTATCGGCTGCTGCTGGCGATCACGCACCGCGTCCTGCTGCAGTCGCGGGGCGAGTGGACGGATCGCGAGCGCGCCGAGTGGTATCGCCGCGGCCTGCCGGCCGACGCGATGCGAAACTACCTGGAACAGTGGCGGGAACGCTTCTGGCTGTTCCATCCGGAAGCGCCGTTCATGCAAGTGGGCGCCCTCGCGCTGAGCGAGGAGACGCGCGGCAAGGTCAAGCCCTGGAGCCAGATCGCGCTGGACAGTGCGAACGGCAATGCGCCGGTGCTTTTCGACCACGCGGTCGATACCGCGCCGCCCCCGATTGCACCGCCGAGGGCGCTGCGCAATCTGCTGGGTTTCCTCCAATTCACGCCCGGCGGGCTGGTCAAGGTCATCCGCGGCTCCGACAAGGCGGGTGCGCTCGCCAACACCGCAGCGGTGATCCCGCTGGGTGCGACGCTATCGGAGACGCTGTGCCTGGCCCTTCACCCCAGCAGTCGAAACGCGCAGGGCGATCGGCCTGCCTGGGAGCAGGAGCCGCCCGATGTAGCGATGC
>JBNLET010000242.1:0-46300 GCA_050305135.1 Rhodocyclaceae bacterium | reverse complement strand
CTGAACAAGGCACACGTCGCGACCACTAGGATCTCCACCAGGTCATGTCGATGTGCGAACCCCGTGCGTCGGGGATCCTCGATCTCGGAAAAGTACGCCGCCAATGTCTTCGATCCCATCGCTTTCCCAAAAAGCGAGAGTGGACCGGAAATCCAGAGAGTTCACAAGATGCTTGCATATCGCACTGAAAGTGAACGACTTTTTCAGAAAGTCGACGACGGTGGCATTTCAAGGCGCCAACGATGACAAATAAGTGCGTTTCCCCTGCCCTTCAACCTAAGACCTTACAGCGGCGCCGGATCGCTGACATTTGGAATGCTTCCAGCCGATGTTGAGAATATCCTGGGTCCGGCAGAGCATATAAGCAAGAATTGGCTCAAGCAGCGCGTAGAGTTTAGGTCGTTCATGAAGTTGGCATACGCCTCCTCAACCCCTTACAAACTTACTCACATTGGCTTCGGACGCCAAATGGAGAATATTACGTTTCTTGGCGTCAATATTTTCGGAGAAGAGTCACATCTGGTCTTGGCAAAGATCATGACAGCCGACCCCAATCCAATGCACTATCTCGGATTCATTGTATTCCTGAAGGTGGGAATTACATTGACGGGATTTCATGACGAAGATATATCTCAGAGAGCGTTAACTTTGTTCGAAAGGGGCGCATGGGATCACAGAATCAGTAAGATGCAGCCATTTTCTCTTTAGAAGGCACCGACCTGTTCGATGGGCACAGAGTTGGTTTGGAGGCTAATAGGCTACTCGCAAGACGCAAGAATCCATACGGCTCAGATCGACCCATACTCAAGCATCGGCCCGGTTGCACTCGGCTCCAGCACCATTCAAGTGGCCAGCGTTCTCGGCGCCCCAGAGAAGCAAACTAGAAATCGACAACGGAACCTCGTCGAGTTTCGGCACAATGAATGCATGTCATGCATTTTCGACAACATGACGAATGTGGCTCGACCTCGACGAACACGCCCCCTTCATAGGCGACTACCTGCCCGACGACTTGCCCGAATTGCTGATCTACCGAGCCGGCCGACTTGCCGGCCGCGCCCACCTCGGCCCTACCGACAGCCTCGACGCCCTCATCGGGCAGGCCACCCCGAGTGCGCACGACCCGGGCCTGTGGCGAGCATTCGTGCGCCGGGACTGGGCCGAGTAGCGCACGCGCCTGCCGGCCAGTCCCCTGCTGCCGCACCGATCAATCGGCGGGAAGTTCGCTCGCGAGCTTGGTTCAACCCTTGCTTGCCGGACTGCCCTTCGTCCGGCTTGCCTTCGTTGTCTTCCCGGCCGTCGGCGATTTGTCGGCACACGACTTGAGCGACGCCTTCTCCATCATCGCGGTGATGTTCTTGACCTCGTCCCACAGGCTGTGGTCGAGGCGCATCTTGAGATAGGTGGCATTGACGAGTGGCAACAACACCTTTTCGTAGGCCTGTTGCATTTCCCGCAGTGCCGACTCGACGCCACTCAGGTCGGGCTGCGGCGTCTCGACGTTGACGCTGGGCCGGATCTCCGCCACGGCCTTGTTGATGCCGTCGAGCCCGTCGCGCAGTGCGCGATCGACCCCCGCCCCGGGCTTCAGCGCTTCGACTGCGCGGGCCACCTCTAGCACGCTGCCGGCCAGCCGCATGCTGCCGTCGGCGTCGGGGCCGCCGAGCTTGCGACGGCGCACGAATTCTTCGCAAATCTCTTTCCAGCGCAGGCGTTCTTCCGCGCTCGGCGAGCCGAGCAGGTGGGCGAGCTTGAGGAGGTTTTCCTCCGCCCCGGCGGTCAGCGTCTGCGCCTCGCCGCGGTAGTGGTCTCGCAGCAGTTCGTCGAGTTCCGCCTCGCTCATCAGCGGCGTGATCCTGGCCGCCAGCTTGGCCATGTTGCGGTAGCTGCCCTGGAGCTTGAACGGAGGCTCGTCGCGGTAGGCGTCCTGTTGCGCGGCCGATTCGATGTAGGCCCGGTTGACCTTCAGCAGCAGGGCCCTGGCACGGCTCATTCGTCGCAGCAGCTCGACCAGTTCGTTCAGTTCGACGCCGCTGTACGGATGCGCGAACTCGCTGCCTGGGATGTCCTCTCCGTCGGCCATCCGCAGCAGCAGGTGGACATCGCTCGGACTGCGCGAGGCGAGCGGCATCAGCAGCGGGTTGGCGGTCAGCGCATTTTCGAGATAGGAGGCGGCAAACAGTGACTCGTGCCCGGACAGCACGTCACCCAGGTTGTAGATGTCGGCCCGGTTCGCCAGCATGTCGGGAATCCTGAACAGCTCGCCCGATTCGGTGTAGGGGTTGCCGGCCATGACGATCGCGAAGCGCTTGCCGCGCAGGTCGCAGGTCACGGGCTTGCCGTCGGGCACGGCTTCGATGCGCCGCGTGCCGTCGGCGAGCGAAATGAACTTCTGCAGGAACTCGGGCCGGGTGTGCTGGATGTCGTCCAGATACAGCATCACGTTGTTGCCCATCGCCAAGCCGAGGTTAAGCTTCTCGAGCTCCTGCCGGGCGGCGGCGCTCGCGGCGCCGGACGGATCGATCGAGCTGACGCCGTGGCCGAGCGCCGGGCAGTTGATGCGAACGAAGACCAGGCCGAGGCGATCCGCCACGTACTCCATCAGCGTCGTCTTGCCGTAGCCGGGCGGCGAAATCAGCAGCAGCATGCCCATGCGATCGCTGCGGTTGGCCGCGCCGGCGGCACCGATCTGCTTCGCCAGGTTGTCGCCGATGATCGGCAAATAGACCTGGTCGATCAGCCGGTTGCGGACGAAGGACGAGAGCGGATTGGCCTTGAACTGCTCGAGCCCGAGGCGGCGCCGCTCCTCCTTGACCAGGGACATGCGCAGTTGCTGCAGCGCGCGGAAGGCGGGTACGATCTTTGTCGCGTGATCGTCGTAGCGGCGCCAGAAATCGTTCAGGTTGAGGACCGAGGCCCCGTCCGTGATCCGCTCGTGCTCGCCGAGCAGGCCGTCGACCCGGGCGTCGAGGCGCACGTTGTGCCGTTGTCGCTCCGAACCGCCCAGCAGTACTGTCGCGGCGTCCATGACCCAAGGGCCGGCCGCCTGTCGGCCGGCGAACGCGGCTGCCCAGTCGCTCGCCATCAACCAGCGATCCTGCGCCGAGGCGGCGGCCAGGTCGGACTGCCAGTCGGACAGGCGACCCTCTTGTTCCAGTTGCTTCAGCAGCGCGCCGGCCAGATCGGCGCCGCTGCCAGACACGACCCAGGCCTCGCCGCCGCGCGGAGCCGCCAGCTGGCGCACCAGGTAGCGCGCGGCGCCAGCGCACAGCGGGCGGTCTGCGCCGTCGAAGCCGAAACGCGGCGCGAAGGCGGCCAACTGCTCGGCCAGCGCACACTCGACCCTGGACAGCGCGCTGCGGTCGCCGAACGAGGCTTCGATCGCGGTGCTCGACCGCGCCATGCGCGAAAGTGCTGCACGATCCGGCGCGTCCGCTCCGAAATGCCAGTACAGATACGACAATGCGCGCGCCTCGGGCGAATATGCCAGCAAGCCGGCTTCGCTCTGCATCGGCACCAGCGCCTGCAGCAGGCGGGCCGCATCGTGGTCGTGCACGCCCTTCTGGTAGCCCTCCTGGTAGCGATCCGCCGCGAATCGGCGCACCACGGCCAGCATCTTCTCGAGGCCGGCTTCGCCTTCCAGGCAATGCTTCTGCAGCAGCTCGCACTCGATCGGTCCCTGGCCGGCGATGCATTCGCTCAGCAGCGCGCCGGCCAGATATTCGGCCCGATACAGCTCAGGCGTTTCGGACAGCAGTGCCTGGGACAGGAACGGGCCCAAGGTGTCGAGCCTGGCGTCGCGCACCGGTGAGAAGTAGTCGGTTCCGTTGAGGTGGTAGCTCAGGCTCCCGTCCCGCGGCACCAGGGTCAGGTCGAGCGGCTGCGCATTGATCGTGAACGCGTGTTTGCCGAAGCGCAGCGTGTTGCCGTCGGCGGAGAGCAGCTCGCTGCGGTCGCGCACGGCACCGATCGCCTGGTCGCGGGCGGTCTTGAGCTGGGTCGCGAGCTCGTCGGCCAGCACCGCGGCGCCGAGTTCGCGGATCGACTCGATCTGCTGCCTGAGTTTGGCGATCAGAACGTCGGACGCGAAGTAGGCATGCACCGCGTCGGCGTCGGCGAGCTTGGCCAGCCGCCGTGGAATGCCCTGCAGGATTCTCCGGCCCGCTTCGGCAAGCGCCTGACTGCGCCGCTGGCGCGCTTCGAGCAGCGATTGGCGGCGGCTCGACAAGGCCTCGTAGACGCTTTCGCGCTTGCCTGCGACGTCGTCGAGGAAGCGCTCGTGCTCGGCAAAGCGGCCTTCGATCTCCTCCAGTTGCGCCAGCAGACGGGTCAGGAATTCGTCGCATTTCTCGGGCGTATCGGCCAGTTCCAGCGCATTGTCGACGGCCTGGCCGAAGAGCTTGAACTGGGCGCCGAACTCGGCCGCGGCCTCGCTCGCCCCCAGGCCGCTGCGCCGCTGCCGCGCCTGGGCCCGTGTCCGGTTGAGTTCGGCATAGACGGCGGCGATCCGATCCAGGATGCGGGTACGCACGACAGCGTCGCCGCCGGTGAGGCTGCCGAGGTGTTCGGTCAGCAGGTCGAAGCCGGCCGCCAGCGCGTCGAGCTCGCTCACCAATGCATCGATCGCCTCGCTCGTTTCGCTGGCCGGCAGCGCCTGGGCGAGGCGTTCGAGCTCCCTGCCCTGGCCGTCGAAGGCATGCTCGTCCGCCAGGAAGGCCACCGCCCGAGTGCCGATCCGCGCTTCCTCGCTGGCCAGCGCGGCATCCATCGATTCGACCCGCCCGGCGTCCACGTAGCGCAGATCGCGCAGGCCGTGCAGATGGCCGCGCTGTTCTCGCAGGCTCGCGAGGGCCTGCACGAAATCGGTGGGGGTCTTCCACAGCATGCCGGCGATGGACGACAGCAGTTCGCGCTGCTTCTGCTCGCTGCGCGACAACGCCTGTTCGCTGTTGCGTCGGATCGATTCGACCTTGTCGAACTCGTCCAGCGTCGCGCGCGCACTGGCGAGAATGCCGCGCAATTCTTCGGCGACGCCGCCGGTCTCGGGCTCGGCCAGCCAGAAGTACCCATCGAGGCAGCGCATCGCCTGGCGGATCAGTGCCTCGTACGAGGCACGGGTCGGACTGCCGGTGGCGGCCGCCCTGGCAACCGCATGCAGCTCGGAAATCCCCCGCACCAGGTCCGCATTGCCGATCCGGCCGAAGAAGTCCTCGGCCGCCGGCGTTCGCGCCGCATGTTCGTCGCTGAAGAACGGCGTATGCCACAGTTGCATCGGGTGCTGGCGCGAGGCCTCCGCGCCTTCCGCCTGCATGACCAGGATGCGGCCGTCCTCTAAGCGCGCATAGCCGTTCGAGACGATCGGCGCGGCGAGGCGTTTTTCGATCAGGTTGTAGGCGAACAGCGCGTAGTGGCCCTCTTCCGGCTGGTAGAAGACGTACAGCACGTCCTCGCCGTTGGGCGAGCGCAGCATGCGCTTGAACAGCAAACCTTCGGCCAGTTGGCCGGGCAGCTCGAAGCGCTTCGACTCGCCCGACTGCAGGTAGTAGCCGCCCGGGAAGATGATGCCGTGGTCCTCGGGCAACTGGACGCAGGAACGGCCGATGGCGTCGACGCGCAGCACCTGGCTGGTGATCGAATTGAACACCAGGTAGCGGTCCTGCTTTTCCCGGTACGGGCGGACCTTGATCAGGATCAGCGAGCCGAGCCGGGCGTAGGCGAAGTCGGCGTCGGCCAGCGACTGGTTGCGGTCGTCCACCGGTTCGCTGAAGATGCCGAGCCCGCTCTCGGTGTTGTTCTCGATCTTGACCGTCAGATCGCCGCCGACGGTCTCGACGAAGACGGTGTCGAGGATGTTCACGTGCGGGTGCTTGCCGCCGACGTGATCGGCCCTGCTCAGCGCGGTCCATTCGAAATCGTGCGAGGCCGGCAGCGCGATGTCGCGCTCGCCCCGGTTGTCGATGTAGCGGACACTGCCGTCGGCCTCGATGCGCCAGCGGAAGACGCGCAGATCCTGCAGCTTCTGGCCGATCCGGAAGGCGGCCAGCAGCGTCTCGCCGGCCACTCGCAACTGCGTCAGGCTGGCATGCTTGTAGTACGTATAGAGTTCGCGGAAGTCGGCCGCAAAGCGCCCCTCGGCCAAGAGACTCCCCTGCAGCGGCACCGCCTCGAGTGTGGTGCCGGCGGCGGTCTGCTCGAGACGGAACAGCGCGAAGACGTCCTCGGCGCGGATTTCCTGCCGCAGTCCGACGAAGACGTTGTAGCCGAACAGCAGCAGATCGCCGATGCGCACGATGTCGCGCGCGACGCAGTTGTTGTCGGTGCGCGCCTTGAGCCGCGCCAGGAGCTCCATTTCCGAGCGGCCGAAGGTGCCCAGGCGCGCTTCGTTGAGCGCAGCGGTCTTGGCCGCGAGCCGCTCGGCCTGCCTGCGCAGACGCTCGCGGAGCAGTTCGTAGCTGGCGCTGTCGCCGGCCGGCGTGTCTTCGGCGCTGTTGCGTTCGGCCATCATTCAGTCGCCGTCCTGGGGCGCGCCGCCCAACAGGCGCAACACCTCTTGCCGCCTCGGCAGGCGCTCGAGCCAGGCCCGGATGCGCAGCGCCTCGTCGAAGACCTCGTCGCCGAGCCGGCGGCGCAGGTCGTCCTCCCTTCGAGCGGCCCGGTCGTCGGCCTCGAGCCGCCGCTGCCAACCGTCGCTCAGCACGCGGTCGAGCTGCCGGTGCAGTTCGTTGCCCTGCAGCCGTCGCCATTCGCCGGCGTCCAGCCAAAGCCACTGGCAAGCGTTGCAGCGGTCCAGCACGAACGCCGGATCGCTGCCGCCGCGCAGCCGACTCATGATCCGGCCGCAAGCCGGGCACAGCCGTGCCGCGTCGGATTGCGCATCGCCTCCCTGCGCAGCCTCCGCTTCGCCCAGCGCGGGCTCGGCTGGATGTACGCTGCGCCAGCGCCGATAGTCCGCCAGCGACAGCAAGTGCCCGCCACAGGCGCCGCAGCGCCAGGCCGCCAAGTGCTCGGCCAGGCGGGCATGCGACCAGTCGCCGCCGCGGCAGCCCGGACAGCGCTGCGGGGTTCTTGCCTGGCTCACTGCAATCCTTTGCCGAGGCCGCCAATCAACGTGCTCAATGCACTCTTCTGCTGCTCGGTGCCGTCCCGCGCAATGCGCGCCACCAGCGCAGCGACGCTCAGGTTCTGCAATTCGTCCGACGATTGGCCGAGCGCGCCGACCAGGTCCCTGACGTCGCCGACCAAGTCGCGATCGCCGTTCAGATGGTCCTTCAAGGCGATCTGCAGCGTATCGCTCTTGTGGATCGCGCCGTCGATGCCCTTGCCGACCGCCAGCGCATTGACGAAGCGTTCGAAGTAGTCGCCTTCGCCGCCGACGATGTCGATGTGCGCATTGCCCAGCGCCTTGCCCAGCACCTCGGCCTGTTCGCGCGCAATGCCGGTCTGCGCGTCGATGCCCTTCAGCGTCTCGATGTGCGACTTGTCCAACTGCATGCGGAACTCCTCGTGCGCCCGGGTCGCATCGGTCATCGCGGACATGGCGCCGAACTTCTCGCGCAGCCCGTTGGCTTCAGCCGCGAAGCGTGCCTCGACGACCTTCGCCTCGGCCATGCCGGACTCGACGATGGCCTCGGCATCCGCCGTACGCACCTCGACCTCGGCCAGTCCGAGCTTGCGCTTGCCCTCCGCTTCGGCCTCCAGCCGGGCGCGCAGCGCTTCGGCTTCGGCCAGGCCGTACTTCTCGACCGCCTCGGATTCGGCGATCTTCACCTTGGCGTCGGCCAGCCCCTGCTTCTCGCTGGCATCGGCATTGACCATCATGACCTTGGCCTGGGCCAGGCCGGCGGCCGCCTCCAGCGCCTCGATGCCCTCGGCCTCGCGTTTCTTGGCGTCGGCCTCCTTCTCGGCCACCTTGAGCCGGGCCTCGGCCAGCGTCAGCTCCTCGGTCGCGCGGTGGTGGGCTCGCCGTTCCTGCGCCTCGGCGGCCTTGACCTCGATGACCAGCTTCTCTTCCGCCTGGCCTTCCGCCATCACCACCGTGGCCTTGCGCGTGCGCTCGGCCTCGGCCACCGTGCGCAGCTCCTTGATGGCCTCTTCCTGTTCCGCCACGGTGCGCTCGACGACGATGCGCTCGCGCACCACGTCGGCGATGTGCTTCTTCTGCAGCTCGACCGCCTTGTCCTTCTCGATACGCTGCAGCGTCACTTCCTTCTCGCGATCGACGATTTCGAGATCGCGCGCCCGGGTCACCTTCTCCTCCTCGATGGCGATCGCGCGCTGGCGGTTCTTCTCGGCCACCTCCTTTTCGCGCTGGGTGTTCTCCTGCTGCACGGCGATCGATTGCTCGGCCTCCAGCCGGGCCAGTTCGGAACGGGCGTGCTCCTCCGACTCGACCCGCGCCGTCTCGGCCATCTCGCGCGCCCGCACCGAGGCCACCTCGCGCTGCTGCCTGGCCTCGGCGTCGGCCTGCTGGCGTTCGAGTTCGAGCATCGCCTCGCGCGTCTCGACGTCTTTCTTCTTGATCTGCATTTCCTCGTCGCGGCGCAGGTCGTTGGTGCGCACGTGCTCGACCGCGGTCAGCTCGGTGATCTTCTTGATGCCCTGGGCGTCGAGGATGTTGTCCGGGTCGAGCTTGGCCAGCGGCGTCTGCTCGAGAAAGTCGATCGCAGCGTCTTCCAGCACGTAACCGGACAGGTCGTCGCCGATCTGGCGAATGATCTCGTCGCGGAACCGGTCGCGGGCCTGGTACAGGTCGACGAAATCCATCGCCTTGCCGACCGTCTTGAGCGCTTCGGAAAACTTCGCCGAGAAGAGCTCTTCCAGCGTGTCGTGGTTGGATGCCCGGTCGCAGCCGATGCCCTGGGCCACCTTGAGCACGTCCTCGGCGGTCTTGTTCACGCGCACGAAGAACTTCACCTTGATGTCGGCGCGGATGTTGTCGCGACAGATCAGGCCCTCGTTGCCGGTGCGATCGATCTCGATCGTCTTCAGCGCGATGTCCATCAGCTCGGCCTTGTGGATGATCGGATAGACCATCCGACCCGTGAACGTCACCTCGGGCTCGGAGCGCAAGGTGTTGACGATCATCGCGTAGCCCTGCTCCACCTTGCGGTAGAACTTCGCGAACGCGGCGAACAGGATCAGTACCAGCAGGGCGAGAATGCCCACTGCGACGTAGATCGGTTCCATGGATTCCCCTTGCTCAGTCGAAGCCGGACCGTGCCGGCCGTTGTCGTTCGATTATTTTTCAGCCCCGATGACGTCTTCCGGGACGACCTGGTAGCGGCCGCTCGCAGCGTCGTAGTCGAGAATTCGCGCCACGCTGCCGCGTCTCAGCGCATTCGGTGCCTGCGCCCATACCTTGATGTTCAGGCTGGCGCCGCGCGTACTGACCTCGGCCCGGCCGAAGCCGGCATCGACGCTGCGGGTGAGGATCTTGCAGGACTCGCCGATCAGGCTGGCGTTCGAGCGCGCAGCATGGGTGACGAACAGGCCACGCATCGGTCGGAGCACCGCCGCCGTCACCGGCAGCGCGGCAGCGAGCGACACCACCAGGGCGGCGATTCCGCCGAGCGCGCCCGGCACCGAACCCGGCAGCAGCGGCAGCAGCCACATCGCGGCCAGGCAGCACAGCGTCCATGCGAGCAGCACGATCAGCGTCACGACCACCGAGATCGGCACACCGCTCAGACCGAACGCCACCAGGTAGCTCGCCACCGCGCCCAGCTCGACGCCGTCCATCTCCACGTCCATGTCGAGCGACAGCCCGCCGTCGTCGAATTCGACCAGCCCGACGATGGCCAGCAGCCAATAGCCCAGTACTGCCGCGAGCAATACGGTCAGCAGCGCGGTCGGAAAACTCGTGGCTGCGTCATAAAAGCCGATCATGTTCACATCCCAGGCAAGACATCCGGACAAAGCGATCGTTACAGGACAATAGCATCGGCCTCATTGGTCGCGGGCGGCGGCGAACGCGATCAGTTCCCGCGTCACCTGCTCCTTGATGCCGAGGCGGTCCGCGGCATCGAGACCATAGCGACGGGCCAGCAGGTCGTAGTCGTCGGGCGTCAGCGAAACGGTCAGGCGCGGGCGCTTGGGCCGGCCGGATATCGGCAGGCCGAGCAGATGACGGATCTCGTCCGGCGTCGAGCGATCGTTTTCGAAGGCCGAGCGGCGTACCGCGTCGAGTACGTTCTGCTCCACGTCGAAGGCGATCTGCACGGCTTTGATGGCGCGATCCGAGCTCTGCCAGCGCGCCGGCTTGCGGCCCAGGCTCATGCCTTTTCGCTGCCGCCCCGGGCCGCTTCCTGCCGCGCCTTGATGCGCGCCAGCACGCGACTTCGGCGCTCCGCGTCGGCGCCGATTCCCGCGGCATCGAGCTTGGCGTCGAGCGCCTTTTCGCCCAGTTCGGCGTCGAGTCTTTCCGCCGCCGCAAGACGGTCGGCGAAATCCTCGTGGCGCTTCTTGATCCGCTCCAGCGACTCCCGCGCCGATCCCAGCCTGGAGCCCGAACTGACGATGCTGTCCGAAATCGACTGGCTCGCCTTGTAGACGCTTTCGGTCGCGCGCACCGCTGCGATCTCCCGCTCGTGCTCCCGCACCTTGGCCTCGGCGCTCTTGATCAGGTCCTTCAACTGGCCGACCTGGAGCGCGAAGTTGGCGTGGGCGCGGGTCTGCACTTCGAGTTCGGCCTCCAGCTCGGCGACCCGTCCCGCCACCTCCTCGGCCAGCGCCTCCTGCCCCTTGCCCAGCGCCTCCACCGCCGTGCCTTCGTAGCGCTCGATCTCGCCCTGCAGACGATCCATCTCGCGAGCGCTCTGCATTTCCTTGGCGACGACACCGGCCAGGTCCTTCTTGGCCTGGTCGATGCTGTTCTTGCCGTCCAGGATCTCCTGTTCGTAGATCCTGTCGGCGTTGTTGTCGACGATGCTTTCGCCGATCTCGCGGATGGACCCGCGCAGCAGCGTGACGATCTTGTTGATGACGGACATTCCGGGCTCCCGTTAGTTGAGGTATTCGGCCAAAGCGCCGAGGGCGTCCAGCGCGTTGTCGCTGAGGGCGGCAACATCGGCGGCGATGTCGGCCAGACCGGAACTGCGGCTGAGCGCACCGAACAGCACGAACTGGTCGCCCACCTTGCCGAACGAAGACAGCGGAATCGACGGGTTCAGCTCGAGCATGGTTTCGAGCAGGCCGAGGCGCTTCGCGGCATCGACCTCGTCATCGCGCCACAGGAAGCACATGCACAGAACCTGGGCGTCGGAACTCGTCACGAACACCGGCAGCTCGTCGCGCCCCTCGATGCTGAGCTGCAGCACGGGCACGTCGCCGGGTATCGGATGCAGTTGTACCGACAGCCCTCCCATGACCGACGACACCGCGTCGTCGATGCCGCGCAACTGCTGTTGTAGTTGCTTCATGTGATCTCCTTGCGTATGCGGTGAGATGACCCGAATTGCATGATTCGAGGCTAGACGCTGTGACATATAATGTCAAGACATTTTATGTCACGGATCCGAATTTCATCATGGCAACGGCTGGTGGCCTGTCGGCAAGATGCCGATGGCCGCTTCGGCGTCTCGACGTCGCCGCTCCCGCCGCCGATCGCCGTCGGAACGGCTGCGATCCGCGGGCCGCTTTACTGCTTCGCTTCCCGCTCCAGCCAGTCGAGCAGATGGCGGAAGCGGTAGCTGCGCACGAAGGGCTGCACGTAGGCCAGGAATTCGCGGTATTCCGGCCGATCTTCCAGCTCGCCCAGCAGCGATCGGACCGCCAGCACGTTGTGGCGGCCGACCTGCTCGGCGAGGGACTCCAGATAGCCGGCGGGCGGCAGGCGAAGACCGGGCCCGGCGGGCGGCTCGGGCCCGGACGGCAGTGCCTCGGGCTGCGCCGCCTCGGCCAGCAGCGGCACCACGATGTCGAACCAGAAGTGGCTGCCGACGCCCGGCTCGCTTTCGACCCTGAGCTGGGATCCCATCAGCCCGACCAGTTGCTGGCTGATCGTCAGCCCCAGGCCCGACCCCTCTGCGCGGGTGATCGAATTGTCCAGCTGCCGGAACGCGATGAAGATGCTGTCGAGTTCCTCCCTGCCGATACCGATGCCGCTGTCGCGGATGCTGAAACGCAGCCGAGCGGTCTTGCCGCCCCGCTTGTCGAGCCGCTCGACCGCGAAGATCACGCAGCCTCGTTCGGTGAACTTGACCGCATTGCCGAGCAGGTTCAGCAAGACCTGCCGCAGACGCTTGTCGTCCAACTGGACGACGGCCGGCAGCGCCGGCTCGAATCGGCGCTCCAGCCGAATGCCTTTCAGCCGTGCCCGCACCTCGGTCATTTCGACCAGCGTGGACAGGAAGCCGGCCAGCGCGACCTCGCTCGGATGCAGCACCAGGTTGTCCTCGCCCATGCGCGAGAAGTCGAGGATGTCGTTGATCATCAGCAGCAGGTGCTCGGCGCTGCGGTCGATGGACGATATGCCCTGGCCGTGGCTGGCCATCAGGTCCCGATCCTGCTTGTAGAGCTGGGTGTAGCCGAGGATGGCATTGAGCGGCGTGCGCAGTTCGTGCGTCACGTTGGCCATGAAGCGGGTCTTCGCCCGGTCGGAGGCCTCGATCGCCTTCTTGGCCTTGTGCAGCCGATGGAACATCACCAGCATCGTGATCCACACCACCACCATCAGCAGCATCGCGATGCTCGATTCGGCGATCAGCTTGGAGCGCATTTCGGCGGCCAGCGTGTCGAAGTAGCGCGGACTGAGCAGGAAGTCCGCCACGCCGAGCAACTGGCCGCTCTGCCCGATCAGCGGTATCGAGGCCTTGAAGCAGCGCCCGCAGCGACTGATGCCCTCATGCAGATCCACCGAGCCCCGCGCCACGGGCACCGACTCGTAGTCCATCTGCAGGCCCAGCCCGAGCACGATGCGCCCGCCGGTGGCGGGATCCTCGACGATCAGGATCTCCTGCATCAGATCGAACAGCCGCTCCCGCAGCCGATCGGACCGGCCGTGCTCGATCGCCTCGACCAGCGCGGCCGCCTGTGACTGGGCGAGGATCCTGGCCTGGGTCTCGGCGGTGAGGTGGAGCCGCGGTTCCAGCGTGCCTTGCCAGTAGCGGCCGAGCGAAAAGACGAAGGATGCGAACAGCAGCAGGAAGATTGCGCTGATCGTCAGATGCGTGCGCAAGCCGGATGCCAGCAGGATGGGCTGCATCGCGCGCGCTCCGCCGGCCAGCGCCTTGCGCAATGCCGACGGCGGCGACGGCGATGAGCTAGTCGTCCCCGTCGCCATAGCGCTTCACCACCTTGAGGTAGAAACCCTTGATCGCCACGCCGCTGGCCGCCAGCGTGCGCATGTTGATCAGTGGCCGCACCGTGGCCTCCACCGAAATACCGCCCAGCACACCCTTCTCGACGTCGCCTTCGAACGGCGAGAAGACGATCACCCGGCGCTCGATCGAATAGCGTACCAGCTGCGCGATCTCGGCATCCTCGAGGGGCTGGGCGACGAAGATCGCCGCCGGCGCGATGTCGCCCTGCAGCAGCTCCGACAACGCGGCCACCTCCACCCGGACCTCGATGCCGCGCACCGATTTCATGCCGACGGACAGGCTGCGGGCGTAGTCGCGCGCATCGCGATCATCGTCGGCGTAGGCCAGGTAGACCGGCAGCTTGCCGTCGGCATCGAGCTTGCTGCCGTTGTCGGTGTCGGCCGCCAGCAGCGTGCGGAACAGCTTCAGACCGACATGCACCCGCCGCTCGCCGAAGGACTGCGCCACCAAGCTGACGCTCGGCAGCGAAAACAGCAGCACCGCCAGCGTCAGCTGGAACGCGAAAAACCTTCTGGCGGTTGAAGCCGCGGTCTTCATGGTCGGCTGGATCCGTCGGTGGCCATCGGTGGTGTCCGCTCCATCGCCGTCAGAAGCGGTATTCCGCGCGCAACCAGAACTCGCGCTCGCCATGCGGCAGCCCGTCGGGGAACTGCGCCGGGGTCGCGACGCTCGCGTAGTGCTGGTCGGTCAGGTTGCGCACGCCGGCGGCCACGGTCAGGCCGTCCCGTCCCAGCAGGTCGTCCAGCGTGAGGGCATAGTCGAGCGTCACGTAGTCGTCGAAGCGTTCGCGCTGCGGCGTTCGGGCGCGCCGCAGTTCCCAGCCTTCCTGCTCGCCGACGTAGTTCACGCCCAGCGTATGCGTGATGCGGCTGTCCGGGTGCCAGCCCAGGCCGAAGCCGGCCAGCCAGTCCACCGCCCCGAGCAGGCGCCGGTCGTCGTCCAGGTGATCCTCGGCCTCCACGTAGGCCAGGTTGGCCCACCACTGCACGCTGCGGCCGATGCGCTGCGCCCATTCGAGCTCGGCGCCGCGGGTCTCGATGTCGCCGCGGTTGCGCCACGCCGGCGGCCGTCCCGGCTCGATGAAGAACTCGATCAAGTCCTTCACCTCGGTGCGGTACAAGGTCAGCCGCAGCCGCCGGTCCGCCCGGCGGAAGACGTAGGCCGCCTCGAGCGAGCGGATCCGCTCTTCGTTCAGATTCCCCGACAACGTGGTGCCGGGGAATGACTCGGGTCCCGGGTAGTACTCGGTCAGGCTGGGTGGGCGGAACGCTTCCGCATACTGCAGCTTGAAGATGTGGTGGTCGACCGGGCGCCATACCGCCGCCAACCTGGGCGACGTATGGCCGCCCCAGTCGTCGTAGTGGTCGTGGCGCAGGCCGGCGGTCAGTTCGACGTCGTCGAGCAACTGCACCTGGTCCTGCAGCGTCAGGCTCGTCAGGGCCCGCTTCGAGCCCTGCAGCACCAGGGTCTGCTCGGCCGGCAGCACCCGGGTCCGGCCGTCGGCGCCGCTAAGCGAGGTGAAGGCATCGGTGACCTTGCTGCGCTCGTGGCTGGCGCCGAGATAGACGCGCTGCGAGGCGCCGGCCATCCACACCAGGCCGAGTTCGGCCGAATATGCCCGATCGGCGCTGCCGTCGCGGCGATAGTTCTCCTGCGGCAGCGGGCCTGGCGCAGCGGGCGGCAAGGCGCCGGCCGGCAGCGGCAGGAACGTGGCGTGTTCCAGATCGGTCTGCTGCATGCCGAGCGAGGCCGACAGGCTCAGCGCCTCGCCGAGCTGCCAGTTCTTGCCCAGGTTCGCACCCAGCACCTTTTCTTCCCGCGCCGGGAGCCCCGGCGGCAGCGCCGCCGTCCGTCCGTAGCCGCCCCCCCGGCTCAGCAGCGCGTGCCGCAACTGCAGGCGATAGCCGAGGGCGTCGAGCTCGGCGAGCAGATAGCGGCCGTGTTCGCCGTCGAACACCCGCGCGGGCGAATAGCCCAGACCATCGGCGGCAAAGTTGTCCGGATTCGTTTCCAGTCCGCTGTCGCTCCGTGTCCATGCGCCGGCCTCGAGCCGCAGCCGGGCCTGCCCGGCGGCACCGAACTCGAGCCGCAGATCGCCCTGCCGGGCCCCGTCGCCGCCCAGGCCCGCGCCGACGGCCCGGCCTTCGCGGGTCAGGACGTTGACCACGCCGGAGAAAGCGAATCCGCCGTAGATCGCCGAACCCGGCCCGCGTATGACTTCGATGCGCTCGACCTGCGTCAGCGGCAGCCGCAACACCCAGTCGGCGGATCCGTCGGTCGGGCGGTTGGCCACCACGCCATCGAGCAGGATCTTCAGGTTGGTGGCGTTCAGCGTCGCGCCGACGCCGCGCACGATCGCCCGCACGTCGCCGACGTTGTCCACCGTGACGTGGAAGCCGGCCACCTGTCCGAGGGCGTCCCCGACCGTGGCAAGTCCGCGGGCCCGCATGTCGTCGCCCTGCAGCACGCTCACCATGCCCGGCACGTAGTCGGCGTTCATGCGCGTCTGGGTCGCGATCGTCGTCTGCTCCTCGAGCAGGTCGAGCAGCGCCAGCAGTTCGGCATCGTCCTTTTCGCCGGCACGCGAAGGAGGATTCGCCAGCAGCGCGGCAAGCAATGTCGCCAGCAGTGCCGTCGTACGGCGCAGCCTCCGGCCGCCGCGCCGGTTCACGAGCGCGACTCCCGCCGCCCTTCGGCAGCTGCGGCGGCGCCCCCCTCGCCGACGATCCGGTTGCGGCCCGCCGCTTTCGCCTGGTAGAGGCGCTCGTCGGCGCTGGCCAGCAGCGCCGCGGCCGTCGCTCCCGGCTGCGGCATCGCGGTCGCGACCCCGAGACTGATGCTGACGCGGCCGTCGGGCGGGTTGCCGGCATGCTCGATGGCCAGCACGGCGACCGCCCGCCACATCCTCTCGGCCATCGCAGCGGCGGCTTCGGCGCCGGTGTCCGGCAACAGAGCGACGAACTCCTCGCCGCCGTATCGAGCCAGCAGATCGCCCGGCCGCCGTATGCAGCCGCCCAAGGCGAGCGCCACCTGCTTCAGGCACCGGTCGCCCTCGCCGTGGCCATAGCGGTCGTTGAAGCGCTTGAAGTGGTCCACGTCGATGACGATCAGCGACAGCGGCTGCCGATGGCGCACCGCGCGCAGCCATTCGGCGTCGATCGAAAGGTCGAAATGGCGCCGGTTGGCGACGCCGGTCAGGCCGTCCGTGCACGCCAGTTGCGCCAGCTCGTCGCTCTTGCGCTTGAGCGCCAGGTGATTGCGCATCCGTGCCTTCAGGATCGGCAGCGAGAACGGTTTATGGACGTAATCGACAGCGCCGAGCGCGAAGCCCCGCTCGATCTCCACCTCCTCGTCCACCGCGGTCAGGAAGAGCACCGGGATGTCCTTCAGCTCCGGCTCGCCCTTCAGCCGGCGGCAGACCTCGAAGCCGTCCATGCCCGGCATCATCACGTCGAGCAGGATCAGGTCCGGCCGCAGGTTGCGGGCCAGTTCCAGCCCCTCTTCGCCGGACAGGGCGACGGTCAACTCGATATCTTCCTGGTGCAGGTGCTCGACCAGCACGTCCAGGTTGGCGGGCACGTCATCGACCGCGAGAACGATCGGTGCCCGCCGGGTGCTCTCCGGCTTCCGGGTCATGTATTCGCCTGTGTTGGGCACTAGCGCGCGGCAAGGGCCATCGACTGGATTCGAGCATCCATGCAGAAAGCGGGCCAGCGATGATGAGGATCGGATAAGGGTTTATTTCCACGCCATGGCGGCATATCCTGCTTATAGCGCTTATGCGCCCTATGTTATCCCTATATGCGCTTATGGTCGCGCCGAACCCAGCGAGAGGTGCATGTGACTTCGCAGACACGGGTCCTGATCGTCGACGATCAGGTCGACAATCTAGACGTCCTGGTGGCGCACCTGGCAGACAGCGGCCTCGATCTGGCGGTGGCCACCTCCGGCCAGGAGGCGCTGCAGCTCGCGGCCGACGACTGTCCGGCGCTGGTCCTGCTCGACGTGATGATGCCCGGCATGGACGGCTTCGAGGTCTGCCGCCGCCTCAAGGCAAATGCCACCACGGCCGCCGTGCCGGTGATCTTCATGAGCGCGCTCGCCGACACCGCCAGCAAGGTGACCGGCTTCGCGGCCGGTGCGATCGATTTCATCTCCAAGCCGCTGCAGCGTGAAGAGGTCCTGGCGCGCATCAACGCGCACCTGACGATCGTGCGGCAGCAGCGCGAGCTCGAGGCCCGCAACCGCGCGCTGGCTTCGCTGAACCGCGAGTTGCAGGAGCAGGTCGAGCGTCGCCAGAGCCTCGAGGATGCCCTCTCGCTGACCGGCCAGCGGCTCAGCGCGATCACCCGACAGGAGGCCGAGCTGTGGGGCATCGAGGGCTTCGTCGGCCGCAGTGCGGCAGCCGTCCGGCTGCTGGACGAGGTGCGCAGCCTGCAGGCGGCGGAGCGGACCAACGTGGTGGTGCTGGGCGAGAGCGGCAGCGGCAAGGAACTGGTGTCGCGGGCCATCCACTTCGGCAGCGCGCGGCGCGCCGGGCCGTTCATCGCGGTCAATTGCTCGGCGATTCCGGCCGAGCTCGCCGATGCCGAGTTCTTCGGACACAGCAAGGGTGCCTACACCGGTGCGGCCGGCCACCGCCACGGCTACTTCAGCCAGGCCGATGGCGGCACGCTGTTCCTCGACGAGATCGCCGACATGCCGGCTGGGCTGCAGGCCAAGCTGCTGCGGGTGCTCGAGGACGGCATCGTCACGCCGCTCGGCGCCACCACCTCGCGCCGCGTGGACGTGCGGGTGGTGGCGGCCACCAACGCCGACCTGGCCGGCCGCGTGCGCGGCGGCCGCTTCAGGCAGGATCTGTACTTCCGCCTGGCCGGCTACCTGATCTCGCTACCGCCGCTGCGCGACCGCCGCGACGACGTCCCGCTGCTGACCGAACACTACCTGCAGCGATTGAGCAGCCAGATGGGCCGGGAACGGGCCGGCATCACGCCGCAGGCGCTGGCCGCGCTGTGCGGCTACGACTTTCCCGGCAACGTGCGCGAATTGCGCAATCTGATCGAATTCGCACTGATCGCCAGCCGCGGCCAGCCGATCGGCGTGGAGCACCTGCATTTCCTCGGCCCGCTCGCGGCGCCGCCCGGGGACGCGCCTCCGGCCGGGCTCCCGGAGCGGCAGACGGTCCGCGCGCCGGCCGTCACCGGCGGCTGGGCCGAGCGCGACGAAGAGGCACTGCTCCACCTGGCACGGCGCGCCGGACGGGTGGACAACGCCAGCGTCCAGGCGGCGCTGCGGGTCGACCATGGCCGGGCTTCGTATCTGCTGAAGAAACTGCATCGCGATGGCCGACTGCGCAAGCACGGCGATCGCCGCTGGAGCCACTACACGCCGGCCTGAGCCGGGCGCCGCGCGCCGATGGCGGCCCTCAGCGCGCGGCCTGCGCCCTGCGGATGTGGCCCGCAATCACGTTGTTGCCGTTCTCCAGCGCCCACTCGGCGGCGGACTGGCCGCGATCGTTGCGCAGGTTGGGATCGGCACCGGCCTTCAACAACAGCTTGACCACCGACTCGTGCCCGTTGCGCGCCGCCAGCATCAGCGGCGTGGCCTGGTTGGGGGCGCGGGCGTTGATGCTGGCGCCGGCGGCCAGCAGGTCGGTGACGATCTTCTGGTGGCCCTCGAAGGCTGCGTACATCAGCGGTGTCCAGCCTTCGCCCTCGATCCGGCGGCCCGATTGGATGAACTTCGCGACCACCGCGCGATGCCCCCTCAAGGCCGCCAGCATCGGCGCCGAATCGCCCATCAGGTTCTTCTTCATCGGATCCGCCCGATAGCGGAGCAGCAGCTCGACAGTGTCCGCGTGGCCGTCGCGCGCCGCCAGCAGCAACAGGTTGTTGCCCTGCTCGTCCGTGGTATCCGGGTCGATGCCCTTGGCCAGAAGCGCCGCCAGCGCCTCGGTGTTGCCCTTGGAAGCGGCCTCCAGTGCATCCTCGTAGCTGCCGGCAAGGACGCCGCCGGCCGCGGCGAGCATCAGGGCCATCAACAGCTTCCTCAGCCAGCGCACCTTACCGCCCCCCCAGGAACAGTCGCTCGAAGTTGCGGCTGGTGGCCTCGGCCACCTCGTCGAGCGGGATTTCCTTCAGCCGCGCGATCTCCTCGGCCACATGCACCACGTAGGCGGGCTCGTTGGTCTTGCCGCGGTGGGGCGTCGGCGCCAGGTAGGGCGAGTCGGTCTCGATCAGCATGCGCTCGAGCGGCACCCGGCGGGCCACCTCCTTCAAGGCCTTGGCATTGCGGAACGTGACGATGCCGGAAAAGGAGATGTGGAAGCCCAGCTCGAGCGCCGCATCGGCCACCGCCTGCGATTCCGTGAAGCAGTGCATCACGCCGCCGACTTCGCCGGCGCCTTCCTCCCGCATCAGGCGCAGCGTGTCTTCGGCCGCGTCGCGGGTATGGATCACCAGCGGCTTGGCGCAGCGCCGGGCGGCCCGGATGTGGGTGCGGAAACGCTGCCGCTGCCATTCCGGCGCATCCTTGTGCCAGTAGTAGTCGAGCCCGGTCTCGCCGATGCCGAGCACCTTCGGATGGTCGGCCAGCGCGAGCAGCGTTTCTTCGTCCGGCTCCGCCACGTCGGCGCCGTCGGGATGCACGCCGACCGTGGCGTACAGGTTGTCGTGCCGCTCGGCCAGCGCGATCACGCGATCCATCGTCTCCAGCTTGACGCCGATGCACATCGCGCGCGTGACCGAAGCGGCGGCCATCGCGGCGAGGATGGCGTCCTCGCGTTCGAGCAGTTCCGGAAAGTCGAGGTGGCAGTGGGAGTCGACGTACATCAGATCGTGTGGGTCGGGCGATTGGAGCCCAGGTGTCCGGCCAGGATCTTCTCGATGTTGCCGCGGACGACCTTGGCCGTGTCGTCCTCGTTGAAATGGACGCCGACGCCGACGGTCTTGTTGCCCTGGGCATCCTGCGGGGTGATCCAGACCACCGTGCCGGCGACCGGATGCTTGGCCGGATCGTCCATCAGCTGCAGCAGCATGAAGATTTCGTCGCCGAGCCGGTAGTTCTTGGCGGTCGGCACGAAGATGCCGCCGTTCTTGAGGAACGGCATGTAGGCCGCGTACAGCGCGGACTTGGAGTTGATGTTGAGCGATACGACCGCCGGACGCGATCCCGGGGCTCTGACTGGCTTGTTCATCTCTTCTGCCTGCCTGAAATGGCGCGCTGGTAGCGCAGCAACATGTCTTCGACAGCCAGGCGCAGGTTCAGTGGATGACTGGCGCTGCGCCGGATCTGCCCGATCTCATTGTAACAGTCGAGCAGTTGCGGCAATGGCAGCGGCCCGACCAGGCCGGCCATCAGCTCCGCCTGGCCCGGGAAATAACGGACCGGGACGCCGGATTTTGAGGCCACCAGGTCCCAACACCAGCGCAGCATCCAATCCGACAGCGTCGGCATGTCGAGTCCGGCCGCCGCCCCGTCCTTGCTGCGCGTCCAGGCCTCCCAGCGGCCGGCCAGCTCGAGCGCGTCGCCGTGCCGCGCCAGCGCGCCGATGTCGGCGACGAATCGCTCCAGCGCTTCGCCGACGCCGAGGGCGGCGAGTCTCGCCACTTCGAGCGGCGATCCGCCGAGCAGCGGCAACAGGCCGTTGCGGCCTTGCACGCCCTGCGCGTCGAGCCACTCGCCGGCGGCCTGCGCCGAAGGGTTGGCCAGCGCCCACTGCTGGCAGCGGCTGCGCAGCGTCGGCAGCAGGCGCCGCGGCACCGCGCTCAGCAGCAGCAGATGCGTCTCGCGCGGCGGCTCCTCCAGCAGCTTGAGCAAGGCATTGGCGGTGAAGGCGTTCATCGCCTCGGCCGGATCGATGATCGCGACCCGGCGCCCGCCCAGGTGGGCGGTCACTTCCAGCGAGGCCTGCAGCGCCCGGACCTGCTCGATCAGGATCTGCGTCGAGGGCTTGGCACCCTTGCGCGCGGCCGGCTCGGCCGCCGCCTCCTGGCTGGCCTCGGGCACCACCAGCTGCAGGTCGGGGTGCGTGCCGGCCAGGCGCAACCGGCACGAAGCGCACTGCCCGCAGGCCTGCTGCGCGCCGGCCGCCGACTGGCACAGCAGGCGCGCAGCGAGCGCCTCGGCCAGCAGGCGCTTGCCGACGCCCGGCGGCCCGCTCAGCAGGATGCCGTGCGGCAGCCGGTCGAGCCGCTCGCACAAGGCCGCCCACGGGCGGTCGAGCCAGCCGGGCCAGTTGCTCATGCCGAAGCCACCGCGTCGATCACCTGGCGCCGGATCTCCTCGATCGATGCAGTGGCATCGATGACGCGGAAGCGCGCGGCGGCGGACTTCGCGCGGACCAGGTAGGCGTCGCGGACGCGCCCGAAGAAATCGAGCCGTTCGCGCTCGAAGCGGTCGGGCGCGCTGCCGGCGGCCGCCACGCGCGCCGCGGCAACGGCCGGGTCGAGGTCGAACAGGATCGTCAGGTGAGGCTGGAAGCCCGCGTGCACCCAGGCCTCGAGCGCCTCGAAGCGCTCCGGGTCGAGGCCTCTTCCGCCCACCTGGTAGGCAAAGGTGGCATCGGTGAAGCGGTCCGACACGACCCACTCGCCGCGTGCCAGCGCCGGCCGGATCAACTCGGCCAGGTGTTCGCGGCGGGCCGCGAACATCAGCATGGCCTCGGTCTCCAGGTGCATCGGCTCGTGCAGCAGCAGTTCCCGCAGCCGTTCGCCGAGCGGCGTACCGCCGGGTTCCCTGGTTTGCACGACCGTGCGGCCGCCGTGCCGCAGGTGGGCCACCGCGGCAGCGATCTGGCTGCTCTTGCCGGCACCGTCGATGCCCTCGAAGGTGATGAACCGCCCTGCCTCGCTCACTGTCTATCGGCCTCGTCCGAGCTGGTATCGGGCCACCGCCCGGTTGTGTTCCTGCAAGGTACGCGAAAAGACACTGCTGCCGTCACCTCGCGCGACGAAATAGAGGTTCTTCGTGTCGGCCGGATTCAAGACCGCCGCAATCGCACCGGCGCCCGGCATCGCGATCGGGGTCGGCGGCAGGCCGGCCCGGGTGTAGGTGTTGTACGGCGTATCGCGTTCCAGGTCGCGCCGCCGCAGATTGCCGTCGAAGGCTTCGCCCAGGCCGTAGATCACGGTCGGATCGGTCTGCAGCCGCATGCCGCGCCGCAACCGGTTCACGAAGACCGACGCGATCAGCGGGCGATCGTCGGCCCGGCCGGTCTCCTTTTCGACGATCGAGGCCAGGATCAGCGCCTGGTACGGCGTCTCGAACGGCAATCCCTCGGCGCGCGCCTGCCAGGCCTGCTGCAAGCGCGCCTGCATCTCGCGATAGGCGCGGCGGAAGACGTCCAGGTCGCTGGAGTGCAGATCGAAAAGATAGGTGTCGGGGAAGAACAATCCTTCCGGCGCCGTCTCGCGGGCGCCGATGCGGGCCAGGATCTCGCCGGCGTCGAGGCCGAGGCTGTCGTGCACCAGGTCGGGATGGGCATCGACCGCGGCCCGCACCTGGGCGAAGGTCCACCCCTCGATCAGCCGCAGTTCGCGCAGCGACACGTCGCCGGCGGTCAGCTTTTCGAGCAGCTGCCAGGTGTCGATCGGCGCTACGATCTCGTAGCTGCCCGCCTTGATCTGGCGTGCCTTGCCGGACAATCTGGCGAGCCAGTAGAAGAGCCGTGGCTCGAGCTCGATGCCGGCCTCGCGCATCGCCGCCGCCGCCGCCCTCACGGTGCTGCCCCTGGCCACCGTGAAGTCGGCCCGCCCGCCGTCGATGGCGAGCGGGCGCTGCACCAGCCAGGCAGCGGCGAGCGACAGCAGCGCGCAAGCCAGCAGCGCGAACAGCAGGAGTCTGACGAGAAGCCGGATCATCGTGGATGGGTGCGAGCTGGAAGCCGATCGGACACCGGCGCCGCCATGGTGCACTGCAATCGAAGCACTGGCGCGGGCCGGAGGCGCCCTATAATACTTCACGCCATTCACCGCCCCCCACATTGAATTCGCTCAAGATGATGAATCCCTACCCGTTCCTCGCGCTGGCCGACGATGCCGCGCCGCCCACGTCCTACGAATTCGCCTCGGCCGCCGAGTCGGCGGGCCTGCTCGCCGCCGGCACGGTGGCGGTACCGCTGCTGCAGTGGCGCCTGATCCGGGTATCGGGCGAGGACCGGCTCGATTTCCTGCACAACCTGCTGTCGAACGAGGTCAAGAAGCTGGCCGACGGCGCCTTGCAGTGGAACAGCCTGAACAGTGCGAAAGGCCGGATGATCGCCAGCCTGCTGCTGTGGAAGGACGACGCAAGCGTGATGCTGGCGCTGTCGGCGGATCTGCACGAACAGGTACGCAAGAAGCTGTCGATGTACGTACTGCGCAGCAAGACGCGGGTCGAGGATGCGAGCGGCGAGTTCGGCCTGATCGGCGTGGCCGGTGAGGAGGCCGCCGACGTCCTCGCCTCGGCCGGGCTGGAGCAGCCGACCACGCCGATGAGCGTGGCGCCGGAGCTGGCGCCGCGCACGCTGCAGATCAATCCGCGGATGTTCATCGTACTGGCCGCCGCAAACGAGGCCGCCGACCGCTGGCAGGCCCTGCTGGCGGCCGGCGCCCGCGCCGCCGGCACCGGCGCCTGGGACCTGATGCAGATCCGGGCCGGCCTGCCGCGGGTGACGCAGCCGGTGCAGGAGGAATTCGTCGCGCAGATGCTGAACTACGAGCTGATCGGCGGCGTGAGCTTCAACAAGGGCTGCTATCCGGGCCAGGAAATCGTCGCCCGCACGCAGTACCTCGGCAAGCTGAAGAAGCGGACCTACCGGCTGCGTTTTCCGGCCGGAACCGAGGCACAGGTCGGGCAGGACCTGTTTTCGGCCGATTTCGGTGAGCAGTCGATCGGCAAGATCGTGATGGCGGCGGCGGCGCCCGAGGGCGGCATCGAGTGCCTGGCGGTACTGCAGAGTTCGAGCGTGGACGGCGGCGCAATCCGTCTCGGCGCGCCCGACGGCCCGGCCGCCGAACTGCTGCCGCTGCCGTATTCTCTGGCTTGAAGCGCCGATGAGCGGCGGTGAGCTATACGTCTACTACCGGCTGCTGCCCGCGGCGGCCGAGGCCATGCTGCCGCTGCTGCACGAGATCCAGGCCGAGCTGGCGGCGGCCTGCGATTGCCGGGCCGGCCTGCGGCGCAAGCCCGCCGACGGCACGCTGATGGAAGTGTATTCGGAAGTGCGGGATCCCGAACGCCTGCTGGCACTGCTGGACGCCCGGCTGGCGGCCATCGGCTTCGATCGCCAGCTGTCGCCCGGCTCGCGCCGGCACGTGGAGTGGTTCGAATGTGTCTGATCAGTATTGCCTGGCGTAGCCATCCCGATTTCCCGCTCGTGATCGCCGCCAACCGGGACGAGTTCTTCGTCCGTCCGGCCCGTCCGGCCCGCTGGTGGGAGCATCAGGGCCGTGCGCTGTTCGCCGGCCAGGACGAGCAGGCCGGCGGCACCTGGCTCGGCGTCACCAGCGAGGGGCGCTTCGCGGCCCTGACCAACCACCGCGATCCGGCCGCGCTGCGTGCCAATGCGCCGTCGCGCGGCGCCCTGGTGCCCCATTTCCTGGCGCGCGAGTGCGACCTCGATGCGGCCTTCGGCGAGCTGTCGCGCAGCGCCCGCCACTTCAACGGCTTCAACCTGCTGATGTTCGACGGCAGCTCGCTGGGCGTGTTCGAGAGCCGGCGCGCCGCCGGCAGGGTGATCGATCCGGGCGTGCATGCCCTCTCCAACGCCAGCCTGGACGCCGGCTGGCCGAAGCAGCAACTCGCATCGCGCAGCATGGAGGCCGCATTGAGCAAGCTGCCGGACGTCGAACCGCTGTTCGCAATGCTGCACAGCGACCGCCCGGCCGCCGACGAAGCACTGCCGGTCACCGGCGTCGGCGTGCAGTGGGAGCGGCTGCTGTCCAGCATCTTCATCCGCGCGCCGGGCTACGGCACGCGTTGTTCGACCGTGCTGTTGTTCAGCGCCGACGGCAGCATCCGCTTCGAGGAACGCAGCTGGGCCGAGAACGGCAGCGCGTCGGGGAGCGTGGTCGAGACCATCGCGCCGGACTGATCGGCGAGGCCGCGCGCGCCGACAAACCCTTCCTGACAGATCCCGCCCCTCGCGGCACCCCGCGATGGCATCCCCCGGCTACAGCCCACTTCCTCCCGCTCATAGGTCCCCAACCGTCACCGCCTGATCGTTGCTTGGCGACCCGGCCAGCCGACACCTTCAAAGGCTAAAGGGTGACTCCGACCAGCCAATTGATCGGATCGCCTTTCAGCTATGGGTTTGCAGAAAGCCCAAGGCTCGCTGACCGCCCACGAGATCAGAACACCTGGGCCTTGATGTCCTCGCCCGCGAGAGCGGCGCCGGCGGTCGTCAGCGTGTCGGAGGACACGAGGAAGTGCTGCGTCAGGACATTCATGTCGCGCAGCCGTCGCGCGAGGGGCGTGGAGAATGGCACGGAGCTTGCCCCGGCGGCGCGCTGGGCGGTCGTCGCCACGTCAGCGGCGTGCTCGACCGCCCACACCGCGGCAGCGCGGATTCGCGCTCTGGTGCGAAGCGTGAGTGGCTCGGCTGCGGCGGCTGCCGCCCAAGCCTCCTCGGCGCTTTCGCGGAGCAGCGATCGTGCCGCGCGGAGCGTGGCGTCGCCGTTTGCGATCTGGAACTGGAAGCGGGTGTTCCGGGCAAGGGTCGTCTCCGCAAGCAGCGGGGTCTTTTCGGGCGCCAGCGCAAGAATGTCTTCAAGCGCGCCTTGACCGATGCCGATGGCGACCGAAGCAACAGAGAGCGCAAGCAGAGCGGGCGGCGGAACACGCGCGATGGCCGCCTCGAAGCAGGGCGTATCGCGGAGCGGCACAAGCGTTCGATCCTCCGGCACGAAGAGATCGTCGACATGGAAGTGATGGCTGCCGGTGCCCGCGAGGCCGGCCGGCGCCATGTATCTTCGACCGTCACTTGGTCGGGCGCGAAAAGCGCGAGGCGCAGGGGCGGTGTCCTGTCCGCGCCGCTTTCGACGGCATTGCCGTACAGCCAGTCGGCATGCTCGCAGCCGCTCGCGAAGCTCCAGCGGCCGGTGATACGGTATCCTCCCGGAACGGCTGCGATCGTGCCGGAGGGGCTGAACACGCCGGCAAAGATTACACCGGTGCGCGCCGCGAAGAGGTCGTCGAACGTCGCGCGCGGCAAGCCTGCGAGATCGATCCACGCCCCGCCCCCGATCATGACGGTCCAGGCCGTCGAAGCGTCGAACCTGGCGAGAATCTCAAGCAATCGGAGCCAGTCCGCCAGATCGGCTTCGAGCCCGCCATGGGAGGCGGGAAGCAGCAGGCGGAAGCAACCGGCCGCCGCGAGGTTGTCCACGAGGTCGCACGGGAGCCGGCGGGCCTGTTCGATCTCTTCGCCGCGCCCAGCGATAGCGGGCCCAAGACCGTGCGCAGCGGCAAGAACGTCGGCTGCAATAGCCGGCTTCGTGGTATCTGCGAATGTCATGGCGTCTCTCCGCATCAGGAGGTGAGCAAGGCGCGCCGGAGCGCCCGGACAAAGTCTGTCGGCTGCTCGATGGCGGGGTCATCGGCGGCGTCCTCGACGATGTGGAGAGGCCAGCCGTAGCGGGCGCTCGCGGCCTCGGCCGCGGCGAGCGGGATCGCCCTATCTTCGCGACCCCAGATCAGCGCTGTTGGAACGGCGATGCGTTCGAGTTCCTCTGATGGGATCGCGGGCAGGCCGAATTCCTCCATCAGAGCATTCCAGGTGTGGCGTAGCTCTGCTGCGTTGGCGCGGTCAATGGCATAGGCGCGCATCAAGTCCCAGGATTCGCCCAGGCCCGCGCTCAGACGGCCGAGATCGAGCGCGCAGTGGCGCCACAAAGCATCGTGCGTCTTGTTATCCGGCCGCGCCATGTAGGCGGCAAGCGCGCGCTCGAATGCGGGCGCCGGCGCGAAGTCTGTCAGGCCGAGGGAGTCGCAAAGCACCAGGCGACCGAGCCGCGCGCCACTTCGACCGGCGTAACGTGCCGCGATTGCTCCGCCGAGTGTCTGCCCGACGAGCGTCGGCGGTTCGCAGCAGGTGGCGTCGATCAGGGCATCGAGCCAATCGAGCACGCGGTCGGCGTCTATGGCGCCTTCCGACGCCACCGACCGACCGTGCCCCGGGAGGTCAGGCGCGACGACCCGGTGCGACCCGACCAACGCGGGGATGACCGTGAACCATTTCGCCGCGTATTCCCCTGGTCCGTGCAGGAGGACGAGCGGCGAGCCTTCTCCACCCTCGAGGACCGGCGTCTCGACGCCGGAGAGAGTGAGCCCGAGCTCGGTGACGGGCATCGTCGCGATGAGGCGTTCCCGCGCTTCCTCACCCGTGGCCGGATGATGGGAGCTCCGGATAGACGAACTTGCGCACATGGTGTATCTCCTGACTCGCTGGCAATGGCACGCGTGGGAAAGATTCCAGTAGGACCCGTGCATGCCGGTTCTGGCGGGTTTCGTTCGGGTTGACCGGATGCGATCCCGAAGTGGTTGGAGCATAGTGGAGCGGAGGGTTGGCGGTTTTGCCGGGGGTCCGCAATTACTTGCAGGCGGGTTGAGGTGAATTTGGGCCATGGACGCACTTTCTGAAGCCCTGGCGTCAGTGAGAATGACCGCCGCCATATTTTATGACGCGATCTGCACCGCGCCGTGGGGCTTCGCGGTGCCGCCAATGCGGGACGTGGCCCATTTGCTCGCGCCGGGGACCGAGCGGCTGGTCGGCTATCATCTTGTTGCAGACGGGCAGGCAACCGTTGCCTTCGAGGGCGAGCCCGAAAGGAAACTGACCGCCGGCGACGTGGTCATTGTTCCCCACGGCGACCCGCATACCGTCAGTCGCGGCCATCCGCGGACCTTGACCGACAGCCGCGCATCGGTGCAGTGCAATCTCACGGGCGAACTCGCGACGTATCGGATTGGTGGCGGTGGCGAGGTGACACGCTTCGTTTGCGGCTATTTTGGGTGCGAACGTCATGCCGAACGCTTGTTCTTGGCGGGCCTCCCGAAGGTGGTCACCGTCAACGTCCGCGACGGCGACACGGGTGCCTGGCTGGAAAGCTCCATCCTGCATCTCCTGTCGGAAGCCGCTTCTGGACGCCCGGGGCGGTCCGCGCTCCTCTCCAGAATGGCGGAGGCGCTCTTCATCGAGACGCTCCGCCGCCACATGGAGACCTTGCCGCCCGAGCAGACCGGCTGGCTCGCCGGCGCCCGTGACCCGGTAGTCGGCGCCGCGCTGGCGCTGATCCACCGAGATCCCTGCCGGGCCTGGACGCTCGGTGGGCTTGCCCAGGAGGCCGGCGCCGCCCGCAGCGTCCTCGCTGACCGCTTCACCCGTTTTCTCGGCGAACCGCCCATGGCCTACCTTGCGCGCTGGCGGCTGCAACTGGCGGCGCGACTTCTGCAAACAACTCGCAAATCGGTGATCGAGGTGGCGTTCGACACCGGCTACACGTCGGAAGCCGCTTTCAGCCGCGCCTTCAAGCGCGAGTTCGGCCTGCCGCCCGGCGCCTATCGGAGGCAGATCGAGAGCCCGCTCGACCAGCAGTCCTGACGCGCCCCGCTGCGAGCGGCCTGCGCCGGCGAAGAAATCCGGACGCGCAGCAAATACCGGCGCCATCTCTTTCTCCAAGCTCGGGGAATATTTTTCGGTAACGCGGTTGCGTCTCGGGTTCGGACGAATCCCGCCCGACGGAATGCCGGCGTGGTCCAGCGCGACGCTGCCGCCGCGAGCGCTTCAGGCGATCCGCACCCGCGTGCCGGCCGGCACTAGCTCGAACAGCTCGACCACGTCGGCCACCCGCATGCGGATGCAGCCGTGGGACAGCGGCCGGCCCATCGGCTGGTCGTCGCCGGTGCCGTGGATGTAGATGTAGCGGCGCATCGTGTCCACCGTGCCGAGGCGGTTGAAGCCCGGTTCGCAACCCGACAGCCACAGGATCCGGCCCAGTATCCAGTCGCGCTCCGGATGCGCCCGCGCCAGTTGCGGCGACCAGCGCTCGCCGGTCGGCCGGCGGCCGCGGAATACCGCGTAGGGGTCGCAGCCTGCGCCGATGCGGGCCCGCAGCACGTGCAGGCCGCGTGGCGTGCAGCCGGAATCGAATTGCTCGCCCGGCCCCTTGCCGGAGGTCGATACCGGGTAGCGGCGGATCAGCACGCCTTCGTCGTCGAACAGGTCGAGGCGCTGCGCAGCCAGATCGACCGAGACCTGCATCTCAGGCCAGCAGCGTCTTGCCGCGGCGGGCGGCGAAAAATGACGACAGCATGCGGCTGCACTGCTCGGCCAGCACGCCGCCCTCGACGGTCGCGTGGTGGTTCAGGCGCGACTCCTGGAACAGGTCGAGCACGCTGCCGGCCGCCCCGGTCTTCGGATCGCGCGCACCGAACACCACGCGCCGGATGCGCGCGTGCATGATCGCGCCGCAGCACATCGCGCAGGGCTCCAGCGTCACGTACAGCTCGCAGTCCGGCAGCCGGTAGTTGCCGAGGCAGCGGGCGGCGTCCCTAAGGGCCTGGATCTCGGCATGGGCGGTCGGATCGTGCAGGCCGATCGGCTGGTTGAAGCCGCGACCGACGATGACGCCGTCCTGCACCACGACGGCACCGACCGGCACCTCGTCGAGGCTGCCGGCCTGTCGCGCCAGCTCCAGCGCGGCGCCCATGAAATCTTCGTCCTGCAGCATCTTCCCGTTCCACGATCCGTTTCCGCCACGGCGCCGTTTCCGCCGCGGTCCTTGCCGTCATGATAGCGCTGTCGCCGGCGCGCACGGCCCGGCTGCGATCGACCGCGCTCGCCGCTACGCGCCGAGCGCGCCTTGGGCGGCCGCTTCGAGTTCCCCCGGCGTCGTTGGCCGGCCCAGCAGATAGCCTTGCGCGTCGTCGCAGCCGACACCCTTCAGGAAGGCCAGCTGCTCGGCGGTCTCGACCCCTTCGGCGACGACCTTCAGCCGCAGCGAGTGCGCCATGTGGATGATGGCCTGCGCGATGACGCTGCTCTCGCCGTCGGACGACAGATCGCGGATGAAGGACTTGTCGATCTTCAGCCGGCTGACGTGGAAGCGGCGCAGGTAGGCGAGGCTCGAATAGCCGGTGCCGAAGTCGTCGATCGCCAGCGTGACGCCGAGACGCCGGATCTGGTCGAAGGTGTTCTGGATCGCTTCGGTGTCGCCCATCATCGTGGATTCGGTCAGCTCGATCTCGACCAGCTGGGGATCCACCCCGGTCTCGGCCAGGATCCGTTCCAGCACCTGGACGAAATCTTCGCGCCGGATCTGCAGCCCCGACACGTTCACGGCGACGCGCAGCATCAAGCCCCGGTCGTGCCAGTCGCGCGCCTGGCGCAGCGCCTGGCGCAGCACCCACTCGCCGATCGGCACGATCAGCCCGCTCTCCTCGGCGATCGGGATGAACTGGTCGGGCGGCGTTTCGCCGCACACCGGCGAGCGCCAGCGCAGCAAGGCCTCGGCCCCGACGATGCGCTGCTCCGGCAGCGAGTGCTGCGGCTGATAGACCAGCCGCAGCTCGCCGTTGCCGAGCGCGCCGCGCAGGCGCTGCGACATGCTCAGGCGCATCGCCGTATCGCGATTCATGTGCGGATCGAAGAAGCTGTAGGTCGAACGGCCGCTGCTCTTGGCGTGGTACATCGCCGTGTCGGCCCTCTGCAGCAGCGTGTCGAAGTCGCTGCCGTCGTTCGGGCACACGGCGATGCCGATCGAGGCGGAGTTGGTGTACAGGTGACCGTCGATTTCGACCGGCCGGTCCAGCGCCAGCTGGATCTTCTGCACCACGCGGGCGAACTGCGCGGGTGACTGGCGGCTGCCGAGCAGGATGATGAACTCGTCGCCGCCGAGCCGCGCCACCGTGTCCGACTGGCGCAGGCAGCCGGTGATGCGATGCGCGGTCTCGACGATCAGTTGATCGCCGCAGCGATGGCCGTAGGTGTCATTGACGCGCTTGAAGTGGTCGAGGTCGAGGAAGCACATCGCCAGCGTCCCGCCTTCGCGCGCGATGTGCAGGTGCAGTTGATCGAAGCGGTCGCGCAGCAGGACCCGGTTCGGCAAGCCGGTCAAGCCGTCGTGGTGGGCCATGTAGCGGATCTTCTTTTCCGCCGCCTTGCGGTCCGTGATGTCCGAGAAGGACGCCACGTAGTTCGAGATCTCGCCCGCCTCGTCCCGCACGACGCCGATCGTCAGCCACTTCGGGAACACCTTGCCGCCCTTGCGGCGATCGAAGATCTCGCCCGACCAGTGCCCGTTCTCCAGCAGGCTGCGCCACATTTCGCGGTAGAACTCGGGCGGATGGGCGTCCGACTTGGTGACGTTGGGCCGCCGGCCGATGACTTCCTCGGCGCTATAGCCGGTCAGTCTGCTGTAGGCCCGATTGACGCTGAGGATGCGGTTGTCGGCATCGGTGACCACCAGGCCCTCGTTGCTGTTCTCGAACAGGATCCGGGAGAGGCGCAGCTGTTCCTCGCTGCGCTTCATCTTCGAGATGTCGGAGAAGACCCAGATCGAACCTTCCTGCGGCCGCTTCGGATCGACCGGCCGACCGGTGCGGCGAATCCACAGCGGCGCCCCGTCGCAACGCTGCAGCAGGATCTCCCGGTCGCTGCTGCCGACCTTTGCCAGTTCGTCGTAGCACTCCCGGCCGTCCGCTTCCCACAAGTCCTCGCTCGGGTACAGCATGCGGGTTGCCCGGCCGATCAGCTCGGAGGTGCCCTCGAAGCCGAAGATCTCGGCCATGTGCTGGTTGCAGGAGACGATGCAGCGCTCGCGCACGAACACGATGCCCACTTGGGCGTTGTCGAAGATCACCTGCTGGTGCTCGAGCAGTTCGCGCACCTGTCGTTCGATGCGCCGGCGTTCGGTGACGTCGGTGGTGGTGATGACGAAGCCGCCGTCTGGCATCGGCGAGCGGAACTGCTCCACCACCCGCCCCGACGCCAGGTCGCGCTCGAACCGCTCGATGCCGTCGAACCGCCGGCGCTCGACGTCCGACTCGGACCGAGTCACCGAAACCAGCTCCGGATCGAGCGCCAGCAGCTCCTGCAGCGGCGTGCCTTCCCTGGCCAGGCCGGGCGGCAGGTCGTGCAGCGCGAAGAAGTTGCTGTTCCAGGCCGCCAGCCGAAGTTCGCGCTCGAACACCGCGATCCCCTGCACGATGGCGTCCAGCGTCGATTGCAGCAGGCGCGTCTTTTCCGCCAGTTGCTGCTGCCGCAAGCGGGCCTCTTCGGCCTTGATGTCGGTGACGTCGGTGTAGATCCCGACCGTCCAGCCGTCGGCGGTACGCCGCTCGCGCACCTGCAGATAGCGCCCGCAAGGCAGGCCGTACTCGTCGCTGCCGGTGCCGGCGCGATGCGCCTCGAGGCGCGTTTGCAGCCACGCCTCGTCGAGGCCGCCGACGCGCTCGCCGGCCAGCGCCAGCAGTTCGTCGAAGCTGCGCCCGCGCTCCTCGCCATCGAAGCCCCACAGCCGTCGGAACGCCTCGTTGCAAAGCAGCAGGCGGTCTTCCGGGTCGAACAGCGCGAAACCTTCGAAGATGCATTCCACGGCCGTCTCGAGCCGGGTGCTGGCGGCCTCGGCGTCGTTGCGGGCCGCTTCGAGTTCGCGCAGCAGGCGCGTCAGTTCGTCGGTGCGGGCCCGCACCTGCTCTTCGAGCACGTAGGTGTTCTGCAGCAGACCGAAATCAGTATCGAGCGTATTGAGGTTGTGCTCGACCTGGTGGATCAGCGCGCCGATGATCCGATCGCGGCGCGAGATCTCGTCGCGCAGGCCGGCCGCATCCTCCGGGTCGCAGCGCAGCGACAGCATGCCGACATTCATCTCGGGCCCCGCCGGCCGATCGCGATGCCGGTGAAGGTCTGGTTGATGTGCAGGCCGCAGTATTGCTCGCCGTAGGTGCTGAAGCCGAGCGCGTGGTGTTTCGCCAGCAGCGCCCCCACCCGGTCGCGGATCTGGCGTTGCCTGGACTCGAGCTGGCGCAGCACGCAGTCGCAGCCGAGAATCAGCGCCGGCGGCCCGACCCGGGCCGCGACCTGTTCGAGGGAGCTTTCCAGGTTGTCGATCAGGTCGATGCCGCTCGCCACCCGGAAGACGATGCCTTCGTCGATCGCGCAATAGAAGGTCAGCGAGCCGTCCGGATTCACCTTCTGGATCGAGCGCACGAAATCCGCGTTGCCGATGCGCACCACCACCGGGTGGGCTGCGAACATCATCGGGTTGAGGCGATCCATCTGCAGCCCCACGGCCCGGGCGTATTCCTCGGCGGCGGGGCATCCGTTGATCTCGGTCACGATGCGTTCGGTGGGGATCGCGCCGGTCACCACCAGCCGCTCGTCGCCGCAGACGAAGTGCTGCGTCTTGAAGACCGAGAACGGGTGCGGCGTGGTCGCCACCAGCAGCAGCGCCGCGTCGCTGACGAAGCGTCCATCGCACAGCACCGCGGTACGCACGAAGGCCAGATCGTCGCCGGCCGACCCACCGGCCAGCGCGATGCCGCCGAGGCCGTCGTAGAAGGCCCGCGCGACCGCCTCCTCGCGCATGCACAGGCCGTCGATCATCATGAACGCGAAGGCGTCCTCGGGCGCAAGCTGCGGTACGCGCTGCTGCAGCCGTTCCGTCAAGTCCTGCGCGAAGGCCTGCGCCGCTCGGAATTCCAACTGCGACAGGTCGGCGATCAGGCCCACTTCGAACTGCAGGTCGTCGCGGTGGATGCTGACCCCCGACAGGCTGCCCTCGAGGTAGCCGTTCGGCCCGAATTCACCGGCGGTCGTGCAGCCGATCACCGTCGCGGACCCGAAGGCCCCCGCCAGTTGGGCCGCCAGACGGTCCAGCTCGAAGGCCGAAGACGCGAACACGATCACCAGTCCGGCATCCGGCTGGGCGATCTCGCGCGCCAGTTCCCGCACCGCCTCGTCGGGCTCGGTACGACGACTGCTCGCCATCTTCACGCGTGGCGCATGCGTCTCTCTGCCAGTGTCCACCTGCAAGGCACTCTTTCGGTCTGGTAATCCCAAGCGGGACACACCCAGGCGCTCTTCCAGCTGCGGCTTTGTGGGTCTGTCCCGACCGGGTTACTAGCACGGATCGGTCCCGCGCCCGATAACTTGAGCCCTATGTCGCTCGCGCGCCCGCCTCGGTACCGGCCGGCAGCGCGAATCGCCTTGCCGTCCGCGCAGCCGCCGGAACGGCCGTCGGCGCCGGCGCGGAGCCTGCCGTGGGCAGGCAGCGCGGATCGCCGATGTCGGCGCGTTCCAATGCGTTACACCGCCCACGGCCAAGTGGGCGCAGTGTTCCAATACGGCTCAATGGCCGTGGATGCCGGAAGCTGCGGGCGTGCCGAAGGAGGCGATGATCCGCGCTTGCGCGCAATGCTGGAGTAGTACTGCGACGGTGCAGAGCCGCCCTGCCCACCGCCGTCGGCTCACTGTTGCAGGTCGCGCTCGCCGCACAGCGACGCCATGAAATCCGCGCGCAGCGTCGCGCCGTCGCCGCCGCCGGCCAGCAGCACGTGCAGCTTGGCGAACGCGGCCTCGGGCGTCATGTCGCCGGCCGACAGCACGCCCAGCTCGGCCAGCGCCGCGCCGCTCGCATAAACCTGTTGGCTGACGCCGCCGTAGGGGCACTGGCTGGTGTTGGCGATCACCACGCCGCGCTGCGCTGCGCGGGCCAGTGCGGCCGTGAAAGCGGCATCCGAATGCGGCCCGTTGCCGACGCCGTAGCTCGCCAGGATCAGGCCGCGCACGCGTTCGTCGGCGACGATCGCGTCGACCGCGCCGGCCGAGACGCCCGGATGCAGGCTCAGCACGGCCACCGCCCGGTCGTCGAACTGCGGCACGAAGAACTGCCGCGCTGCGCCGGCCGGCAGGCTGCTCCGCCGCACTTCGACGTCGACGCCCAACTCGGCCAGCGGCAGGCAATTGGGCGAGTCGAAGGCGTCCAGCCGCGCGCTGCACATCTTGCGGCTGCGGTTGCCGCGCAGCAGCCGGCGGCCGAAGAACAGGCCAACCTCGCGCACCGGCTGCGCGCCGGCGAACAGCAGCGCGCCCTCGACGTTGGCCAGCGCGTCGCTGCGCGGTTGCGCCAGCGGGATCTGTGCGCCGGTGAAGATCACCGGCTTGTCGCAGCCGCGCAGCATGAAGGACAGAGCCGAGGCGCTCCAGGCCATCGTGTCGGTGCCGTGCAGCACGACGAAGCCGTCGTAGTCGTGCCAGCGCTCGACGAGTGCCCGGGCGATCGCCGGCCAGTGCGAGGGCCGCAGGTCGGCGCTGTCGATCGGCTGCGCCAGCTCGATCAGATCGAACTCCGGCAACGCCGCGCCGGCCTGCGCATCCAGCCTTTCGCGCAGGCGCTGCGCAAAGCCGCCGACCGGCTTGTAGCCCTGCGGCGAGGGTGCCATGCCGATCGTGCCGCCGGCATGCAGGATCAGCACCCGGCCGGTCATGGCGCCACGGCCGCCGGCACCAGCATCGATTGCGGGCTCAGCAGCGCTTCGAGCCGCAGCTCGCTCAGCAGCCCCTCGCGCACCACCAGCTCGCGCACCGTCGCCCCGCTCGACAGCGCCTCCGAGGCGATGCGCGAGGCATTGGCGTAGCCGATGTGCGGCACCAGCGCGGTGACCACGCCGATGCTGTAGTCGAGGTGCTGCCGGCACTGCTCGCGGTCGGCGCGAATGCCGCGGATGCAGCGCTGCTCGAACATGCGGCAGGCACCGTCGAGCATCTTGATCGAATTGAGCAGGTTGTAGACGATCAGCGGCTCCATCGCGTTGAGCTGCAACTGGCCGGCCTCGGCCGCCATCGTCACGGCCAGGTCGTTGCCGATGACCTGGTAGGCGACCTGGTTGACGGCCTCCGGGATGACCGGATTGACCTTGCCGGGCATGATCGAGGAGCCCGGCTGCATCGGCGGCAGGTGGATCTCGCCGAAGCCGGTGCGCGGCCCGCTGGACAGCAGCCGGAGGTCGTTGGCGACTTTCGAGAGCTTGACCGCGAGCCGCTTCAGGATGCCGGAGAACAGCACGAAGGCGCCCATGTCCGAGCTCGCCTCGACCAGGTTCGCGGCCGGCACCATCGGCCGCCCCGAGATCTCGGCCAGCTGGCGCACGGCCAGCCGGGCGTAGTCCGGGTGGGTGTTGATGCCGGTGCCGATCGCGGTGCCGCCGAGATTGACCTCGCACAGCAGCAGGCAGGCTTCGCGAATGCGCTCGATGTCCTCGCCGAGGTTGACCGCGAAGGCCTCGAATTCCTGTCCCAGCGTCATCGGCACCGCGTCCTGCAACTGGGTGCGGCCCATCTTCAGCACGTCGGCGAATTCCCGCCCCTTTTCCTGCAGCGCGCCCTTCAGGCTGGCGATCGAGGCTAGCAGCGGCTCGGCCGCGAACTGCAGGCCGAGGCACACCGCGGTCGGATAGGCGTCGTTGGTGGACTGGGACTTGTTCACGTCGTCGTTGGGGTGCAACTTGTCGTAGGCGCCCTTCGGCTGGCCCAGCTTTTCCAGCGCCAGGTTGGCGATCACCTCGTTGGCATTCATGTTGGTCGAGGTGCCGGCGCCGCCCTGGATCAGGTCCACGACGAAGGCCTCGTGCAGCCGGCCGTCGGCGATGTCGTGGCAGGCGGCGAGGATCGCTTCGGCCTTGTGCTCCGGCAGCAGCCCCAGTTCTCGGTTGGCGCTGGCGGCGGCCGCCTTGACCATCGCCAATGCCTTGACGAGGTCCGGGAAGTGGCTGATCGGCACGCCGGTGATGTGGAAATTGTCGACCGCGCGCTGGGTCTGGATGCCGTACCAGCAGTCGGCGGGCAGTTCCATGTCGCCGAGCAGGTCGTGTTCGAGGCGGATGTTCATGATTGCAGGTTTCTCTCGCAGTTTTCGTCTGTCCCCGGGGCGCCTGCCCCGGGGGTTCCATGGAGGGGGATGCGTTCAGGCGGGGCGCGCAGCGGGCTGCAGGGACTGCGGCGCCGCCTCGGTTTCCAGCACCCAGGCCTTGCCGTCGACACCGATGTCGGCGAAGCGGCTGGCGTCGAAACGCGGCTCCTCGACGCCGGCGGCGATCTGCGCGTCGTAGTCGCGCATCAGGCGCAGGCCCGGCTTGAACAGCATCGCCAGCGCGAACAGGTTGGCCAGCGCCAGGAAGCCCATCGTCACGTCGGCGAACGCGAAGGCGGTGCCGAGATCGGTGGTCGCCCCCCAGCCGCACAGCGCGACGACGACGATGCGATAGAGCGCGATCAGCGGGCGGTTCCGGTCGCTGAAGTAGTTCAGGCTGTTCTCGCCCAGGTAGTAGTTGTAGATCATCGTCGTGAAGCCGAAGAGCATCATCGCCAGACTGACGAAGACCCGTCCCCACTCGCCGACCAGGCTCGCCAGCGAGGCCTGGGTCAGCGCCACGCCGCCCATCTCGGCCGACATGCCGGGCTGGAAGACGTCGCCGAGCAGCACGATGAAGGCGGTGCACGAACACAGGATCAGCGTGTCGATGAAGACCGAGAAGGACTGCACGATGCCCTGGCTCGCCGGATGCGGCACGTAGGCCACCGCCGCCACGTTGGGTGCGCTGCCGAGGCCCGCCTCGTTGGAGAACAGGCCGCGCTTGACGCCCATCAGGATCGCCGCGCCGATGCCGCCGCCGACCGCCTGCCCGAGGCCGAAGGCGCTCTTGACGATCAGCGCGATCACGGCCGGCAGGTGCTCGATGTTCATCGCCAGCACCACCAGCGCGATGGCCAGGTAGCCGAGCGCCATCACCGGCACCAGCACCTCGGCGACGCGGGCGATGCGCTTGACGCCGCCGAACACGATCGCGCCGACCAGCAGCGCCATCGCGATGCCGGTGACGATCACCGGCACGCCGAACGCGTCGTTGATCGAGGTGGCGACCGAATAGGACTGCAGCGCGTTGAAGCCGAAGCCGAAGGTCGCCAGCAGCAGCACCGAGTACAGCGCCGCCAGCCACTTCCAGCCCGAACCCAGGCCGCGCGAGATGTAGTAGGCCGGCCCGCCGCGGTAGGTGCCGTCCGGCTCGGCCTGCTTGTAGGCCTGCGCCAGCGTGCATTCGAAGTAGCTGGTGGCCATGCCGATCAGGCCGACCAGCCACATCCAGAACACCGCGCCCGGTCCGCCGAGCGTGATCGCCACCGCCACCCCGGCGATGTTGCCGCCGCCGACCCGGCCGGCCACCGACAGCACCAGCGCCTGGAACGAACTCAGGTGGCCGTGCTGGTCGTGCGAGAAGGCCTGGTTGGCGCCGAGGATGCGGAACATGCGGCCGAAGTAGCGGAACTGGACGAAGCGCGAGCCGATCGTGAGCCACAGGCCGAGGCCGATCAGCACGACGATCAGTACCTTGCCCCACAACAAGTCGTTGAGCAGATCAAGCATCGTGGCTTCCTCCGGTCGGCGTCGAGAGGCGCGGGGCGGCCGCGACGAGGCGCGCGCGGCACGGGCGGAATGAGTTTGGCATCGGGAGTCTCCTGTTGTTGCGGTCGGGGCCGCTGTCATCGTCTGTTGCCAAAGGGCGGCTCCATTTCAGCAACAGACGCAGGACAGGAGAATTTGACGATCTGGAGCTCAGCGTCGCCATCTGGCGCGCAAACTGCGCCATACTGCGCCAGATGCAGTGACCGGAGGCCGCCCACCGCCATGAGTTCGGACATCAACGAAGACTTCGCGCGCAACCTGCGGCTGCTGTGCAGCTACTACAAGTCCATCGCCGAGGTCTGCCGCCGCCTCGGCATCAACCGCCCCCAGTTCAACCGCTACCTGAGCGGCCGCTACCGGCCGGGCGGCCATACGCTGCGCCGGCTGTGCGAGTTCTTCGGCGTCGACGAGCACGAGATCCTGCTGCCGAGCAGCCAGTTCGAACGGCTGGTCCAGGTGCGGCCGCGCCCGACCGCGACCGATGCCGGCCCGAAGCCGGAATCGGCCCACCTGGCGCAGCTCGAATCGATCGGCACGCCGGGCCTGGAACGTTTCCTCGGCAGCTATTTCGAGACCTATCTGTCGATGGCCTGCCCCGGCAAGATTCTGCGCACGCTGGTGACGCTCGAACAGCGCGACGGCGGCGTCTACTACCAGCGCACCGAGCGCCTGGTGGAGCGGCCCGGCAGCAAGGCCTTCCACGGCGTCTACCGCGGCAAGGCGCACCTGCTGACCGACCGCATCTTCCTCAACGACTACGAGACGCTGACCGGGCTGGAGCTGACCCAGACCATCCTGTTCCCGTCCTTCAAGAACCGCGTCACCCGGCTGACCGGCCTGCGGCTCGGCGTGTCCGGCAGCGGCGAGCGGATGCCGTGCTGCGCGCGGGTGGTGTTCGAGCATCTCGGCCGCGACATCCACGTGCGCCGCGCATTGCGCCTGTGCGGCCTGTACGAGGCCGACGACGCCCGCATCGATGCCGACACACGCCGTGCGATCGCCAACGACGTGGCGCCCGGCGAGTGGCATTTCCGCGCGCGTTTCTGAGGTCGACGGGCGCCGGCCGGGGAACACGCTTCGGTCGGGTTCGTAGGGCCGGCTTCAGCCGGCCAGCGGCGCTGAACCGAGACGTTTGGCATGTATCGATGGTCCGAGGCGGGCTGAAGCCCGCCCTACCGAGAAACGCGCTTCGGTCGGGCCCGTAGGGCCGGCTTCAGCCGACCAGCGACGCCCGAATCATCCCAAACGCATTCCCTTTCTCAGCACGCGAGTCACTACGCTATCCGGCACGAACGAGGCGCCGCGAGCCTTCGATCGCCCGCGCCAGGCGGACCACCTCGCCGTCGACCCGCTCGGCCGGCACCGGCGCGAAGCCGAGGTTCATGCCCGGCCGGCGGCGCTCGTCGCCGAGGTAGTACATCGACAGCGGCCGCACGACGATGCCTTCGGCCAGCGCGCGGGCGACCAGGTCCACGTCGTCCACCGGCTCTTCGAAGAAGCACGGCAGGTGCAGGCCCGACAGACCGCCGCTGACGCTCACCAGGCCACCCAACCGGCGCCCGATCGAGTCCAGCAGCGCGTCGCGGCGTTCCATGTAGATCGAGCGCATGCGCCGCAGATGGGCCGAGAAGTGCCCCTCCTCGATGAACTCCGCCAGCGCCGCCTGCTCCATCAGCCGGCCCTCGCGGTAGAGCTCGGCGTTGCCGACCGCGAAGGCGTCCACCAGGTCCTCCGGCACCACCAGGTAGGCCAACCGCAGGCCCGGGAACATGACCTTGCTGAAGGTCGCCAGGTAGATCACGCGCTGCGCCTTCGACAAGCCGAACAACGAGGCCACCGGGTGGTTGTGGTAGCGGATCTCGTTGTCGTAGTCGTCCTCGATGATCCAGGTGCGGTTGGCCTCGGCGGCGTCCAGCATCTGCAGCCGCCGCTCCAGCGACAGCACGACGCCGGTCGGATACTGCGACGACGGCGAGACGAAGATCATGCGTGGCGGCTGCGCCCAGTCCTGTAGGCTCGGCGCGATGCCGTGCTCGTCCACGGCGATCGGGCAGACGCTGAGGTCGCAGGCCGACAGCGCGTTGCGCGCCCCCCAGTAACCGGGATCCTCGACCCACACCCGGTCGGCCGGGTCGCACAGCAGGCGCGCGCACAGGTCGATGGCCTGGTGGGAACCGTTCAGGATCAGCACCTGGCGCGGCGAGATGTTCATCATCCGGGTGACGCGCAGGTATTCGGCCAGCACCACCTTGAGCGGGCCGTAGCCGCCGGCCGAGTACTGCGCCAGGTGGCGCTGCTCGACCCGGATCTGCTTCGCCACCAGGCGGCGCCAGGTGGCGAACGGGAAGCTCGCGACGTCCGGGATGCCGGGCATGAAGGCGCCGCTCTGGATGCGGCTGGAGGACGAGTTGGCGACAATCCGGTTGCCGCGCCGCGACAGGCCGTCGCGGCGGGTGCCGATCATGCGTTTCGGCGGCGGCACGCGTTCGCCGCTGCGGACCGCTTCGGAGACGAAGGTGCCGGCGCCCACCCGCCCCTCCAGGTAGCCTTCGATCAGCAACTGGTCGTAGGCCCGCACGACGGTGTTGCGGCCGGCCTCGATCAGGCCGGCCAGCGTGCGGCTCGGCGGCACGACGGTGCCGGGCGGCAGTTCGCCCTGCAGGATCAGCTGGCGGATCGCGAGGTAGATCCGGTCGCGCACGCCGTGGGCATCGGGCTGTTCGGCATACCGCTGGGCGATCAGTTCGCCGGCGAGATGACTGTCCATTGCAAAGCACCATCCGCTGATCGGTTGTACTGCGCGGCCTGCCGCCCGCTCGGCGCGGTTCAGAATCGCAACGCAGCATGAATTGGACCCATCAATTACTGCAATATTGGTTCATTTGCGGACCCATTTCTATCCTAATCTGACGTCAAGCAGACGCCAGTACTCGCCCGCCGCACGGGCGGCATACCGAAGCGACAGGAGACAAGGATGACAGGAAGTTCCCCCCGGCCCGACGCCGCGCAAGCGCACGTGAGCTTCCGCAAGGTGCAGAAGACCTACGACGGCGAGACCCTGATCGTGCGCGACCTGAACCTGGACATCCAGCGCGGCGAGTTCCTCACGCTGCTCGGCCCGTCGGGTTCCGGCAAGACCACCTGCCTGATGATGCTGGCCGGCTTCGAGACGCCGACGTCGGGCGAGATCCTGCTCGGCGAGCAGGTGATCAACAAGGTGCCGCCGCACAAGCGCGACATCGGCATGGTGTTCCAGAACTACGCGCTGTTCCCGCACATGACGGTGCGCGAGAACCTGTGCTTCCCGCTGCAGGTACGCAAGGTCCCGGCCGCCGAGATCGACGCCAAGGTGAACCGGGCGCTGGCGATGGTGCAGCTCGAGAGCTTCGCCGCCCGCTACCCGCAGCAGCTCTCCGGCGGCCAGCAGCAGCGCATCGCGCTGGCCCGCGCGCTGGTATTCGATCCGCAACTGGTGCTGATGGACGAACCGCTCGGCGCGCTCGACAAGAACCTGCGCGAACAGATGCAGCTCGAGATCCGCCACCTGCACACCCAGCTCGGCATCACGGTGGTCTTCGTCACCCACGACCAGAGCGAGGCGCTGACCATGTCGGACCGCATCGCGGTGTTCAACCACGGCGTGATCCAGCAGATCGACTCGGCCGAGCAGCTCTACGAGGAGCCCGAGAACTCCTTCGTGGCCAACTTCATCGGCGAGAACAACGTGCTCGACGGCACCGTCGAGGAAGTCGACGGCGAACAATGCCGAGTCCGCCTGGACTGCGGCGCGGCGCTGCAGGCACGCTCGCGCGGCGTCCGTGCCGGCGCCCGCACGACGGTCTCGGTGCGGCCCGAGCGGGCGCTGCTGAACGGCAGCTCGGAGGCCTGCGCCAACCGCTTCGACGCCACCGTCAAGGAAATCATCTACCTCGGCGACCACGTGCGCGTGCGGGTCGATCTGGCCGGCAAGCACGACTTCACGATCAAGACCCCGATCTCCCAGCTCGACCATTCGCTCAGGCAGGGGGAAACGGTCCACGTCGGCATGCATCCCGCACACGCGCGCGCGCTCGACCCCATCCAGCAGCCGAGCTAGGACTCGCTCGATCCACCCACACCCTACAGGAGGGTTTCATGAATAACCGCTTCGCCGTTCGTTCGTCCTGCCTCGCCGCAGCGCTCGCAATCACCGCCCTCGGGAGCAGCGCGCCGGCGCTGGCCGACGTCACCGTCATCTCCTTTGGCGGCGCCAACCAGAAGGCGCAGGCAAAAGCCTTCTACGAACCGTACGCGGCCGCCAACGGCAGCAAGGTGGTGCCCGGCGAATACAACGGCGAGCAGGCCAAGATCAAAGCCATGGTGGACACCGGCAACGTCTCCTGGGACGTGGTCGAACTGGAGTCGCCCGAGCTGGTGCGCGGCTGCGAGGAAGGCATCTACGAGCCGCTCGACTACTCGCGCATCGCGCCGAAGGCCGACTTCCTGCCCTCGGCGGTGAGCGAATGCGGCATCGGCATCTTCGTCTGGTCCACGGTGCTGGCCTACGACGCCGACAAGCTGAAGACCGCGCCGACTTCGTGGGCCGACTTCTGGGACGTGAAGAAATTCCCCGGCAAGCGCGGCATGCGCAAGGGCGCCAAGTTCACGCTCGAGTTCGCGCTGATCGCCGACGGCGTCGCGCCGGCCGACGTCTACAAGGTGCTGGCCACCAAGGAGGGCGTCGACCGCGCGTTCAAGAAGCTCGACCAGATCAAGCCCCACATCCAGTGGTGGGAGGCCGGCGCCCAGCCGCCGCAGTTCCTGGCCTCCGGCGACGTGGTGATGAGCTCGGCCTACAACGGCCGCATCGCGACCGCGCAGAAGGAAGGCAAGAACCTCAAGATCGTCTGGAGCGGCAGCGTCTACGACGTGGATTACTGGGCCATCCCGAGCGGCTCGCCGAAGCGCGACGAGGCCTACAAGTTCATCGCCTTCGCCAGCCGGCCCGAGAACCAGAAGGTCTATTCGAGCGCGATCCCGTACGGCCCGACCCACAACAAGGCGATCGGCCTGGTGGACGCCAAGCAGGCGGCCAACCTGCCGACCGCGCCGGCCAACCTGAAGGACGCGGTGGCCAGCAACACCGTGTTCTGGGTCGAGCACGGCGAAGACCTGGAGCAGCGCTTCAACGCCTGGGCCGCCAAGTAAGCCGCTCCCGCGCGCGGCACCGGCAGCGCCGGGCCGCGCCGGGAAGGTAACCGACAACCAGCGGGCGGACCGTCGCGGTCCGTCCGGCCAGGAGTCCCCATGAGTGCCACTGCCACAGCCGGGCTGGATCCGACGGCCGTCGATCCGCAAGCCACCACCGGCCTGAAACAACGCCTGCGCCGCGCCGAGCGGATGAAGAAGCTCAAGCTCGGGGCGCTGATCGTGCCGCTGGCGGTGTTCGTCTTCCTGACCTTCATCTGGCCGATCGCCTCGCTGATGATGCGCAGCGTGCACAGCCCCGAGGTGGTCGAGGCCCTGCCGCGCACGATGGCAGCGCTGCAGCAGTGGGACGGCAGCGGCCTGCCGGCCGACGCCGCCTTCCAGGCGCTGGCCGAAGACCTCTCCAAGCAGGACAGCAGGACCGTTTTGGCGCGTGCCGCGAAGCGCCTCAACATGGAGTCGCCGGGCATACGCAGCCTGGTGTTCAAGACGGCGCGCAAGATGCCGCTGGCCGAGGGCACGGACGCCCGCAGCGGGCTGGTGGCGCTCGACAAGAAATGGGGCGAGCCGGCCACCTGGTCGCTGCTGGCGCGCAACTCGACGCCCTACACCGCCTACTACCTGCTCGCCGCGGTGGACCATCGCGTCGCCGACGACGGCAGCGTCGTCGCCTCGGATCCGGACCAGGCGATCTACCTGCAGATCCTCGGCCGCACGTTCTGGATGAGCTTCATCGTCACGGCGTGCTGCCTGCTGATGGGCTTTCCGCTGGCCTACCTGCTGGCGACCCAGCCGGCGCGCATCTCGAACCTGCTGATGATCCTGGTGCTGCTGCCGTTCTGGACCTCGGTGCTGGTGCGGGTGGCGGCCTGGATCGTGCTGCTGCAGAACGAGGGCCTGGTCAACGGCCTGCTGCAGGGCCTGGGCGTCACCGACGCGCCGCTGCAACTGGTGTTCAACCGCTTCGGCGTCTATGTCGCGATGGTGCACATCATGCTGCCGTTCATGGTGCTGCCGCTGTACAGCGTCATGAAGGGCATCTCGCCGGTCTATGTGCGGGCCGCGGTGTCGCTCGGCTGCCCGCCCTTCGCGAGCTTCTGGAAGGTCTATTTCCCGCAGTCGCTGCCCGGCGTCGGCGCCGGCTCGCTGCTGGTCTTCATCATCTGCATGGGCTACTACATCACGCCGGCCCTGCTCGGCGGGCCGAAGGAGCAGATGGCCAGCTACTTCGTCGCCTTCTACACCAACCAGACCATCAACTGGGGCATGGCGGCCGCGCTGTCGGCGGTGCTGCTGGCCGCGACGCTGGTGCTGTACGCCGTCTATAGCCGCTATCTCGGCGCGCCCGCGGGCGCCAACCAGCGCTGAGAGGACTACCATGATTCCCGACTACGCCTCCCCCGCCGAGCGCATCTGGTTCTACGGACACCGGGTGCTGTGCGGCCTGATCCTGCTGTTCCTGATCCTGCCGGTGCTGGTGATCATCCCGCTGTCGTTCAACGGCAGCGCCTTCCTGAGCTACCCGCTGGACGGCTTCTCGCTGCGCTGGTACGAGGACTTCCTGAGCTCCGACACGTGGCGGCGCGCGCTGATGAACAGCATGATCGTGTCGCCGGCCTCGACGGTGCTGGCGATGGCGCTCGGCACGCTGGCGGCGATCGGCCTGACCCGGGTCAGCTTCCCCGGCAAGGCGCTGCTGACCGCGGTGCTGATCTCGCCGATGGTGGTGCCGGTGGTGATCACCGGCGTCGCGGTGTACCTGTTCTTCGCGCCGCTCGGCCTGACCGGCAGCTACCTCGGCCTGATCCTGGCGCACACCGTGCTGGGCGTGCCCTTCGTCGTGACGACGGTGTCGGCCACGCTGCAGAACTTCGACCACAACCTGGTGCGGGCGGCCTCCAGCCTCGGCGCCCATCCGCTCACCACCTTCCGCCGCGTGACCTTCCCGCTGGTGGCGCCGGGCATCGTGTCGGGCGGGCTGTTTGCGTTTGCGACCTCGTTCGACGAGGTGGTGGTGACGCTGTTCCTGGCGAGCCCCGAGCAGACCACGCTGCCGCGCCAGATGTTCGCCGGCATCCGCGAGAACATCAGCCCGACCATCGCCGCCGTCGCCACGCTGCTGACGCTGCTGTCCACGCTGATGCTGGTATCCCTCGAATGGCTGCGCCGGCGCAACGCGCGCCTGCGCGGCGAAGCCGCCTGAATTCCATAACCTGGACCGAATCATGCCGAACCTGAAAGACCCCTCCCTGTTCCGCCAGCAGTGCCACATCGAGGGCCGCTGGTGCGACGCCGACGACGGCGAGATGCTGCCGGTCGCCGATCCGGCCGACGGCCGCCTGCTCGGCAGCGTGC
>JBNLET010000241.1:0-8138 GCA_050305135.1 Rhodocyclaceae bacterium | reverse complement strand
CCGCGGACACAGTTTTTACCGAAATTCCGTACATCCACGACAAGCTCATGATTTTTGCGAGCTTTTCGCAAAGGTATTGGGGGCTCGCCGCGACCGCGGGCGGTCCTAGCATGGGCGCCGTCGTGTTTTGGGCGGGGATGCCGGGCGATGGATTACCTGATGCCGCAATTGCTGGTCGGCGCGCGCAGCGATGCCGAGGATGCCGACGCGCTGCGCTGCGCCGGCGTCGATGCGCTGGTGTCGCTGGCGCCGGTGAGCCGTCCGGCCGGCGTCAAACGCCAGTTGAGCCTCGAGCTCGCCGATCGGGTGGCGCTGCCGGCGTCGGCGGTGCGCGAAGTGGTGGATTTCGTGCGCGCCCGGCTGACCGCCGGCGAGCGCGTGCTGATGCATTGCGAGATGGGCATCTCGCGTTCGCCGGCGCTGGCACTGTGCGTGTTGCACGAGCTGAGCGGCGCCGGCATCGACGAGGCCTTGCGGCGGGTGCGCGCCGCGCGTCCGCTGGCCGATCCGCACCCGGCGCTGCTCGATTCGATCCGTGAGCTGTACGGCGACGAGCGTGCAGCGGTGGACCTGGCCGGCAACGAGAACCCGCTCGGCCCGTCGCCGCGCGCGCTGGCCGCGCTGGCCGATGGCCTGGCCGGACTGCACCGCTATCCCGAGCGCGACAACCACGAGCTGCTGGCGCGGCTGTCGCGCGAAGTCGGTCTCGGGCCGGAGCACCTGGTGCCCGGCAACGGCGCCTGCGAGCTGATCGATCTGGCCACCCGCTGCTGCCTCGCCGACGGCGGCGAGGTGCTGATCCCGGAGCCGGCGTTCCCGGCCTACCGCTCGGCGGCGCGCCGCATCGGCGCCCGCGTCGTTACGGCGCCGATGCCGGGCGGGCGCTACCGGGTGGACGAGATCGTGGCGCGCCTCGGCGCGCAGACCCGGCTGGTGGTGGTGGCCTCGCCGCACAACCCGACCGGCAGCCTGCTCTCGCCGGCGGACTGGCGCACGCTGGTGGACGCGCTGCCGCCCGCCGCCTGGCTGCTGCTCGACGAGGCCTACCGCGACTACGCCGCGCCGCACGAATTGATCGACGCGCTGCCCGACGTGCGCGCCGGCCGCCGCGTGCTGGTGCTGCGCTCGCTGTCGAAGGTGCATGGGCTGGCCGGCCTGCGCTTCGGCTACGGCATCGCGCCGGCCGGCTTCGCCGCGCGGCTTGCCGCGCTGTGCCCGCAGTACCACATCGGCCGGCTGGCCCAACTGGCGGCCTGTGCGGCCCTCGACGACCGCGCCCACGTGGCGCGCAGCATCGAAGCCAACCGGCGCGGCCGCGAAATTCTGACCCTGGCGCTGACGCGGATGGGGGTCGAATACCTGCCCTCGGCGGCCAACTTCGTCGTGCTGCGCGGCCCGTCCTGCGAACGCTTCGCGGCGCTCGGCGTGCGGGTCAAGGACATGGCGCGCTACGGCATGCCCGGCCACGTCCGCGTCAGCGTCGGCACCGATCACGAAAACACCCGCTTCCTGCGGGCGCTGGCGCGCCTGCAGCGCGAGGACGAGAACGCCGGCGCAGTGCTGCCGGCCTGACAGGAGGAGCGAGATGGTCATGATGATGGCCCCCGGCGGCACGCCGGAGATGGTCCAGGCGGTGGTCGACGAGGGGGCCGATGCGGTCTACATCGGCGTGATCGGCTGGAGCCGGCGCGGCGCCCAGGACGAACTGGACGACGACCAGATCCGGCACGCGATCGATTACGCGGCGGCGCGCGGCAAGGAGGTGCGCATCGTCGTCAACACGCTGCCCAGCTCGACCGAACTGCCGATGTTCATCGAGCGCGTCGAGCGCTATGCGAACTGGGGTGCGCGCGGCTTCATGATCAGCGACATCGGCGCGATGCGGATGGTCAAGCAGCGCCTGCCGCACGTGCATGTGCATACCAGCGTCGGCTGCGGCATCACCAACTACCAGGACGTGCAGATGCTGGGCGAGATCGGTGCCGACTACGTGGTGCTGCCGTACCGCCTGTCGGTCGAGGAGATCCGCCGCATCAAGGCCGACGGCGGCACCGGCATCGAGGTGTTCCTGTTCAAGACCCCCTCGGGCGGCAAGATCTGCCCGGGCAAGTGCAACATGAGCAGCTACTTCAGCTTCCGCCGCTGGGTCGATGGCGAGGGCAAGGACCATTTCTTCGGTTCCGCCTCGCGCGGCGGCGACTGCCTGCGGGTGTGCCAGACCGACTGGAACTTCAACGTCGGCGAGCTGGATTTCCACGCGCCGATGACGATCAAGACCAATCCGGCGCTGTGGCTGGAGGAATTGCCCGATTACCTGGCCGCCGGGGTCGATTGCCTGAAGGTGCCCGGGCGCGACCGCAGCCCCGAGCTGGTGCGCGACATCGTGCGCGTGTACCGCCGTGCGGTGGACCTGATCCAGGGCAGCGACCACCCGGACCTCACCCCCTTCGCCGGCGAACTCGAGCGGCTGCGCGGCCGCTGGCGCAGCGAGCGCAGCAAGCGCGACAACCGCCTGCTGCGCCAGGCCATCGACGAATCCCGGCGCACCACCGCCGCAACGAATTAAGGAGTTTCACATGTTCGAACTGTCCACCGACGTCGGCAATCCGAAGGAGCTGCGCGAGGGCGATTTCTCGGCCTACGACGCAATCTACCTGGGCGATTTCTCCTGTCCCGAGTACCCGAACAACTTCAGTTCCCACGCCGAGCTGCTGCAGGAGGGCGTCGAGTTCGTGCACCAGCGCGGCCAGAAGGCCTATCTGCGCCTCTACGCGGTGCCCGGCAACGACGACCTGGCGTGGGTCGACGAGCACATCGAGACGGCGCTGGCGCTGCCCTTCGACGGCTTCGAGGTGCACAACCTGGGCGTGCTGCGGATGCTGCGGCAGAAGGGCTGCACGCTGCCGATCCACCTCGGCGTGTTCGGCAACCTGTATACCCACGAGACCGCCAGGGTGCTGCAGCAGTACGGCGTCACGCGCGTCTACCCGAACCCCGAGCTGTCGATGGACGAGGTGCGCTACATCGCCGAGCACGGCGGCGTCGAGGTGCTGGTGGCGGTGCACGGCAAGATCCCGCTGGTGATCTCCGAGACCTGCTTCATCGTCGAGCACAGCGACGAGGCCGAGGCCTGCGGCGAGGGCGTGTGCAGCTACCAATGCACGCGCGAGCACTGGCTGACGCGCGGCCGCGGCGACGGCAGCCGCGGCGACTGGTCGCTGAAGGACACCGGCCGCATGACGCTGTCCGGCAAGGACCTGTGCATGCTCGAGCATGCCCGCTCGCTGGCCGAGCAGGGCTTCCGCCATTTCTACGTGCACAACAAGGGCGAGGCGCCGGGCTACGCCGGCCGGGTCGGCGCGATCTATCGCGAGGCGCTGGAGCGGGCCTTCGACGGCCGCGAGGCGGAAGGCGTCGAGGCCTCGCTGGAGACCTTGGCCGGCCTGGCGCGCGAGGGGCTGTGCAACGGCTACTACTTCAAGGGCGCCGGCCAGCGCTACATCGGGAGGGAGTGAGATGAGCTCGCTGCTCGCCCCCGGCGGCTCGGTCGAAATGGCCTGCGAGGCCATCGACGAGGGCGCCGACATCATCTACGTGGGGCCGCTGGGCTTTTCGCGCCGGCCCTACGAATCCGAGATGAGCGACGCCGAGATCCGCGAGGTGCTCGCCCATGCGGGTCCGCGCGGCGCCCAGCTGCGGGTGGTGCTGAACACCTACCCGACGCCGATGGACTTCGGCCGCTACGTGCAGAAGGCGCTCGACTTCGCGGCCGACGGCGTCGGCGGCTTCATCGTCACCGACATCGGCCTGCTGCGCGAACTGCGCTGGCGGCTGCCGGACACGGTGCTGCACGTCAGCATCGGCAGCGGCATCTCCAACGTCCATGACGCGGCCTTCTACCGCCAGGCCGGCGCCGACCTGATCATCCTGCCCTACCGCTGGGACGTGGCCGAGATCGAGGCGGTGCGGCGCAACTGCGACATCGGCCTGGAGACCTTCCTGTTCGAGACCGTGCAGACCGGCAAGATCTGTCCGGGCAAATGCATCATGAGCAGCTACCTGCGCTTTCGCGACTGGCTGCCGGTGGAGGGGCAGCGCGACTTCCACGGCAGCGCCAACCGCGGTGCCAAGGAGTGCTACCGCGTGTGCCAGGCCAACTGGGATTTCGGTCCGGCCGACGAGTCGCCGGTGGAGCTCAAGCTGCGCCGCGACGCGCGGCTGATGCTGGCCCAGTTGCCGGCCTTCGCCGACGCCGGCGTGAGCTGCTTCAAGCTCTCCGGCCGCGAGCGCCCGACAGCGATGATCCGCGACCTGGTGCGCTTCTACCGCAAGGCCATCGACGAGGTGCAGCGCGGCGCGTGCGACCTGCAGCACCATGCCGAGGAGCTGGCCGAGCTGCGCTCGCGCTGGGTGCGCGAGAAGCGCAAGCGGGTCGGTACGCTGATGGATCGCGCCGCCCACTATGTCGCCTGAGGCAGGCCTCGACCTGCCGGTGCTGCGCGGCGGCTTCGAGCTGACCGGCAGCGGCGCCTGGCTGATGCAGAGCGTGATCGGCCAGCGTCTCGACGACCGCTACGGCTTCCGGCTCGAACTGCTGTTGGGCGACGACCGGGTGCGCGCCGGCCGCCAATCGACCGAGGCCAGGCTGCTCGACGGCGAGGTGGACCTGATCGACACCGACTGGCTGTCGTTGGCGCGCTATCGCCGCACCGGCCTGCCGCTGGTGGCCGTGGCGCCCTACGGCGCGATCTTCGGCAGCCTGGTGGCGCCGGCCGGCGGCGGCATCGTCTCGCTGGCGGAGCTGCCCGGCAAGCGCATCGGCGTGGTGCGGGCGCAGGACAAGAACTGGCTGCTGCTGCGTTCCGCCTGCCGCGAGCGGGGCTTCGATCCGCTCGAACAGTGCACGCTGCAGGCCTGCGGCTCGAAAAGCCGGCTACGCGCCGAACTCGAGGCCGGCCGTCTCGATGCCGCGCTGGTGTTCTGGCACCAGGTGCCCGAGCTGGTCTGCGGCGGTCGTTTCGTCGAGGTCTGCGACCTGCTCGAGCTGCTGCCGGCCGGCGCCGGGCGCGACGTACCCTCGACCTTCTTCGTCTGCCACGAGCGCCTGCTGCTGGAGCGGCCCGAGCTGGTGCGCGGCATGGCCGGCGCCGTGCATGCGGCCGCCGCGACGCTGCGCGCGGACGAGGTCCTGTGGCGCTTCATCAGCGGCGTGGACGCGCGCTACGCCGACGCATTGCGGGCGCGCTGGATGGCGCGCGTCGGCCTGTCGTGGAATTCCGGCATGGCCGCTGAGCTGGCGTCGCTGGCGCTGCGACTCGAAGGCAAACCCCTGCCCGACGGCTGGCTGGCCGCGGACCTGACGCATTGAGGTGAACATGACGATACTGATGGCTCCCGGCGGCACGCTGGAAATGGCGCAACAGGCACTGGCCCGCGGCGCCGATTCGGTCTATGTCGGACCGAGCGGCTGGAGTCGCCGCCCGGCCAGCGACGAACTGGACGACGCGGCGATCCGCGAGCTGATCGACGACTGCCGCCCGCAGGGCAAGGACGTGCGCGTCGCGATCAACGTGATGCCGGCGCCGGCCGAGGTGCCGGCGTTCATGGAGCGGGTCGAGACCTTCGCCGCGATGGGCACCGCCGGCGTGATGATCTGCGACCCGGGCCTGATCCCGCTGGTGCGCCGCGCCTGTCCGGGGCTGGAGATCCACGTCAGCGTCACGGCCGGCGTCTTCAACGTCGAGGACGTGCGCTTCTACGACGAGCTGGGCGCCGACTACATCGTGCTGCCCTACCGCTGGGGCCTGCCCGAGGCCGCCCAGATCCGCGCCGCCAGCCCGATGAAGCTGGAGGCCTTCCTGTTCCAGAACCCGCACCGCGGTCGCATCTGCCCGGGACGCTGCTATTCGAGCAGCTATTTCCACGTCAAGCACCAGCGAGGCAGCGGCGAAAAGGACTTGTTCCTCGGCTCGGCCGCGCGCGGCGGCAGCTGCTACCGCATCTGCCGCAGCCAGTGGGCGCTCGACGTCGGCGACAAGCGCCATGCCGAGTCGCCGCGGCTGAAGGCCACGCCGGAGCTGCTGCTGTGGGAGGTGCCGGAATACGTCGCGATGGGCGTCGAGCGCTTCAAGGTGCCGGGGCGCGAGCGCAGCCCGGCGCTGGTGGTGGACATCGTCGATTTCTACCGCCGCCTGCTCGACGCGGTGCTGGCTGGCGCGGGCGACGTCGCCGGCTTCGCGCCCGAGTGGCTGGAGCTCAAGTCGCGCTGGCTGGGCGAGCGCGAGAACCGCGACGGTTCGCGCATCGAGCGGGCGGAGCACGCCGCCTGATGGCGCGCCGCCGCCCGCTGCTGGTCGGGCTGGCCGAGATCGGTGCCGGCGACGCGGCCCTGGTCGGCCGCAAGGCGCTGCGGCTGGCGGCGCTCTCGCGCGGCGGCTTTCCGGTGCCGGACGGCTTCTGCCTGACCACCGCCGCCACCGGCGCCTGGGACGAGGCGGCCCGCGAGACACTGGTCGACGCCTGCCGGCAGCTCGGCGGGCGGGTCTCGGTGCGCAGCTCGGCACTCGAAGAGGACGCCGAAGGCGCCAGCTATGCCGGCATCTACCACAGCGAACTGCCGGTCGAGGGCGAGGACGCGATCGTCGCGGCGGTCGAGCGCTGCCTGGCCGCCTGGCACGCGCCCGAGGCCCGCGCCTACCGCGAGCTGCACGGCGACGGGCAGTCGCCGGTGATGGCGATCATCGTGCAGCGCTTGGTCGAGGCCGATGCCGCCGGCGTCGCCTACACGCGCGATCCGCTGGCGCCCGGGAAGCGCGAGGTGCACCTGAATTCGGTCTGGGGCCTGGGCGAGCCGCTTGCCGCCGGGCGCGCCAGCGGCGACACGATGGCGCTGTCGCGGCGCGGCCGCCTGCTGCGGCAGCGGCTGGCGACGAAGAGCAGCGAGCTGACGGCACACGGGACGCGGCCGGTCGTCGGCGAGCGCCGCGAAGCGGCCAGCCTGAGCCTGGCCCAGGCGCGCCGGGTGATGCTGCTGGCGCTCGCCGCCGAGCGCCATTTCGGCGCGCCGCAGGACGTCGAGTTCGCGTTCGAGGGCGAGCAACTGTGGATCCTGCAATCGCGCCCGTTGGCGCGCGCCTGCGCCGAGCGCGAGCTGGAGCGCTACCTGGCGGCCGAACGCCGCCGCCTGGCACGGCGCTGGCGCGAACTGCGCGCGGGCGGCCGGCTGCACGGCGCCGAGATGGTGCTCAGCAACGGCAACATCGGCGAGCTGCTGCCGAGCCCGAGCGCGATCAGCTTCGGCCTGTTCCGCCACCTCTTCGCCGGCCGCCACGGCGCCATTGCGCGCGGCCGGGCGCGGCTCGGCTACCGCTTCGACGCGGGCCGGGTCGACTACCTGTACGAGCTGGTCGCCGGCCAGCCCTACTTCAACCTGGAGATCGACGCGGCGACCTTCGATATCGGCGGCGGAACGCCGGCGGAGGTCTACCTGCAGCGCGCCATCGAGCGGCCCGAACTGGCCAATTACCCGGAGCTGCACCTGTACCGGCAGCAGGACGAGGCGGCCGACGAAGCGGCCTGCACCTTCCACCGTGGCATGCTGGCGGCCGGGCAGCGATGGATCACCCGCTTCGCGGAGGGTGTGCCCGGGGACATCGTCTTCGACGATCGGCGCGACTGGCGCGAACTGCACGCGGCGGCATGCGCGCAGCGCCTCGGCGCGCTGATGCGCGACTTGCGGCGCGGGCCGTGCGCGGTCTTCGTCGAGGTGGCGCGGCTCGGCTTCTACTTCGCGGCCCGCGTGCACCGCCAGTTGCAGGCGCGGCTCGGCGGCGATGGCGGGCAGGCCTGCGCGCCGCTGCTGTCCGGCCTGCCGGGCAGCATCGTCACGCAGCAGGCGCTGGACCTGGAGGCGCTGGCCGCGGGGCGGCTCGCGCGCGGCGAATTCCTGCGCCGCTACGGCCACACCGCCACCAACGAACTGGAGTTGTCCGAGCCGCGGCTGGCCGAGCAGCCGGCGCGGCTCGATGCGATGCTGGCCGAACTGCGCCAGTCCGGTCGCCGGCCGGCCGACGAATTCGAGCGCCAGCAGCGCGAGCGGGCCGGCGCCGAGGCGGAACTGCCGGCGCGGCTGCGGCGGG
>JBNLET010000240.1:0-7397 GCA_050305135.1 Rhodocyclaceae bacterium | reverse complement strand
GGCGGATTGCGCACGTAGGTGCCCGCCGGGTAGCGGCCGTGTTCGTCCTCGAAACAGCCTTCCAGCACCAGGAATTCCTCGCCGAGCGAATGCTCGTGCGCGTCGAAGCGCGCGCCCGGCGCATAGCGCACGATGCTGGTGGCCCGCGCCACCTCGCCGCCGACGCGGTCCAGCAGACGGCGCTCGACGCCCGGCCGAGGCGAGGCTTGCCAGGGCAGCTGCCCACCGTGCACCACCTCGCGGCGGGCGAAATCGGCCCTGACCAGCGTGCTCACACCAGTTCCAGCAGTTCCGGCCGGATCGAGATCATCACCACCCGGTGGCCCAGCAGCGTCACGCTGCCGGCGCGGCGATTGTCGCCGGTGTCGGAGTACTCGAAGGCGTAGACGCGGCGAAGCGCAACGCGGCCGTCCTCATCGCGAGCGAGCCGCAGCGAGGCGGTGGCGACGGTGTCGTCGAGCAACTGCAGGCCGGCGCGCTGGCAGGCCGCGCTGACCGCTGCCATGCCGGCCTCGCGGGCCCGCAGCGTGTCGATCCAGAACCACACCGCGAGCGCGATCGAGAGCAGGATGAAAATTTCGGTATTGGGCATCGGCAGGCACGCAGTCGCGCCCGCTCGGGCGCTCCGGTTTCAGCATACCGCCTTCGGCCCGGTGCTGCCCGGCGAGCGTTTCCTCACGCCCACAGCGCGGCGCGCAGCGGGTGCTCCTCGAAGCCTTCGGTGCCGGCGCGCAGCCGTTCGATCAGCCGCGCCATCACGACCGCGTCCTCTTCGCCGAAGCCGCGCTTGAAGTCCGTCAGCACCAGCCGCGAGCGCGTCAGCCAATTGCCGGGCGCATCGTCGATCGCCAGCCAGCGCGCACCTTCCTGCTCGCGCGCGGCCAGCCACTGGCGCGCCTCGCGCTCGCGCAGGCCGTACAATTCGGTCCCCTTCTTCGGCACCATGTGCGGCGTGACGCCAGCGACGCGCGGCCGGACGTCGGCCGAGAAGCGGGCCGCCAGCTTCGCCAGCGAGAACAGCGTGCGCCAGTCAGAAGTGATGACGATGCGGGTCTCGTCGAATTGCCTCACGACCTCTTCGATCAGCGGCAGGCAGCGAAAATCCTCGACCTCACCCCAGGGATGGGTGACGCCGTCGAAATCGAGGAACACGTAGGTCGGCGAGGATGGCATCTTTCTTTCTGAGGAGAGCGGCGCCATCATGATATTGCGCCGCAGCACGAAAGAAAAGTCCGGGCGACGTGGCGCGTAACATGGTCCGTTAAAGATTCGACGAACGGGCCCGTAAAAGCCCTCGATCCATCTTGCTGCATCGCAGTAAGTACAATCACTCGTCCCCCACGGAGCCGCCTCATGACCCCCATCGTGAATCTCGAAGGCAAGATCGGCCTGATCACCGGCATCGCCAACGAAAAGTCCATTTCCACCGGCGTCGCGGAGGCCTGCGTCGATGCCGGCGCCAGGCTGGTCGTGACCTACCAGAACGAGAAGACCCGCGCCTTCATCGAGCCGGTGGTGCATCGCCTGGGCGTCGAGCACGTGCACCTGATGGACGTGACCCGGCCGGAAACGATCGAACAGACCTTCGCCGCCATCGCGGCCGCCTACGGCAAGCTGGACTTCGCCATCCATTCGATGGCCTTCGCCAAGCGCGACGACCTGCACGGCCGCGTGGTGGACACTTCGGCCGACGGCTTCGCGCTGGCGATGGACGTCTCGACCCATTCCTTCGTGCGCCTCGCCAAGGCCGCCGAACCGCTGCTGCAGCGGGCCGGCGGCGGCTCGCTGGTGACGATGACCTATCTCGGCTCCGAGAAGGTCATCGCCAACTACGGCGTGATGGGCCTGTGCAAGGCGGCGCTGGAGGCCGCCACGCGCTACATGGCCTTCGAGCTGGGCGAGAAGAACATCCGCGTCAACGCGGTCTCGCCGGGTCCGCTGATGACCCGCGCCGCCTCCGGCATCGCCGGCTTCGACGGCCTGATGGCCTCGGCGGTGGAGCGCGCGCCGATGCACAACCTGGTCACCCCGGAGGACATCGGCGCGCTGACCGCCTTCCTGGTCTCCGATGCGGGCCGTTTCATCACCGGCGGCGTGCATTTCGTCGACGCCGGCTACAACATCATGGGCTGAGCGCGGGGCACCGGTGATCGACATCGCCGCCGCTCGCCAGGCGCTGGGCCGGGCAGACATCACGCTGCCCGACCCGGTGCCCGAGCACCCGCTGCTCGCCGGCCGGCACGAGATCGGCCGCGGCGAGTACTGCATCGTGCTCGACGCCGAGCGGCCGGAACGGGTGCTGAAGGTCGTCAGCTCGCCGGCCGACTACTTCCTGTACACCGCCGACGACCGGCCAACCGGCCCCCATTTCCCGGTAGTCTTCGAGGACCACGGCGTGATCGGCCGGGCGCTGTCCGGCTACCCGTTCCACCTGCTCGAAATGGAACGCCTGTACCCGCTGGCAGCGGGCAGCGCCGCGGCCAGGCTGGCGCAGGATCTGATCGAAGAGTACTGGCGCGGCTGCCAGCAATGGGTCCAGCTCGGCTCGAACATGGGACGCATCGCGCTCTACCACCTGGTGCAGGGCCCGCAGATCGCCTCGCCCGGCATCCATGCCGCGCTGGCGGCGCTGTCGGACTTCATCGAGGAATACCAGGTGCTTCCGGACATCCTCAACACCGACAACATGATGATGCGCAAGGACGGCACGCTGGTGTTCTCCGATCCGGTCTTCATCGGCTGAGGCGCCGACGGCCCCGCTCTCCGGCAGCCGCCGGGCGGATGGCCTAGAATCCGGCCTTCGCCTTCCGCTCCCGCGCCGATGATCGCTGCCAATCCGCCTGCCGAGGCCCACCGCGGCCGACCGCTCCGATGAGCCTGCTGCACGAGCAGGTCGAGCGCTGGCTGCTCGACGTCGTGATCGGGCTCAACCTGTGCCCGTTCGCGGCCGGCCCGCAGCGGCGCGGCCAGATCCGCATCGAGCTCTGCCGGCCGGCCGACGAGGACGCGCTGACCGAGACCCTGCTGCGGGAACTGGAAAGGCTGGAGCACACCGGCGCGGCCGAGCTCGAGACCACGCTGCTGGCCATCGACGGCCTGCTGGCCGACTTCGACGACTACCGCCGCTACGTGGATTTCGCCGAAGTGGTGTTGCGCCAGTACGGCTGGCAGGGGCGCTTCCAGATCGCCAGCTTCCATCCCGACTACGTCTTCGCCGACAGCGCGCCGGACGACGCCGGCAACCTGACCAACCGCTCGCCCTGCCCGATCCTGCACCTGATCCGCGAGGCCAGCCTGGAACGCGTGCTGGCCCGCTATGCCGATCCGGAGGCGATCCCGGCCGCCAACATCCGCCGCGTCGAGGCGCTGACGCCGGCCGAGCGGCGCCGCCTGTTCCCCTACCTGTTCGGCTGAGGCCCGCCCTCAGGGGATGTGGTGGTCGAGGCCGAAGCGGGCACCGTCGTCCAGGCCGAGGCGCTCGACCAGCGCCGGCAGCGTCGCCGCCAGCGTCTCCGGCAGGGTCCATGGCGGATTGACGACGAACAGGCCGCTGCCGTGCATGCCGAAACCGTCCGGCGTGGGCTTGTGCACGTCCAGCCAGACATGCAGCCAGGACGGCGGCGCGAGCCGCGTCAGCCGCTCCACCAGTTGCTTGGACTCGACCTTCTGCAGGCGCGGATACCAGATCATGTAGCATCCGGCCGCGAAGCGGCGCAGCGCTTCGCCCAGCGCGGCGACCACGGCGGCGTACTCCTCGCGCCGCTCGTAGGCCGGATCGATCAGCACCAGCGCGCGCCGGCTGGGCGGCGGCAGCAAGCCCTTGAGCGCCGCGAAGCCGTCCTGGCGCGCCAGCACGACGCCCCTGGCGGGCGGCGGAAAGGCCTTCTGCAGAAAGCCGAAGTCGGTCGGATGCAGCTCGCACAGGCGCAGCTGGTCGGCCGCCCGCATCACCGAGTGCATCACCATCGGCGAGCCCGGGTAGTAGAACAGATCGCCGCCGCGGTTGAAGTCGCGCACCGTGCCGAGGTAGCGCTCGAGCGTCGCCGGTGCCGCCTGCCAGGACCACAGCCGCCCGATGCCCTGGCGAAACTCGCCGAGCTTGCGTGCCTGTTCGCTGTCGAGCGCATAGCGGCCGGCGCCGGCATGGGTGTCCACCAGCAGCAGCGGCTTGTCCTTGCGCATCAGGTAGTCGAGCAGTTCGAGCAGCACGAAGTGCTTCAGGACGTCGGCGTGGTTGCCGGCGTGAAAGGCGTGGCGGTAGCTGAGCATGGTGTGGCGGGCAGTGGCGGCGGCCCGATGCTACCACCGCAGCCGCAGCCGGGCCTGACGCGAGTGCCGACGATCACTTATGATGCGGCATCGATACGGGGGCGAGGACGGCATGGACGAGATCGTCGAGCAATTGCGGGCCAGCCTGGGCGACGACCGGATCGTCGAGGCGGCGGACATCGAGGCGCGCTACCTGCGCGACTGGAGCAGCGCGCCCGCCCGCACGCCGCTGGCCCTGGTGCGCCCCCGCTCGACCGCCGAGGTGGCGACCGTGCTTTCGCTGTGCAACGCCGCCGGCGTCGGCGTGGTGGCCCAGGGCGGCATGACCGGCGTCGCCGGCGCGGCGATCGCCGGCGAGGACCAGATCGCGCTGAGCCTGGAGCGCCTGCGCGGCGTCGAGGAGATCGACGAAGCCGCCGCCACGATCACCGCCGCGGCCGGCACGCCGATCCAGCTGCTGCAGGAAGCCGCCCGCGACAAGGGCTTCCTGTTCGCACTCGACTGGGGCGCCCGCGGCACCGCCACGGTCGGCGGCTGCATCGCCACCAACGCCGGCGGCAACCGGGTGATCCGCTACGGCATGGCGCGCGAACACGTGCTCGGCCTGGAGGCCGTGCTGGCCGACGGCACGCTGCTGTCGATGATGAACAAGATGCAGAAGAACAACGCCGCCTACGACCTGAAGCAGCTCTTCATCGGCTCCGAGGGCACGCTCGGCGTCGTCACCCGCGCGGTGTTCCGGCTGCATCCGCTGCCGGCGACCGCCTGCACCGCGCTCTGCGCGCTACCGGACTACCGCGCCGCGATCGCCTTCCTGCGCCACGCCCAGCGACGGCTGATGGGTGCCGTCGGCGCGTTCGAGCTGATGTGGCCGGACTACTACGGCATCGCCCACGAGACGGGCAACGCGCGGGCACCTTTGCCCGACGGCTACCCGCTCTACGTGCTGACCGACATGCTGGCGGCCGATCCGGAGGTCGACGGCGCCCGCTTCCAGCAGATGCTGGAGGAGGCGCTCGCGGCGGGCTGGGTGGTGGATGCCGCGGTCGCCCGGTCGGAGGCCGAGACGACCGGCTTCTGGGCGCTGCGCGACGAGGTGGCCGAGATCCTGCGATGCTTCGCGCCCTGCGCCACCTTCGACGTCTCGCTGCCGATCGGCGACATCGGCGCCGCGGTCGAGGTGTTGCGCGAGCGGGTCAGCCGCCACTGGCCGGGCCGCGCGGCGATGTTCTTCGGCCACGTCGGCGACAGCAATCTGCATTTCATCTTCGCGCTGCCCGACGACACGCCGGCCACCGAACTGGCCGTCGAAGAGGTCGTCTACGAGGTGGTCCGGGACTACCACGGCTCGATCTCGGCCGAGCACGGCATCGGCACGGTCAAGAAGCCGTTCCTCGGCTATTCGCGCAGCGACGAGGAACTCGCCATCATGCGCAGCCTGAAGCTGACGCTCGATCCGAACGGCATTCTCAATCCGGGCAAGGTCTTCTGAGCGCCGCAGCCCACGGGCCTCGGACGGCCGCCGCGGCGCCGATGGGGGGACAACAATGGCAGCAGAATCAACCCCTTGCCGCACGACAGCTATTTGCGCTGCAGCACGCCGCTGCTATCATTGCCGGCCCCGCGCTAAGACGGGCCAAAAAAACCTGACGACGAGAGGGAGTGCAGATGGCGATCTACAGGCTGGGAGAGCGGGAGCCGGTGATCGGGAAGGGTTGCTGGATTGCCGACAACGCGACGGTGATCGGATCGGTGGCGCTCGGCGACAATGCCAACGTCTGGTTCGGAGCGGTGCTGCGCGGCGACAACGATCCGATCACGATCGGCGCCAACACCAACATCCAGGACGGTTCGGTGCTGCACACCGACGACGGCGTGCCGCTCGACGTCGGCGACAACGTCACGATCGGGCACATGGTGATGCTGCACGGCTGCACGATCGGCGAGGGCACGCTGATCGGCATCAACGCCGTGGTGCTGAACCGGGCCGTGATCGGCAAGCATTGCATCATCGGCGCCAACGCGCTGATTCCCGAAGGCAAGGTGATTCCGGATCGCTCGCTGGTGGTCGGCTCGCCGGGGCGCATCATCCGCCAGTTGTCGGACGAAGACCTGCAGCGGCTGATGGAGAGCGCCAGCGGCTACATCGCCCACGCGCGCGAGTACCAGCAATTCCTCGAGCGCATCGACGGCTGATCAGGTGCCGGCCGCGGCCGGGCGGTTGCCGGCCCGCGCCAACCAGATCACGGCCGCAATCACGATCGTCCCACCCAATAGCTGGCGTGCACTGACCGACTCCCCCAGGAACGCCGCCGCCAGCGCGAAGGTCACGACCGGCTCGAGCGTCGACAGGGTGACCGCGTCGGCAGGCCCGAGGCGCCTCATGCCGGCGAACAGCAGGATCATCGCCACCACCGTCGAAAGCAGCGCAATCAGGCCGATCCACAGCCAGCCGGCGCCGCTGGCCGGGAAGCTCGGCCGCGTCAGCAGCACGCTCACGCCGAGCGTGGTGGCAGCAGCGAGCATCACCACGGTCGCCGAGGCGAGCGGATCCTGCGACTCCAGCACCCGGCTGCCGACCAGGATGTAGGCCGAGTAGATCAGCGCCGCCGCCACCCCCAACACCAGCCCCAGCGGCTCGCTGTTGAGGTCTCCGCCGATGGTCAGCGCAGTCCCCCCGACGGCCAGCAGCACGCAGGCGATCCGAACCGGCCCGAGCCGGTGGCCGAACAGCGCGGCGGCCGCAAGCGTGACGACGAACGGGTGCAGGTACAGCAGCAAGGCCACCATCCCGGCCGACGCATGGCCCAGCGCCGCGAAGTAGCAGAAGGACTGGCTGGCGTAGCCGATGCCCCCCATGCCGCACAGCAGGGCCAGCGCGCGCCCGCGCGGCCAGCGATGGCGGGTGAGCAGCAGGTAGCCCGCCATGACCAGACCCGCCAGGGCAAAGCGCAGGAACAGTACGGCCCCGACGTCGGCCCCGTCGGCCGCGGCAAAGCGCGCGAAGATCGCCATCGCGCCGAAAGCGCTGGCCGAGATCGCCACATAGACCGCACCGCGCAGTCGCTCCGCCGTCATGTCTTCCTTCCGCAAGCGTGCCGCATCGTCCGTAGGGCCGCGTATCTTGC
>JBNLET010000239.1:0-21066 GCA_050305135.1 Rhodocyclaceae bacterium | reverse complement strand
GCCAGTACCAGCAGCAGCTGTACCGACCAGTGCCGGTCCCAGCCGGCTGCCGGCGGCAGGTCGGCTTCGACTTCGGCGCGCATGCGGGCCGACGCCTTGCGCGCCTGCAATGTCAGGAAGGCCGTGTAGCCGACCGACAGCAGCAACAGCAGGCCGGCCTCGGCGCGCGAGATGTCTCCGTCCAGCGCCATCGCCACCAGCAGTACGCTGGCGCCGATCATCACCGGAACTTCCTGCTTGACGATTTGTTCGGCCACCACGAGCGGCGCGATCACCGCAGACAGGCCGAGGATCAGCAGGATGTTGGCGATGTTGCTGCCGAGCACGTTGCCGATCGCCAGCGCAGGATTGCCGTCCAGCGAGGCATCGACGGCGACGGCGATCTCCGGTGCGCTGGTGCCGAAGGCCACCACGGTCAGCCCAACCACCAGCGGCGAGATGCCGAGCGACAGGGCCAGGCGCGACGCGCCGCGGACCAGCGCTTCGGCGCCGGCCGCGAGCAGCGCGAGCCCGGCGGCGAAAAGGAATACTTGGTGGATCATCCGGATCGATCGAGAGGGTGCGAGGAGAGGGCCCAGGCTGAGAGCGGCCGGCGGACGCCGAGTTCGCGCTAGTGGGAACCTCCGGCGAGGCGGTAGGCCCGGCGGGCCGCCAGCAGCACCGCGGCGTCGTCGAGTTCGGCCAGCCCCTGGTCGCAGGCCGCCTCGAACAGCGCCAGCGCATCCTTGCCGAGCGGGGTGCGCATGCCGGCTGCGGATGCGCAGTCCAGCGCCAGGCCCAGGTCCTTGCTCAGGATGCGCGCTTCGGCACGCGGCGCGAAATCGTCCTGCAGGGCCCGCCCGATGCGGTCCTGCAGGATCCACGAGTGGCCGGAGCTGCTGCAGACGATGTCGTACAGCGTGTGCGGCTCAAGTCCGAGCCGTTCGGCCAGCGCGAAGGCCTCCGCCGCGGCGGCCAGGTGGATGCCGGCCAACAGGTTGTTCACCAGCTTGACACGGCTGCCGTCGCCGATCCGTTCGCCGACCGCAACGATGCGGCCGAGGCGACCGTCCAGCCGCAGCCGGAAGTCGGCCGCGACCGCCGCGGCGGCGGCCAGCATCACCGTCAGGCTGCCGTTGCGGGCCCGCGCCGGCCCACCCGAGATCGGCGCGTCGGCGAAGCCGACGCCGCGCTCGGCCAGCCGCTCGCCCCAGCGCGCCATGTCTTCCGGCGCGACGGTGCTGCAGACGGCTACGCTGCTGCCGGGGCGCAGCGCCTCGATCGCCCCCCGGGCGCCGAACAGCACCTCGTCCACCTGGCCGGCGTCGACCACCACCAGCAGCATCAGGCTCACCTCGGCAGCCATCTCGGCCGGGCTGGCGCAGCTGCGGGCACCGTGTTCGCGCGCCGTCGCCTCGCGCTCCGGGCGGATGTCGCGCACCACCACCGGCGCCTGGCGTTCGAGCAGATTCAGCGCCATCGGCAGGCCCATGTTGCCGATGCCGACGATGCCGATGGCTTGGTTGCTATTCACGTCAGGACAGGTTGGCGGGCACGAAGTTGTCCCCGATCCACTTCAGCATGTCGCGCCAGATCGCTTCCTGTTCGGCGGCGGAAGGCATCCTGGTGGCATGCGGCAGCTCGATCGTGATCACCGGCACCCCCTTGTAGAGGCCGCCGTAATTGCCCAGCGAACCCGGATAGACGCCGAGCCGGTTGAGCCGCAGCCGGCCGAAGCGCTTCGGCTCCTCGGCCGGGCCGTCGAAATCGAGCACGCCGTAGGGCGCATGGATCGAGACGATCAGGTCGGGGCGGAAGTCGTCCATCTGCTGCTGCAGCCAGCGCGTCTCGGGTTCGGACACCGGCGCCAGGCCGGGAAAGCGCCGCGGATCCCGGCGCGTGCGCCCGACCCAGTAGGCCATCGCCTTGCTGCGCCAGTCGGGCGTGTCGAAATTGCGGTTCAGGTCGACGCCGTGGGCGTTCATTCGCTGCGCCGGCGAGTCGAGCAGGCCGTCCGGATTGGCGAGCGGGACGATGCGCCAGTGCAGGTTCGATGCCTCCGCGCGCTGCAGCCGCTGCATCCACTTGAAGACGATCGAGACGGAGGTCAGCTCGTCGCCGTGGATGCCGCCGATCATCATCACCCGCGCTGCGCGCAAGCCATGCAGCGCGGCCGTGCGGCGGGCCGGGCGGGGCGGCTGGTCGAGCAGCATCAGCGCGCGGCCGCGCACCGAGGTGGCGGCCGCCGGGCGCAGGCCGGATTGCTTGCAGAACGCGGCCGAAACGCTGAACAGCCGCCGGCCGACCGTCTCGCACCAGTCGTTCGCGACGCTCTCGCTCGGCAAGGGCGACGGCGGTTCGGCCAGCGCCGGCGTTGCCGTCAGCAACAGCAGGGCCGACAGTCGGCCGAGCCGGTCGAGGCAGGAGGCGCGGAGCGGGCGGGCGCGGTGCATGGCGCCCAATACTAGCAGGATGCGCCGCGCCGGAACGGCGCTCGGTGCCGCAGCCGACGGCTACAAGCCGGCGCCGGCCCGCAGCGCGGCCGCCTTGTCGGTGGCCTCCCAGGTAAACTCCGGTTCGTCGCGGCCGAAGTGGCCGTAGGCCGCGGTCTTGCCGTAGATCGGCCGCAGCAGGTCGAGGCTGGCGATGATGCCCTTCGGCCGCAGGTCGAAATTGTCGCGGATCAGTTGCACGATCTTCTCATCGGCCACTTTGCCGGTACCGAAGGTGTCCACCATCAGCGAGACCGGGCTGGCGACGCCGATCGCGTAGGCCACCTGCACTTCGCAGCGATCGGCCAGGCCGGCGGCGACGACGTTCTTGGCGACGTGGCGGCCGGCATAGGCGGCCGAGCGGTCCACCTTGGACGGATCCTTGCCCGAGAACGCGCCGCCGCCGTGGTGGGCGGCTCCGCCGTAGGTATCGACGATGATCTTGCGGCCGGTCAGGCCGCAGTCGCCGTGCGGGCCGCCGATCACGAAGCGGCCGGTCGGGTTGATCAGGAAGCGCGTCTGGGCGGTCAGCAGTTCCGGCGGCAGCACCGGCTTGACCACCTCCTCGATCACCGCTTCGGTCAGCTGGGCGTGGGAGACGTCCGGGTGGTGCTGGGTCGACACCACGACGGTGTCGATCGACACCGGCTTGCCGTCCACGTAGCGCACCGTCAGCTGGCTCTTGGCATCCGGTCGCAGCCACGGCAGGCGGCCGTCCTTACGCACCTCGCCCTGGCGCTGCATGATGCGGTGGGCGTAGTAGATCGGCAACGGCATCAGCTGCGGCGTCTCGTTGCAGGCGTAGCCGAACATCAGGCCCTGGTCGCCGGCGCCCTGTTCCAGGTCCATCCCTTCGCCCTCGTTGACGCCCTGGGCGATGTCGGGCGACTGGCGGTTGATGGCGGTCAGCACCGCGCACGACTTGTAGTCGAAACCGATGTCGGAATCGTTGTAGCCGATGCGGCGGACGGTGTCCTGCACCAGTTCGCGGTAGTTGACGTGGGCGGTGGTTGTGATCTCGCCGGAAACGACCACCAGGCCCGTCGACACCAGCGTCTCGCAGGCCACCCGGGCGTGCGGATCCTCGGCCAGGATGGCGTCGAGAATGGCGTCCGAAATCTGGTCGGCGACCTTGTCCGGATGGCCTTCCGAGACCGACTCGGACGTAAACAGGTACTCCTTGCTCATCACATCTGCTCCAGAAACAACAATCCCCGGGGGTTCCTGCGTGGCCGGCTCCGGGGATTTTGTCGAGCAGACGACGCTTTAGCAGTATTTCTTCCGGTCTTCGGATCCGCCCTGCAAGTTGTCGGTTTAACTCGGCGGAAGCGCTATTATAGCCTCAGTCCGGCCGCCGTCAGGCGGGCCGTCGATACATGCGCGCCAGATATCACGCCGACGGTTCTTGATCGCCCGCCTCTTCAGACTTCTCTCCGGCTTGTCTCTCGCCACGCTGCACCGCCTGGGCTGGGCGGCGGGCTGGATCACGTATGTGGCCTCGCCCACCTACCGGCGCCGGCTGCGCGCCAACCTGGTGCAGGCGCTCGGCACACCTCTGCCGCGCGGAGCGCTCGCCGCTGCGGTGGCGGGCGCCGGCCGGCAGGCCTTCGAACTGCCGTGGGTCTGGCTGCGGCCGCGCGAGGAGGTATTGGCGCGCGTTGTCCAGGTCAGCGGCTGGGAACACGTCGAGGCCGCCTGGGCCGCCGGCAAGGGCATCCTGTTCCTGACGCCGCATCTGGGCTGCTTCGAGATCACCGCCCAGTACTACGCCGCGCGGCGGCCGATCACGGTGCTCTACCGGCCGCCGAAGCGGCGCGAGCTGCAGCCGCTGATCGAATCCGGCCGCAGTGCCGGCCGGGGCGTCGAGCTGGCGCCGGCCGATCTGTCCGGCGTGCGGCGGCTGATCAAGGCGCTGCGCGGCCGCAAGGCGGTCGGTATCCTGCCCGACCAGGTGCCGGCCCGCGGCGAGGGGATCTGGGCGCCGTTCTTCGACCGCCCGGCCTACACGATGACGCTGGCGGCGCGCCTGTCGGCGATGTCCTCCTGCGAACTGATCCTGGCCTGGGCCGAGCGCCTCGACGCCGGCCGCGGCTACCATCTGCACCTGTCCTTGCCGAGCCGGGCGCTGGAGGGCGATACCGAGGCCCGCGCGGCGGCCATCAACGCTGAACTCGAAGGACTGATCCGGCTGCGGCCGGACCAGTACCTGTGGGGCTACAACCGATACAAGAAGCCGTCCGGTGTGCCGCCCGCCGGGCCGGAAACGCCATGAAGAACACGCTGTCGGAATGGGCCACGCAGTTGCTGGTGGCACTGCTGTGGCTGCTGCACTGGCTGCCGCTGTCGCTGCTGTCGCGGCTGGGGCAGGGCCTGGGCCTGCTGCTCTACCTGCTGGTCGGAGCCCGCCGGCGGGTGGTGCTGAAGAACCTGGCGCTGTGCTTTCCCGAGTGGAGCGAGGAGCAGCGGCGGCGCGTGGCACGGCAGCATTTCGGCTTTCTCGGCCGCAGCCTGCTGGAGCGCGGCCTGCTGTGGTGGGCGCCGCGCGAACGGCTGCAGCGCCTGATCGGCGTCCACGGCGCGGATCGCCTGCACCAGCTGGTGGGCGCCGGCACGCGGGTGATCCTGCTGGTGCCCCATTTCGTCGCGCTCGACGTGGCCGGCTCCCGTACCGCCATCGCCTTCGACTGCGTCAGCATCTACGCGCGCCAGCGCAACCCGGTGATCGACCATTGGCTGCGCCACGGCCGCAGCCGCTTTGGCGACCAGTTGCTGCAGCCGCGCCACGAGAGCATTCGCGGCACGATCAAGGCGATGAAGGCCGGCCGCCCGTTCTTCTACCTGCCCGACATGGACCATGGCCGCAAGGAGTCGGTCTTCGTGCCGTTCTTCGGCGTGCCGGCCGCGACCATCAGCGGCCTGCCGCGCTTCGCCAGGATGGGCCACGCGGTGGTGGTGCCGGTCAAGGTGCGCATGCTGCCCGGCGGCCAGGGCTACCGGGTGGATTACGGCGAACCCTGGCAGGACTACCCGAGCGGCGAGCTGGAGGCCGACGTGCGGCGCCAGAACGAAGAGATCGAGGCGATGGTGCGCGAGATGCCCGAGCAGTACTACTGGGTGCACCGCCGCTTCAAGACCCGGCCGGCCGGCGAGCGTTCGGTGTATTAGCCGCCGCGCCCGCCCTCGGCCGCCAGCCGCGTCAGCACCAGCGGGAAGGCCGCCGAAGCGATCAGCGCGAGCGCCGAGACGAGCAGCACCACGCCGCTGCCCGGGCTGGCCAGCAAGGGGTGCAGCGTGCTGCCGATGCCGAGGCCGACGAGCAGCCCGGCGGCCAGCGTCAGTACGCCCAGCGCCAGCAGCAGCCAGGCGAAGAGCGGGGCGTTGCGCATTTCAGGCCTTTTTTGGAACGCTGCATCGGCGCGCCTCGTGCCGTCTCAATAGCGGGCGATGACGTGGGCGCCCTCGGGCACCTGGTGCACGTAGCCGATGCCGCCGGGCGTACGCGCCACGAAGCTGGCCACGTCCCGGTCGCCGCTCTTCAGCGGCGGCGGCAGCAGGCCTTCGCGGAACGACTTGCGCGTCCAGTGCGACTCGTAACGCACCTCGTCGATACCGAGCGCGCGGCCGACGAATTCACTGCGCGCCGAGGCGTTGTCCACCGGCTGCAGCATCACGTCGCCGGCGAACTGGCGATTGCCGCGAAACACCTCCGCCACCTCGGCGCGGCTCAGGTGCACGTCCTGATTGGCGATGACGAACAGGTCTGCGGCGGCCGCGGCGCCGGTGCCGGCGGCGAGCAGTGCGATCAGGGCGAGGCGGCGGATGCGGGCGGTCATGGCATCGGGCTCAGAAGCCGACAGCATACTGGACGTGGGCGGCATTGCCGTCCGCTTCGCCGGGCAGATCCTCGACCACGCTGCGGGTCAGTTCGAGCTTGAGGGCGGCGTTGGCGGTCAGGTCCAGCCGCAGGCCGAGCGCCGTGCGGCGGTAGGAAAAGCCCTTGGCCTGACTGGCGAAGTAGCGATCTTCCCGGTCCAGCGAGGCGCGTTCGAAGCGCAGGAAAGGCGTGCCGTAGGCGCTGCGGTAGGCGGTTTGCACGAACCACGCGTTGCTGGTGCGGCGTTCCGCCCCGTCGGCATCGTCGCGATTGGCGAAGCGGTAGCCTTCGCCGATCAATTCCCAGCGGCCGTCGTCGAAGGCGGCGAAGCCGCCAAACATGCGCACCCTCGATGCCCCGCCGGCAGGCAGCTCGACCCTGCTGGCGAGGCCGTGGATGCCGACGGTCAGGTCGGGCGCCGGCGACCAGGACAGCGTCAGACCGGACATGGCGTGGAATTCCTCGCGCCCCGCGGCGTGGATGTCGAGCGTGCCCGAGTCGTCGATCGACGGCGCGTTGGCCAGGTAGGCGTCGTAGCCGAAGTGCTGGCCGCCGAGGGCCAGGTGGCCGGTGGCCCACAAGCCCACGCCGTGGGCCGGCAGGATGCCGCCGCGGTCCTCGAAGTCGATGAAGCGCGGCCGCAGGATCGAGGTCTGCAGCTGGGCGCCGTGGTGGTAGGCGGTGTTCCAGTAGCCGTAGGGATTGTGGTAGCGGCCGGCCCACAGCGTCAGCGCGTCGTTGAAGGCGTAGCCGATCTGGGCCCGCTCCAGGTCGGTCACCTGCTCGCCGTCGTCCCCCATCTCGAACACCAGCTCGATCAGGCTGCGCACCTGGCCGCCCAGGTGGGGCGTCAGGTAGAGATCCAGCGAGCCGAGCGCGAAACCCTTGCGGCCGGGCGCGAGCGCCGGATGGGCGGTATCGTCGTAGCCGCCGAGCACGTCGGCGAAGCCGTGCAGCGGCAGCGCGCCAGAGGCGGCGGCGCCGGCAGCGGCGATTTCGTCGAGGCGCCGCTCGACCGCCGCCACCCGCGCCTCGGGCGCAGGCGGAGCGGCCTTGCCGGCCGCCTCCGCCCGCAGGGCCTCGACCTGCTGCTGCAACGCCTCGATCAGTTGCAGGCTGTGTTCGAGCTTCTGCTCCAGCAGGCGGATGCGTTCGGTGTTGTCGTCGGCACTCGCGTTCGCGCTGCAGGCCGCCAGGGCCAGCGAAGCGATCAGCGCTCGGGTTCGGGGGCCGCGGATCATGCGGGGCTCCGGTTTCGGGTGAGGGTGGACCCTGGGCATATCGACGGCCGGCGCGAAATCTTTACCGGGGCCCCCGGTAGACGGCGCGGCCGGGGTCGGCGAGAATTCCCGCGCAAGGGCGCAAGAGCCCGATCACCAGGGCTTCGCCCGTTCTACCGGCATTCGATCCATGCGACTCAGATTCACCAAGATGCACGGCCTCGGCAACGACTTCGTCGTGATCGATGCGATCGGCCAGCAGGTCTCGTTGAGCGCCGAACAGGTGCGTTTCCTGGCCGACCGGCACTTCGGCGTCGGTTGCGACCAACTGCTGATCGTCGAGGCGCCCGGGCGTGCCGAGGTGGATTTCCGCTACCGCATCTTCAACGCCGATGGCGGCGAGGTGGAGCAGTGCGGCAACGGCGCCCGCTGCTTCGTCCGCTTCGTGCACGACAAGGGCCTGACGCACAAGCGCGAGATCCGCGTCGAGACCCGTTCCGGCGTTATCGCGCCGCGCCTCGAGGAGAGCGGGCAGGTGACGGTGGACATGGGCGTGCCGCGCTTTGCACCGGAGCAGGTGCCGTTCCTGGGCGACAGCGACGCGGTCGTGCAGCCGCTCGAGGTGGCCGGCGAGCAACTGGCCATCAGCGTGCTCAGCATGGGCAATCCGCATGCCGTGCTGGTGGTCGGCGACGTCGAGCGCGCCCCGGTCGAGGCGCTGGGGCCGCTGATCGAGCACCACGACAGCTTTCCGGCGCGGGTCAATGCCGGTTTCATGCAGGTGGTGGATCGGGGCCGCATCCGGCTGCGGGTGTTCGAGCGCGGCGCCGGCGAGACCCTGGCCTGCGGCACCGGCGCCTGTGCCGCGGTGGTCGCCGGCATCCGCCGCGACCTGCTGGATTCGCCGGTGTGCGTGGCGACGCGCGGCGGCGAATTGTCGATCGCCTGGGACGGCCCCGGCCGGCCGGTGATGATGACCGGCCCGGCCGTGAGCGTCTTCGACGCCGAAATCGAACTACCCTGACAGGACTTCCGATGACTGCCCAACAAGTAGCCGCCTATCTGCAGGAACATCCGGATTTCTTCGACCAGAACGTCGAACTGCTGGCGCACATGACGGTGCCGCACCCGGACACCGGCCGGGCCATTTCGCTGACCGAGAGGCAGATGCATGCGCTGCGGGCCAAGATCGGCCAGCTCGAGCGCAAGTTCGCCGAGCTGATCCGCTTCGGCGAGGAGAACGACGAGATCGGCGAGAAGGTCCACCGCCTGTCGCTCGCGCTGCTGACCGCCGAGAGCTTCGACGAGGTCCGCCAGGCGGTGATCAGCCACCTGCTCGACGACTTCGCGGTGCCCCATGTCGCGATGCGGATCTGGAACAGCGTGCTGCACAAGGAAGGGGCGGAGTTCGCGCAGGTGTCCGAGGACATCGGTTTCCTCGCCGGCGACCTGTCCCGGCCCTATTGCGGTGCGCCGACCAACGAGGAGGTCCTCGGCTGGTTCGGCGACGCCGGGCCGCTGCTGCGTTCGATCTGCCTGGTGCCGCTGATGCGCGACAAGACCCCGTTCGGCCTGCTGGCGCTCGGGTCCGAGGAGGGCGAGCGCTTCTACCCGGAGATGGGCACGCTGTACGTCAGCCGCATCGGCGAGTTGGTGGCGGCGGCGGTGCTCGGCGAGCTGGGCTGAGCCGTGGGCGGCGTGCCGTCCGACGGCAGCGAGGGCCTCGAGAGCTGCCCGGCGATGCGGGAGTTCCTGCGCCAGCTGGCGGTCGAGCGGCGCGCCAGCCCGCATACGCTGGCGGCCTACCGGCGCGATCTGGCGGCGCTGCTGCGCCTGGCGGCAGGGGCCGAGCCGGCCGGCCTCGGTCCGCACGACATCCGCCGCTTCGTCGCGCGCATGCACGGCGAAGGCCTGGGCGGCCGCTCGATCGCCCGCCGGCTGTCGGCCTGGCGCGGCTTCTACCGCTGGCTGGTGCGCCAGCGGGGTCTGGCCCACAACCCCGCCGACGGCATCCGGCCGCCGCGTGCGCCGTCCCGCCTGCCGGGCGTGCTGACGCCGGACCAGGCCGGCGTGCTGCTCGACGCCGAGCCGGGCGACGAGCTCGAGCTGCGCGACCGGGCAATGTTCGAGCTGTTCTATTCGAGCGGGCTGCGGCTGTCCGAGCTGGCTGCGCTGAACGTCGTCGACGGCGACGATGCCCGCGCCGGCGAGGTGACCGTCACCGGCAAGCGGGGCAAGACCCGCATCGTGCCGGTCGGCAGCAAGGCCGTCGCGGCGCTGGCCGCGTGGCGGCCGCTGCGCGACGGCATCGCGGCGGCCGGCGAGCCGGCGCTGTTCGTCGGCCGCCGGGGCCGGCGCCTGTCGGTGCGCGGCATCGAGGTGCGGTTGTCGCGCTGGGCGGCGCGCTGCGGCCTGGGTGTCCACGTCCATCCGCACATGCTGCGGCACAGCTTCGCCAGCCACGTGCTGCAGTCGAGCGGCGACCTGCGCGCCGTGCAGGAGTTGCTCGGCCACGCCAGCATCCGCAGCACCCAGGTCTATACCCATCTGGACTTCCAGCACCTGGCGAAGGTCTACGAAGCCGCCCATCCGCGCGCGCGCAAGCGCTGAGGCCGCGGGCGAGAAGCGTCTTGGCGGGGCGCTGCAAATGCCCTATCCTGCGTTCCCCCCCAACAAGCCAAGAAGCCCGGAGTCCAACCGATGGCCGACCTGATCCTCAAGCCGGGCAAGGAGCGTTCCTTGCTGCGCAGGCATCCGTGGATCTTCGCCGGCTCGGTGGCGCGTACCGAAGGGCGGCTGCGCCCGGGCGATACCGTCACGGTGCTCGATCGGGATCACCGGCCGCTGGCGCGGGCGGCCTGGTCGCCGCATTCGCAGATCCGGGCGCGGGTCTGGAGCTTCGATCCGGCCGCGCCGATCGATCATGCCTTTTTCAAGCGCCGGGTGGCGGCTGCCGTGGCACGGCGGGCCACTCACCCGTGGTTGCGCGACCAGCAGGGCGTGCGCCTGATCCATGGCGAATCGGACGGCCTGCCCGGCGTCATCGCCGACCGCTTCGGCGCCGTGGTGGTGGTGCAACTGACCAGTGCCGGTGCCGACAAGTGGCGCGGCGCGCTGGTCGACGCGCTGGTGCAGGCCACCGGCTGCGGCACGATCTATGAACGCTCGGATTCCGACGTGCGGGCGCTGGAAGGCCTGCAGGCCATCTCGGGCCTGCTGGCCGGCGAATTGCCGGAATCGGTGGCGATCGAGGAATACGGCGTGCGGATGGAAGTGGACGTGGTCGGCGGCCACAAGACCGGCTTCTATCTCGACCAGCGCGAGAACCGGGCGCTGACCCGGGCGCTGGCGGCGGGCCGCCACGTGCTGAACTGCTTCTGCTACACCGGCGGCTTTTCGCTGCAGGCGCTGGCCGGCGGCGCCGCCTCGGTGCTGTCGATCGATTCGTCTGCGCCGGCGCTGCAGACCGCGCGGCGCAACCTGGCGCTCAATCCGCAGCTCGACAGCGAGCGCGCCGAGTGGCGCGAGGACGACGTCTTCAAGGCGATGCGGGAACTGCGCGCGGAGGATCGCCGCTTCGACCTGATCATCCTCGATCCGCCCAAGTTCGCGCCGTCGGCGGCCCATGCCGAACGGGCGGCACGCGCCTACAAGGACATCAATCTGCAGGCCTTCCGGCTGCTGGAGCCGGGCGGGTTGCTGATGACCTACTCCTGCTCCGGCGGCATCGGCGTCGAACTGTTCCAGAAGATCGTCGCCGGCGCGGCGGCCGACGTCGGCGTCGAGGCCCGCATCCTGCACCGCCTGCAGGCCGCACCCGACCACCCGGTCGGGCTGGCGGTGCCGGAGGGCGAGTACCTCAAGGGCCTGGTCTGCCAACTGGCCTGAGTGCGGCGCTCACCGCGCCGCGGCCTGGCCGTCGCGCGGGTGCCAACCCGGCGTCGGACCCTGCTTGCCGGCCAGCAAGGCACCCATGATCAGCGCGATCGCCAGCATCAGCGCCGCGAAGTAGCCCAGGTGCCAGCGCTGTGGCTTGTGCTCGCGGATGCCGCCGCCGAAATTCTTCAGCGCCACCACGCCGAGCGCGGCGATCAGCAGCAGGCCGGCACCGAGCATGCGCGCCGGCCAGCCCTCGACGTGCACGCCGACCGAGGGGTCCCAGCGGCCCGGCATGAAGAAGCCGCGGCCGGTCGTCAGGTACAGGCCGAGCACCAGGCACAGCGTGATGATGAAGACCTGGATCGAGCGCACCGGCCGGGCGTGCTCAGGCGTCGCCGAGCAGCGCCGCCACCGGCGCGCACAGCGCGTCGCCGAGCAGCACGTGCTGGTCCGCGTCCAGATGCACGCCGTCGATCCGGCTGGCGCGGATGACGCCGCCGGCGTCGAAGAACGGACAGCCGAGTTCGGCGGCCAGCGCCCGCAGTCCGTCGCCGAGGCCGACGCACTTGGCGTCGGCGCCGGCGAACTTGTCGATCATCGTGCCGGCCGGCGTGCCGACCGGCGGCGGCGCGACGATCATCACCGGCGGCTGCGGCATGCCCGGCTCGATCGGAGCGCCACGGATCTCGGCCAGCAGCGCGGCCACGCCCTGCACCGCGTGCCAGGCTTCGTGCGGGTGCATCGACTGGAAATCGTTGTTGCCCAGCATCAGGATCAGCAGCGCCAGCGGACTGTTGACCTCGATCCGCTGCGCCAGGCCCTGCAGGCCGTTGCGGCCCGGCTTGAACGGATCGTCCCACACCGTGCGGCGGCCGTTCAGGCAGTCCTCGATGATGCGCACGTCGTGGCCGGCCTCCTGCAGCCGCAGTTCGAGCCGGCCCGGCCAGCGCACCTCGAACGGATGCCGCTCGCGGCTGCCGGGAACGATGCCCCACGACAGCGAATCGCCATATACCAGGATCTGCTGCATTTCTTTGCCTCTTCAATCGCCGCCGCAACCGCCTCCGCAACCGCCATCGCCTCCGCAGCCGCCGTCCGAACCGCCGCTCGAACATCCGCCGCCGCAGCCGATGTGGCTCGCGCACTGGCCGCCGCGTCCGTTGCCGCCGGCGGCCAGGCAGTCGAGCTGGTAGCGAAAGCCGTCGGCGATGCCGAGTTCTGCGTCCAGCGCGAACAGCGGCGGCAGCACAGCCGGCGAGCGCGGATTGATGCTGGCCCGCTGACAACTGAGGCGCCAGGTCAGGCGCAGTCCCCGGCTGGCCTGGGTCGGCGTCTGCATCGCCTCGGCCGGGACGTGGTGCAGGAAGCGACCCAGTGCCCTCTTGCAGAAGGCCTGGTAGTGACGGGTGAACAATATGAACTCGTGCCAGGCGTCGTCCACAGCCTGGGACGGCATCGAGACGTGACGCCGGCCGGCCTGCTGGCAGATCTCGAACCACTCGCGCAGGCCGTCGAAGACCCGGGCCCGCTCGGCCGCATCGAGTTCCGGGCGGCGCTTGGCCAGCCGGTTGTCCAGCAGGCTGGCGAAATCGAAGTTGCGCAGGAAGCGGTGGCGCCGCCTATGGCTCAGGATCATCGAGACGATCAGCAGCAACATCGCCGCGACGAGCGCCCCGAAAATGCCGAATGCAGTCGCCGTATCCACCGCTCAGTCGTCGCTGAACAGACCGGGCTCCCGCCGCGGCCGCTGGAGCCCGAAGTGGGACCAGATCGCGTGGGTCGCGATGCGCCCGCGCGGCGTGCGCTGCAGGTAGCCTTGCTGGATCAGATAGGGTTCCAGCACGTCCTCGATGGTGTCGGTGGATTCGCCGATGGCGGCCGCCAGGTTGTCCAGCCCGACCGGGCCGCCGCCGAACTTCTCCAGCACCGCACCGAGCAGCTTGCGGTCCATCAGGTCGAGGCCGAGGGCGTCCACGTCCAGCATCGACAGGGCCGCGTCGGCCACCTGCAGGTCCACGTGGCCGCTGGCCCGGACCTCGGCATAGTCTCGCACCCGGCGCAGCAGCCGGTTGGCAATGCGCGGCGTGCCGCGGGCGCGGCGGGCGATCTCCAGCGCACCGCCCTCGTCGATGCCGACGTTCAGCAGGCCGGCCGAGCGGCCGACGATCCAGCCCAGCTCCTCCGGCGTATAGAACTCGAGCCGCGAGACGATGCCGAAGCGGTCGCGCAGCGGATTGGTCAGCATGTCGGCGCGGGTGGTGGCGCCGATCAGCGTGAACGGCGGCAGGTCCAGCTTGACCGAGCGCGCGGCCGGGCCCTCGCCGATCATGATGTCGATCTGGTAGTCCTCCAGCGCCGGGTAGAGGATCTCTTCGACCACCGGGCTCAAGCGGTGGATCTCGTCGATGAACAGCACGTCGTTCGGCTCGAGATTGGTCAGCAGCGCCGCCAGGTCGCCTGCCCGCTCGAGCACCGGTCCCGAGGTCTGGCGCAGCTTGACGCCCATCTCGGCCGCGACGATGTGGGCCAGCGTGGTCTTGCCGAGGCCCGGCGGCCCGAACAGCAGCAGGTGGTCGAGCGCCTCGCCACGCTTGCGCGCGGCCGCGATGAAGATCTCCAACTGCTCGCGGATCTTTTTCTGGCCGACGTATTCGGCCAGCCGCTTCGGGCGCAGCGCACGCTCGATCGCCTCTTCCTGGCGATCGCTGCTGCCGGGCGAAATCAGCCGTTCCGGCGGGTTCGGCGTGAGTCGGTCGGTCTCGATCATGGCCAGAGTCTAACGGAATGGGTCCGGCTTGCGCGGTCCTTGCAATGCCCCCAATATGTGCCTCTCTCGCCGGCAACGGGGAAGGCATGACTCTGGATCAGAACGCGCGCGCCATTCTCGGTGCGCTGGTGGCCGATGCCGCATCGCTGGGCCTGCACTGGCTGTACGACACCGACCGGCTGGCCGACATCGCGCTGCGCGGCGAACCGGTTTTCCTGCCGCCGGACCGGGCCAATTTCGAGGGCGCCAAGGGCACCTTCATCCATCATTCGCGCCGCGCCGGCGACCTGTCCGGCTATGGTGAATGCTGTGCGCTGATGCTGCGCCAGCTGGCCGAGGCGGCTGGCCGCTTCCAGCGCGTCACCTACCAGAGCCTGTATCGCAAGCATTTCGGGCCGGGTGGGCCGTACGTCGGCTACATCGACAAACCGACCCGCGGTACGCTGATCCGGCTGATCCCGCACGAGGATCCGGCCACCTATCCGCAGCCGTCCGGCGTGGACGACGACCAGTTGCCGGCGCTGGCCTGCCTGCCGCCGATCGTCGTGGCGGCGTTTCGCTGCGGGCGAGACGACGCCAGCCTGTGGGACGAGATCGAGCACGTCGTGCGGATCACCAACAACAACGACCGGGCGGTCGATGCCGGCCGCGCCGCAGGCATGTTGCTGGTCGAGCTGCTGCGCGGACGCAAGCCGGCCGACGCGATCGAATCGGCCGCGTCGCGGGCCGAGGGCGATCTGGCCCAGCGCATGCGAGGGGCAGCGCAGGGCGACCGGCTGGACGTCGTCTCGGTGGCCGCCAAGTACGGTGCCGCCTGCCACGTCGAGCAGGGCCTGCCGCTGATCTGCCACATCGTCGCCCATGCCGCCAGCTATCGCGAGGCGGTGATCGCCAACATCATGGCCGGCGGCGACAACTGCGGACGCGGCATCGTGCTGGGCGCGGCGATGGGCATCCTGGACGTGGTGCCGCTCGGCTGGATGGCACGGCTGAATCGCCTGGCCGAGGTCCTCGACCGGATCGACCAGCTCGAATCGGCGCCCTGCTGATCAGCCGCGGTTGCCGCTGGGCTCGCCGCCCTGGCGCTGACCGCCGCGCGCGCGCCGCCGGCGATTGCCGCCGCCGGGCGAGCGGGCCGGGTTCTGGCCTTGCGGCCGGCGGTTGCCGTCGGTCGCGCGGGGCTGTCCGCCGCCGTTGGCACCCTTGCCGCGCCGCTTGCTGCCATTGCTCTTCTGGCCTTCGCGATTCGGCATCCGGTTGCCGTCCACTTCGGGCCGCTCGCGTACGCGGCGCCCGGTCGGGTCGATGTCCATGCGGTTGAAATTGACTTCTTCGGCCTCGTCGTGGTCGTCTTCGATGCCGATCAGGCCCGGCGGCACCATGTTGCCGTTGATCTCGTAGGTCGCGCGCGGATCGATCGGCTGGCCACCTTCTTTCTTGCGGCCGCCTCGCTTGCGGGCGTTCCGCCCATTGCCGCGGCCCTCGCCGCCGGCCTTGGCGTCGCCATCGAGCGGCCGGGCCTCGGCGCGGGGCTCGCTGCGGGTCTGCTGGGCGCGGCCCTTTTCTTCGCTGCGGCGGGCGCGCGGCTGACGCGGCGGTCGCGGCTCCGACGCGGGATCCGCGCCGTCGGCGCTGGGGACGAAATCCTCCGGCAGCGCGCGGCGCTCGATGTCGCGACGGATCAGGCGCTCGATCGCGGCCAGGTGCTTCAGTTCCTCGCCGTCCACCAGCGAAATGGCCTCGCCCTCGCTGCCGGCGCGGCCGGTGCGGCCGATGCGGTGCACGTAGTCCTCGGGCAGGTTCGGCATGTCGAAGTTCACGACGTGGGGTAACTGGTCGATGTCCAGCCCGCGGGCCGCGATGTCGGTCGCCACCAGCACCGGCAGCTCGCCGCTCTTGAACTGGGCCAGCGCCCGGGTGCGGGCCGACTGGCTCTTGTTGCCGTGGATCGCCAGCGCCGGCACCTCGTGCTTGCAAAGGTACTCGGCCAGCTTGTTGGCACCGTGCTTGGTGCGGGTGAATACCAGCACCTGGTGCCACTGGTGGCCGCGGATCAGGTGCGCCAGCAGCTCGCGCTTCTGCTTCTGACCGATCATGTAGATCGCCTGCGCCACCAGTTCCGAAGCGGTATTGCGGCGCGCCACCTCGACGCAGCCCGGGTCGTGCAGCAGGCCGTTGGCGAGCTCGCGGATCTCGTCCGAGAAGGTGGCCGAGAAGAGCAGGTTCTGGCGCTTGGCCGGCAGCAGTGCGAGGATCTTGCGGATGTCCCGGATGAAGCCCATGTCGAGCATCCGGTCGGCCTCATCCAGCACCAGGATCTCGATGCCCGACAGGTCGATGGTCTTCTGACCGACGTGGTCCAGCAGCCGGCCCGGCGTCGCCACCAGCACGTCCACCGGCTCGCCCAGGCGCTCGATCTGCGGATTGATCGACACGCCGCCGAACATCACCATCGAAGTGAGCGGCAGGTGCTTGCCATAGACCTGGACCGATTCCTCGACCTGGGCGGCCAGTTCCCGCGTCGGCGCCAGGATCAGGCAGCGCGGGCGCCCGGCGGTCGGGGCCGGCGGCATCGTCGTCGCCAGCCGGTGCAGCAGCGGCAGCGTGAAGCCGGCGGTCTTGCCGGTGCCGGTCTGGGCGGCGGCGAGCAGGTCGGAGCCTTCCATGACCATCGGAATGGCCTGCACCTGGATCGGCGTGGGATGGGTGTAGCCGGTATCCGCGATGGCGCGCAACAGCGGTTCGGCCAGCCCGAGGCTGGCAAAGCTGACTTCAGTCTGCAAGTTTCTGGCTCCAGCGGCAGCCTGTCACTCCAGCGGAGCGACACCAATCGAGGCGGGCGGGAAGCGGCCGGCACGGGGCTCGGCGGAGTTTAAGGACATCGGCCGGTGCGCTGATTGGTAGAACGCACGGTACGGCGCGATTGTACAAAAAAGCGGCGCCAGTTGAAGCAATTTCGTCGCCTAGCGCGAAAAAGTGCCTGCGGGTAAGGCGGTTGTGCTATAAGGTGCATATGCACCTAACGATCGACATCCCTGTCCAGGACGGCCTCTCGCCACTGCCCTGCACCGGCGCCCGGCTGCGCCGCCTGACGCGCCGCACGACGGTTTTCTACGAACAATTCCTGCGCCCGCTGGACCTGCGGCTGACCCAGTATTCGCTGCTGGTGCACCTGGGCAGTGCGCCGCAGGCCTTGATGGAGCTGGCCGACCGGCTGGAGATGGACCGCACCACGCTGACCCGCAGCCTGGGGCCGCTGATCGCACGCGGCTGGGTCGTCGAGTCGCGCGGCAGCGACGCCCGCATGCGGCTGCTCAGCCTGACGCCCGACGGGCTGGCAATGCGCGAGCGGGCCCGCGGCCAGTGGGCGAGGGCGCAACTGGCGCTCGAGGCGGTGCTCGGCAGGACCTTTACCGACCAGTTGAACCAGCGCCTCGAGGAGGCCTTGTCCCGTCTCAAGCCCGCCCTGCCGGAGAACAATTGATGACCCCAGGCACTGCGGGCCAGCCCCGCTACTGGCCGCTGATCCTGATGGCGGCCGCGATGATGATGGTGACGATGGGCGGGCGCCAGTCGCTCGGCCTGTTCGTCTCGCCGATCAACACTTCGAGCGGCCTCGGCATCACGACGATCAGTTTCGCGATGGCGGTGGCCCAGTTCGTCTGGGGGGCGGCGCAGCCGGTCGCCGGTGCGATCGCCGACCGCCACGGCCCCGGCCGGGTGCTGGCCGCCGGCGTGGTGCTGATGGCCGCCGGTGCGGCGCTGACGCCGCTGCTGTCTGGCAGCGGCTGGGGGCTGGTGTTCTCGATCGGCCTGCTGACGGCGGCCGGCTCCGGCGCAGGCAGCTTCTCGGTGCTGATCGGGGCGGCTTCGCAGCGACTGCCGGCCAGCCGGCGCGGCATGGCCGCGGGGCTCATCAACGCCGGCGGCTCCTTCGGCCAGTTCGTCTTCGCGCCGCTGCTGCAGAAGCTGATCGGTGTCTTCGGCTGGATGGGGGCGATGTATTCGCTGGCCCTGATCACGCTGTCGGCGCTGCCGATCGCCGCTGCGTTGCGCGGCCGGCGCGAACATGCCGCGCAGGCGGCGGCCCACGCCGCGGCCGAACATCCGGAGCGCGAGGATCGCGGCCTGGGCCATGCGGTGCGCGAGGCGCTGGCCGATCGCAGCTACCTGCTGCTGCATGCCGGCTTCTTCACCTGCGGCTTCCACATCGCCTTCCTGGTCACCCATCTGCCCGGCGAGGTGGCGCTGTGCGGCCTGCCGGCCGACGTGGCGAGCTGGTCGCTGGCGATTGTCGGCTTGGCCAATATCGCCGGCAGCCTGGCCGCCGGCTGGGCCGTGCAGCGCTACCGCGGCAAGCACGTGTTGTTCTGGATGTACGGCTCGCGGGCACTGCTGGTGGCCGCCTACCTGGTCGCGCCGAAGACCGCCACGACCTTCTACCTGTTCGCGGCCGGCCTCGGCTTCACCTGGCTGGCGACGGTGCCGCCGACCGCCGGCGTGGTCGGCAAGCTGTTCGGCACGCGCTACCTGGCGACGCTGTTCGGCCTGACGCTGCTGACCCATCAGGTCGGCGGTTTCCTCGGCGCCTGGCTGGGCGGCATCGCGATCAGCGCGAGCGGCGACTACCTGTGGATGTGGTACGCGGACATGGCTTTGGCGAGCGCCGCGGCGGTCTGCAACCTGCCGATCCGCGAGGCCTCGCCCAGGCTCGCGCCGGCCGCCGCCTGAGGGCGCCGGAACGGCGCGATGCAGGGCGACGTGCGCGGCCGGGCTTGACGGATGCGCCGACTGCGGCTAGTTTCGACCCCATGATCGCTGACCAGGCCCGTTTCGCTGCATTCCCCGCAGCCTTCCTGCCGACCGGTTTCGCCGGCCTGGGCCTGCTGCTGCGCGTCTAGCGCAGCCAGATACTTCCCCCCTCCTGCCGATTGTCTTGACACTGCCGCGACGGGCGAGATGCGCCCGCGAGCGGCACCGCGAGAGCTTCACTGATGCATCCATCGACGACCGAACTCCATCGACTGCGACTGCCGACCGGCGCCCGGACCGTGTGACGGTGCGGCCGTCCGGGCGCCCTTGCTTGCCGCAGAAACCCGACGCAACGCAGCAATGGAGTGAAGAATCATGTTGAAGCAACCTGCCACCAAGTACCGCAGCTTCCAACCCTTCGACGGCGAGGTCCGCCTGCTCGACCGGCAATGGCCGGACCGGCGCATCGAACGTCCGCCGGTGTGGATGAGCACCGACCTGCGCGACGGCAACCAGGCCTTGTTCGAGCCGATGGACACCGAGCGCAAGCTGCGGATGTTCAAGATGCTGGTCGAGATCGGCTTCAAGGAGATCGAGGTCGGCTTCCCGTCCGCCTCGCAGACCGATTTCGATTTCGTTCGTTTGTTGATCGAGGGCGGCCACATTCCCGACGACGTCAGCATCGAGGTGCTGACCCAGGCCCGCGCCCACCTGATCGAACGGACCTTCGAGTCGGTGCGCGGTGCGCGCCGCGTCATCGTGCACTACTACAACGCCTGCGCCGAGAACTTCCGCCGCATCGTCTTCAACGAGGATCAGGCGGGTGTGCGGCGCATCGCGATGGAGGGTGCCCGGCTGATCCGCCAACAGGCCGAACGGCAGCCGGAGACCGAGTTCGTCTTCCAGTACAGCCCGGAGGTGTTCTCCGGTGCCGAGCTGGCCTTCGTGCGTGAGACGGTGGATGCGGTCACCGCGATCTGGCAGCCGAGCGCCGAGCGGCCGTGCATCATCAACCTGCCGGCCACGGTGGAGATGAGCACGCCCAACGTCTATGCCGATCAGATCGAGTGGATGCACCGCCACCTGGCGCGGCGCGACGGCATCGTGCTGTCGGTGCATCCGCACAACGACCGCGGTACCGCGGTGGCGGCCGCCGAGTTGGCGCTGATGGCCGGCGCCGACCGGGTCGAGGGCTGCCTGTTCGGCCACGGCGAGCGCACCGGCAACGTGGACCTGGTGACGCTGGCGCTCAATCTCTACAGCCAGGGCGTGCATCCGGGGCTCGATTTCTCGCGCATCAACGAGATCGCGCGTACGGTCGAACACTGCACCCAGTTGCCGATCCACCCGCGCCATCCCTATGTCGGCGACCTGGTGTTCACGGCCTTCTCGGGCTCGCACCAGGACGCCATCAAGAAGGGCCTCGCGGCGCAGGACGGCGGCGCGCCCTGGGAGGTGCCCTACCTGCCGGTGGATCCGGCCGATCTCGGCCGCACTTACGATTCGATCATTCGCGTCAACAGCCAGTCCGGCAAGGGCGGCATCGCCTACCTGCTGGAGAGCGAGTACGGCATGGCCTTGCCGCGCCGGCTGCAGGTCGAGTTCTCGTCGGTGGTGCAACGACAGGCCGACGGGTCCGGCAAGGAGGTTCGTGCCGGCGACATCTGGCAACTGTTCCGCCGCGAATACCTCGAAGGGAATCAGCCGGTCGCCTATCTCGAACACCACCTGTTCGAGCAGGGCGAGCAGCAGGGCATCGCGCTCGGCGTCGAGATCGACGGGCGGCGCACGGTCTTGCGCGGCCTCGGCAACGGCCCGATCGATGCCGCCATCCATGCCCTCGGTGCCGACGTGAACCTGCTCGACTACGAGGAGCGGGCGATCGGCAACGGTTCCGATGCGCGCGCGGTGGCCTATGTCGAACTGGGCAAGGCCGGCATGAACGGAGCCTGCTACGGCGTCGGCGTCCATGCCAACATCGTGACCGCCTCGATCCTGGCGATCGTCTCCGGCGTCAACCGCGTCGCCCGGCGCCACCCGCAGGGCCTGGAGATCGGCAGCATCGAACGGCGTAGCGCCTGACGGTCGTGGGGGGGGGGGGGG
>JBNLET010000238.1:0-4390 GCA_050305135.1 Rhodocyclaceae bacterium | reverse complement strand
AAGAACGGCTTCGATCTCGCCGGCAGCGCGATTCCGGTCGAGCAGATCCTGGCCGGCGGGCCGCCGCGCGACGGCATCCCGGCCATCGACCGGCCGCGCTTCGTCGCTGCCGCCGAGGCCGGTCGGCTGCGGCCGGACGACAGGGTGTTGGGCCTCGTGCTGAGAGGCGAGGTGCGCGCCTACCCGGTGGCGATCATGAACTGGCACGAGATCGTCAACGACCGCATCGGCGGGCAGGCGGTGGTGGTCACCTATTGCCCGCTGTGCGGCAGCGGCATCGCCTACCGGGCCGAGTTCGGCGGCCGCAGCTACCGGTTCGGCGTCTCGGGCCTGCTCTACAACAGCGACGTGCTGCTCTACGACCGGCAGACCGAATCGCTCTGGTCGCAGCTCATGAACCGGGCGGTCAGCGGCCCGATGCGCGGACGCGAACTCGAAATGCTGCCGCTCGAACATACCAGCTGGGCCGACTGGCGCGCCCGCCACCCGGCCACCGAGGTGTTGTCGTTCGAGACCGGCTACCGGCGCGACTATGGTCGCGACCCCTACCGGACCTACCGTCAGCAAGCCGGCACGATGTTCCCGCTCAGCCACAGCGACCGGCGCTACGACGACAAGACCTGGGTGCTGGGCGTCCGCATCGGCCGGGAGGCGGTGGTCTACCCGTTCCCGGAACTGCAGCGTTCGCCCGGCCACCGGCTGCAGGACCAGGTCGGCGGCAAGGCCTTGACGATCGTCTACGATCCCGCCCACGGCACCGCCCGCGCCACCGACGCCGACGGCCGGATCGTGCCCTCGGTCAGCGCCTACTGGTTCGCCTGGATGGCCTTCCATCCGGACTCGCGCGTCTACAGGGCCACCGGAACGGACCGCTGAGCGGCCGACGAAGCGGGCAAATTGCCCGGCGCCGAGCGGGCAGCAGGCCGGATCCGGACCCGTCGATCGGACCGAAGCTGGCGGCAGCGGCGTTGCGTAGCGCCGTCCGCCGCGTGCATGCTGGCGCGGCAGACGGGCGAGCGCGGCCCGTCACGGCTCCGGAGAACCACGATGCACGGCGAACGACCGGCCCTCGACCTGAAGAAGCAGCTGGCACTGCGCATCACGCTGTTCGCGCTGCTGATCTTTCTCGCCGCTTCGGCGGTGGTGCTGCAGCAGGCCGCCGGCCGCATCCGCGAGCACGTGCAGCGCAGCGGCGATACGATCGAGCGCCTGATCGACAGCGAGCTGTCGGGGCGGCGCGATTTCGTCCATCGCGGCATCGAGGATCTGCAGCTCACGCTGCTGCAGCGCTTGGGCGCCTCGCTGCGGCTGTGCGTGCGGGTACAGGACCTGACCGCGCGCGACGTGCTGCAGCGCTGTTTCTCGCCCGGCGGCGACCAGCTGCCGCTGCTGCAGCGGCTGCTGGCGTGGCTGGTGGCGCCGGCTGCCAGCTACCGCGGGCTGATCGGCCAGTTCCCCGGCATCAAGGTGGGCGAATTCGTCGTCACGCCCGACCTGCCGGCCGAGGCGGCGGCAGTGGCCGAGCAGTTGCAGGTGGTGCTGCTGGTGACCGCCGGCGTGCTGCTGCTGAACCTGCTGGTATACCGGCCGGTGCGCCGCGCGCTGCGACCGACCGACGCGATCCTGACGACGCTGGAACGGATGCGCTCCGGCGACCTGGCGGCCCGCATGCCGCGCCCCCGGCTGGTCGAGCTGCGGCGCATCGCCGAGGGCTTCGACCACCTGGCGACGCGGCTGCAGCAGACCGACGGCCAGCAGCGGCGGCTGGCCAAGCGCCTGCTGACGGTGCGCGAGGAGGAGCGCCGCCGCCTGGCGCGCGAACTGCACGACGAATTCGGCCAGTGCCTGACTTCGATCCGCGCCGAAACCGCTTGCGCGACCGACGCAGCGGACGGCAACGGGACGCTGCTGCCGCCGCTGGCCGCGATCGCGCGCACTGCCGCCGGCATGATGGAGAACCTGCAGCGCCTGCTGCACCAGCTGCGCCCGGTCGGGCTGGAAACCTTCGGCCTGCAGGCCGGGTTGCAGCAGTTGATGGACGGCTGGCGGCGCTGCGGCGCCTGTGCGCTGTCCCTGCAATGCGACGGTGGGCTCGACGCGCTGCCCGACGAGGTGGCGGTCAGCGTCTATCGCATCGTGCAGGAAAGTGTCACCAATGCGATGCGCCACGGCCGACCGCGGCACATCCGGGTCGCCGTGCGGCGCGGGCCTGCCCGCCTGACGCTGTCGATCGAGGATGACGGCGGTGGACCGAGGCGCCGCGAGGACGGCGGCGGCTTCGGCGTGCTCGGCATGCAGGAGCGGGTGCTGGCGCTGGGCGGCTGCTTCAGCCTGGCGCCGCGGCGGCCGCGCGGCACTACGGTGCGGGCCGAGATCCCGCTGCCGGCAAGCGAAGAACGGGAGAACGGCGATGGCGGCGATCCGGCTGCTGCTGGTGGATGATCATGCGGTGGTGCGGGAAGGCTACCGGCGCCTGCTGGAGCGCCGGCCGGATCTCGCCATCGTCGCCGAGGCGGCGGACGCCGCGGTGGCGCTGGACGCCTTCCGCCGCCACGAGCCGGACGTGGTGGTGCTCGACCTGGCGCTGCCGGACATGGGCGGCGTCGAGCTGATCGGCCGGCTGCGCCAGCGCCGGTCCGACGCCCGCATCCTGGCCTTCAGCATGCATCGCGATCCGCTCTTCGCCGCCCAGGCGCTGAAGGCCGGCGCGCTCGGCTACGTCACCAAGAGCAGCGAGCCGGCCGTGCTGGTGCAGGCGGTCTACCAGGTGGCGGCGCGGCGGCGCACGATCAGCCCGGACATCGCACCGCAACTGGCGCTGGCGCTGCTGGACGGCGAGGGCGATGCGCTGGCGGCACTGACGCCGCGCGAGTTCGAGATCCTGCGCCTGCTGCTGGCCGGCCGGGGACACCAGGGCATCGCCGACGCGCTGCACCTGAGTCCGAAGACCGTGCAGAACTGCCACTACCAGATCAAGAGCAAGCTGGGCGCGAGCAACGACATCGAACTGGCCCGCATCGCGGCGCGCCTGGCGCCGCGGGCGTGAGCGGCCGGGCGCGCGGTGCGGCAGGCGAGCGACGACCTGCCCCGCTTCCGGGACACTCTGTGCTGCCTGCCGCTCGAGTCGTGTGGCGTCAGGCGCCGAGCAGGCGCTTCAGCCAGCCGAAGAAGCCGCCGCCGCCGCTGGCGGTGGACGCGCTGGCCGGGGCTGCGGCCGGTGGCGGCGAAGCCGGTTCCGCTGCCGGCCGTGCTGCGGCAGGACGGCCGGCCTGCGCCGGCCGTGCCTGGCTCGGGGCGCCGCTGCGCATCTGCTGCAACTGGGCGTAGTGGCGTTTGAGTACCGAGTCGGTCGGCGGCAGGCCGAGCACGCGGTTGCGCTCGGTGGCGGCGTGTCGCCTCAGGACGGAGTCTTCGGGAAGTGCATCTGCAGTCATGTAACTGGTCTCCGGTGTTCAGATCGAGCGGCTGAATCGAATCACTTCCCACGGCTACGGATCGGTTCAGCGCCGCTGTCGCGTGGCCATGGCAGGACGAAAGCCTGCAAGACGCGGGCCAGCGCGGGGCTCGCGGCCCGGGAACGCCGCCCGGCGCCGGCCCTCAAAGCAGCGTGCGCAACGGCAACGGAGACGCAAGGCCATGGGTTGGTTGAACGGCAAGGTGAGTTCGCGACGGGCGTGGACCGAGACCCACATTTCGCTCGGCATCGAGGCGCCGCTGCCGGCCTTCGAGGCGGGCCAATTCGTCCGCCTCGGTCTGGAAGTGGACGGCGAAATCGTCGGGCGCCCCTATTCGCTCGTGAACCCGCCGCACATGCCGCCGCTGGAAATCTACTTCGACATCGTGCCGCAGGGGCCGCTGTCGCCCCGCCTGGCGGCCTTGAGCCCGGGCGACGAAATCCTCGTCGGCAGCTCGCCGTACGGCTTTCTGGTGCTGTCCCAGATGCCCGAAGGGCGGGATCTGTGGCTGATCGCCAGCGGTACCGGCGTCGGGCCTTTCGTATCGATACTGGAGAGCGAGGCAGCCTGGCAGCGCTTCGAAAACCTGCGCCTGGTGCACGGCGTTCGCCGCGAGGCGGAACTGGCCTACCGGGATCGCCTGCAAGCCATCGAGCGCGGGCGGGGCGGGCGTTTCCGCTACCTGCCCTTCCTGTCGCGGGAGGAGAAGGACTTCGCACTCGCCGGGCGCATTCCGGCCGCCATCCGGGACGGCCGGCTGCAGGCCGCAGCGGGGCTGGAATTCGACCCCGCGCTCAGCCGTGTGATGCTGTGCGGCAACCCGGGCCTGGTCACCGATTCACTGCAGGTGCTGGCGGCGGCAGGGTTTGCCCGCCACCGGCGCCGCGAGCCGGGCCAGATCCTGCTGGAGGAGTACTGGTCGGACCGCGAATGAG
>JBNLET010000237.1:0-26279 GCA_050305135.1 Rhodocyclaceae bacterium | reverse complement strand
AATTCGATTACCACAGGTGGGGATTATTGGATTACCGCTGACATCGTGCGAAACCGTCTGCACCGATGCGCTCTCGGGAGGCAACAACCTTGCTACCGCTTTGTCCTTGAATGCTTGTCCGTACCTGGCCACTTCGTCCTTCCGTTATCGCCCCCGCGTTTCAGATTCTAGCGAGGCGACAACTATTCTGACGCGGGGGGGGATCCGGAGGGCAACTCAGTGGGACTCGAGAGTCCGTTGGACGAAGAAAGCCGCTCTTGGCCGCCAAGGCAGTCTCCGGATTCTTGAAGCAGCCCAACGAATATGATTTGATCGTGATCGCGCAGCGAGCCACGATCTGAACTGTTTGTTGGACGAGCCCGTCCCTCGAGCGACGCGGCTCGATTCTGTCCCTGAAAATATCTCTCGATGATCCGCCCCGAGTGGGGCGGTCTTGACGTGGGCGGGCTGTTTGCGCCCGGGTCTGGTGTCGCCGGGTGCGTTCCGGAGGCCGGATTTGGTCAAGTTCTGCACTTCCGACCCGAATTTCATCCGAGTCGGTTCTCGGCTTGCGGACGCCGAACTCCCTTGGCAGAACCGGTCGGATGCGCCGGGTTAAATGATCAGCACGCCATTGCGCCCGCCGTGGGCGGCGGCTCGGATTCGGACGTTCGAATCGGTCTCAAGCGCGTTCGCAGCACGCGCATCGGCGCGCCTCAGCACGGGCACGCCACGGCCGGACGGGCAAGGGCTTGCACTGGCGCCGGAGCGAAGGTCAGCAGCCACTGCAGCAGCCGGATCAAACGCTTGCTGTTCGGATGCAGGAAGCCGAAATTGCGCGCCCGGCGAAACGCCCCCGAAAGCGCAAATCGGCGGCAAAGCCTGCCGCAAGCGCCTTGCCGCCGGCCTGGGCAGTCGCCGCATCGCGATGGCCAACCGACGGGGTCCAGCTTGATTGCATTCGTCCGCGCCTCGGCTACAGTCACGCCATGGGCAGCCCCTTTTCGACTCGCACTCGCATGCGATGGAGGCTGCCGTGTTGCGCCCTTTCAACCATACTGATCGTGAGTTGCCCTCGCGAACGGGTTGGGCGGCTTCGAATGGGATGCCGTGCAGTGCCCTGTACCAATTGCGCACTCCTGACGCTAGCGGGCCGGGGAATCCGATGTTTCGGAGGCCGCTTGGTCCCTGCAGGGCAAGCGCGGTTTGCAAGGGCGGGGTCCGAATGACGCGCCTTGGGATTCATCCGCAATGACGTTCAAGTGCATCGGCCACGGAGGTCTGACGAGGGCCTTGCGGAGCAAGGCGCAACTGGGGGGTCATCGCCAACGCCTCGCCAGGATTCCGCAACCGTCCTCGGCCATTTCCGATACGCGCAGGCAGATACGGGACGCGCTGGAGGGGCGCGTCCAGGCCGGACTCCGGGTCAGCCGGCCGGCGGACGCTCTGGAGCGGGAAGCCGACCGCACCGCCGACGCCGTCATGCGCATGCCCTTGCCGAACGCGGCACAGGCCAAAGCCGGGGGTTTCCCGGCGCCCCGTTCCTGGAGATCGGGCCGGGTCGGCCTGCAGTCCGGCGGACGCCCGCTGTCGGACGCTGAGCGAGCCTTCTTCGAGCCTCGCTTCGGCCGCGATTTCGGCAACGTAAGGCTGCATGACGACGGACGGGCCGAGGCGCTGGCCGACAATCTGAATGCGCGCGCCTTTACCGACGGCAACGACATCGCCTTCGCCCGGGGAGAGTACGTCGCCGAGACGGATTCCGGCCGCCGACTGTTGGCTCATGAACTTGCCCACGTGGTTCAGCAGAGGACGGGACAGGCGTCGCGCTCCGGGCTTTTTCGGCAACCGCGGAAGCGCACGAATTGGGTACTCAAGCGTCCGCCCGACATCCGGCAGTCGGGGCTGACCTGTTGGGCTGCCGCGATGGCGTCCTGGCTCCTGGTGAAGAGGATCGTGGAGACCGGATTCGGCTCCGACTTCCTGCTCCGCCACTATCGGGGCACGGAGTGCACGGACGACAAGGATGCGCTGGTGGGAGACTCCAACGATGACCTGGAGGCGGTCTTCGCGGAGTGGCGCATCCTGCTGGATCTCGACACCGAAATCGCCCCGGACGACTTCAGCCTGGCCATGGCCAAACGCCTGATCGAAAACCACGGGCACTTCCTTCTGATCCTGCATACCTCGATCCTCCACGCCATGGTGGTGTACGGCATCGAGATCAATCCGGACAATCCGGCAGACTTCTCGCTGCTGGTGATGGATCCGCTGAGCGGATATCGCACGGTGACGCCGTGGCAGGTGGAGCAGTCGATGAGCATCGGGGTTGGCATGGAGCGCAGCGCCGGCCCTGCGCCCTGCCGATCGCGGAAAAGGTAGGGGCAACGAACGGCTGGTGCGCAATTCTGTGCCCACGGCAGGCAGAGCAGTGAGCAGGCGGCCCCGTCCCTCAGGCCCGACCGACTCGTCCGTTTCCGCCCCTTTGGTCTGGCGTGCCCATCGGTAGCATCCGCCCGGCACCGGCGGCACCGTCAAGTTGGCGGCGCGCAACCTACGCTCCATTGAGTTGGTCGCCGTTCGCGGTCCGTTCGCTGCGCCCCGTTCCCGCGATCCGCTCCAGCATCGTCTTCAAGTCCTTCAGCACCAGCGGTTTGCTCAGGTAGTCACAGGCGCCCGCCTTCATCGCGAGGACGGCCACCTCGGTGCTGCCCTGCCCGGACATCAGGATCACGTTGGCGCCGGCGTCGAAAGTGCGGAGCCTGCCGAGCACCTCCAGGCCGTCGATGTCGGGCAGTTTGAAGTCGAGCAACACAATGTCGGGCATGAAGGACGCGAACACCTCGAGGCCTTCCAGGCCGCTGTTGGCTACCTGCACGTCGAACGCGTAGCGGCTCAGGTAGGCCCCAATGTTCTTGGCCAGACGAATCTCGTCGTCGATGATCAGGACGCGTGGCAACATCGATCGGCCCCTCCCACCGGGTAGACCAGTGTGACGGTGGTGCCCTGTCCTTCGACACTGCTCAGCATGATGCGGCCCCCGTGCCGCTCGACGATCCTCTTGACCAACTGCAGACCGATGCCCAGCCCGCTTCTCTTGCTGGTGAAGAAGGGCTTCAAGACCTGATCCAGGTGTGCCCGGGGTATGCCGCAGCCGGTATCCGACAGCGTCATCTCCAGTTCGCTGCGCTCTTGGCACAGTCTCGCGCGCACGTCGAGGCTGCCGCCGTTCGGCATCGCCTCCACGGCGTTGGCGATGACGCTGTTGAACATCTGCGACAGCAATCGGGCGTCGCCCTTGACCGGGGGAAGGTCGTCGGATATCTCCACTTGCGGTCGGATATGCTGTCTCGCCATGGTCACCTGAAAGTTGTCGAGACTCTCGCGTACCGTCTTGCCGAGGTCGACCTCGAACAGCTCGCCGCGCTCTGGACGCGCGAAGAGGAGCATTTCGCGCAGCCATTGGCCGATGCGATCGACCTCGAGGATCACATCCTGGGTCGCTTCGCGACCGATCTCGGTCGTCTTCTCCTCCAGCGCCAGTTCGGCGCTGGAGCGAATCGAGGCCAACGGATTGCGAATCCCGTGCGCCACCGCCGTCGCCATCTCGCCGACCGCGACCATGGTCTCCGACTCGAGCAGCAGCGCATGCTGCCTCCGCATTACGCCGGCGGCGCGGTGGACGACGCAGAACAGGGTCGCATACAGGAAGACGCCGCTGGCCAGCGCAATGCTCCAGACCAGCCATGTGCCGCCCCTGATCGTCTCGAACAGCGCAGCAGGCGTGCGGTAGATCTCCACCACGCCGACCACTTCACCGCGATCCGGCGCCCGGATCGGCACGTAGTTCTCGACGAATTCGGTGACGCCCACATCGAAGAATGCATGCTCGTGCTTGGTCGACCTGGAGACCTTTCCGAGCTCGACGACCATCTTGCCGCGCAGGGCTTCGTCAAGTTCGTCGTTGTCGATGAAGCGCTGTCCCACCAGATCGCGGTCATTCGACCATACGATCGAGCGGTCCGGCGCGAAGACGTTGGCCCGCAGCACGTCCGGAATCTTGGTGATGTGAATGAACAACTCGCCCAGGCCCTCCTCGTCGCTCAGCAGTTCGGGGCGATCGAAGGCCAGTTCGGGCTCCTCGTGCTCGGCAATGCTCTGGATCAGTTCAGCCGTGACGATCGCATCGCGCTGCACCAGCGCGCGCTCCATGAATCGCGACAGCAGCAGTGCCGCCACGCAGCAGATCACCGAGATGGAGATCAGGCTGAGCAGCGCAAAGGAACGCACGAGGTTGGTGGGCTTGGGCACCCGCCCCGTGTTTCGGAACGCCTCCTCGCTGCCCATGGTCGCCGGATCGCCTGGCGATTCGCCGACGATGGCGCTCTTGTCGGGATACAACTCCCGCCAGTTGGATCCATGCTCCATAGGCGCCTCTCAGGCATTGCGCACAGGCGCAGGAAGGCCTGGGCGGACAGGGGAGTCACCAGAATGCCCGCATGGGCTGTGCCAGTTCCTTACGGCGCACGGATCGAGCCATTTCGCAAGCAAATCAGCAGCATGCGAGGCCCCAGCGACGACACGACCCGGCAGTCGGATCGGCAGCGTGCGGCAAATGCCCCACCAATTGGTCCTTTGCCCCTGCCTTTGCGAAGTCATCGGGCGGGACAGGACGCTTCGATCCGGAGCAGGAAGCGGATCCAAGTATTGGGACACCGCATTCACGAACCGGTCGCACCCCTTGGCGCGTCCTTTGCGCATCGAACTGGGCGGCGGCCTCCTCCACGGCACTTCGCGCGGAGATCGCCGGGCAATTTCGACTCGGTGGCCGGGAACATCCCAGCCAACGGAAATGCCTCGTTGCGAGACGTGATCCCCTTGCCCTGCACGGACGATCAGGTCGGCGCTTCGCAGCTGAAACGGAAGGCGTCGTCGAGATCGAGCGGCAGCACCAGCGTGCTTAACTGCGCGCTGCGCGACGCCTCGCACAGCGCCGCGCGGGCCGCCTCGTCGTCGACGTAGCGCTGCAGATATTCGGCGTTGAGTACCGGTTTTTGTCGGGCGACGAAGGGCATCAGCGCGTCGCACTCGTTGAACTCGAAGCACTGTTCATTGAGCGCGAAGTCGAAGTCGTCGACCAGTTGCACGACCTGGTCGAGATCGTTCTTCAGCCCCACTGCCAGCATGCGCTGGTGCGCCTCGTCCGCCAGCATGCGGTTGTATTCGAGTTGCTGCGCGGCGCTGAGCGCAAAGCCGGTGTCGTTGGCGAAGCCATCGACGTTGTCCGGCTCGACGCCGTCGCACCCTTTCTGCACCGCCAGATCGAGGCGCGAGCGCATGATCGCGGCGACCTCCGGCGAGCGGATGTCGAGCCAGCGTTCGTCGGCAAAGCCCTCCAACGGCTTGCCCTTCACCGCTTCGGCAAACGCCGCGGCATCCGGGCGCCAGGCCTCGAACGAGCCCGCCGAGAAATAGCAGACCACCTTGCGGCCTGCCTGATGGAGTTGGGCGATCAACTCGACCGGGTTGTCGAACAGATCGATGTCATAGACTTCGGCCGCGTAGCCGGTATTGACCGTGCCGAGCAATTGCCATTGCCAGCTCGCACCGAGCGCCGGGCGGAACCAGCCTGCCGACTGATCGTCCCGCTGCGCACCGTCCTGGTCGCCGGCCCGCAGCACGGCATCCCCTCCGCTGCCGCCCCCCTCGGCCTCACCGCCGCCTCCGCCGCCCCCACAGCCGGCAAGCAGCAGCGCCACGTACAAGAGACCGCACCGGGCACGCATGGCCCCTCCTCGATCAGTTTCGCCGAATCGCGTCACGCGGCCATCGCGGCGGGACGTGCGGCGCATTGTCGCCGCGATGCGGAACGCCGCCAAGCGGCCGCCGAGCGATGGAACCGGGTCAAGTGCCGCCGCGACCCTCTACAGGTGATGCGCGGTCTTGGCTCGCCTCCGCGCTCAATTCCAGGCTGGGCGACCTCGCCTGAAGGTGTTCTGAGGCGGGCAGCGCGAAAATTCGACGCACGGGCGCCAGGCACGATTCATCGCCGCGGGCGTGCCGGACGGCGCCGGTCGTGCAAGGCGTCGAACCGGCCTGCCTGACCCGCACCGCGCGTTTGACTTCAGGCTATCGCCAGGTCTTGCCGAGTTGCTCGAGCCCGGCCCTGCCGAGATCGTCGGGCGTCATCGCGGCATGGAACTCGCAGCGGGCGCCGAGCTGAAGGAAGAAGGGTTCGGCGACCGAGGGTATCCGAGACACGTCATCCAGGTTCACCACGAGCGTGCCGCCCCGATGGCCGTTCGGGGCATAGAAATAGGCCGCTTCCGGCTTGATCTCGTCCAGTATCGCCTTCAGAACCGCCCCGGCGCGCCCCTCGCGTACCAGCGAGTTGAACGGCTCCATCGGGATTTCAAAATTGACCAGGAATTTCATCGCCGTCCCTCCTTTCCATAGCAGCCGGCAAGGTATCCTCGCCGCCGGCTCATTGTCGTTCTATATCAGTTTCAGGGAGACCGATATCCGAACAGCCGCAGCGGTCAGGGCAATCGGGCATCCGTGGCGGCGGGCGTGGCTCGACGACGCCGTGGCCGGAGCCGGCGTTGCCGCGCGCGGAGCGAACGACGGGGCGCGAGGACAAGGCGTAGGTGTCGTGGTGCGGATTGCAAATGCACGGGTGACGTGACCGCTGCCCCGAAGGGCTGTCATCCCCCAGCCGTCGCGGGGGCAGCTGCTCGAAGCTCCACGGCAGCTCCGCCCGTGCTGCCCTGCACGCGGCCGACTCGCTTCCCCCGCCACCATGCCCATGCATACCGGGTGCGCAGTTCGCCGCTCCGGTGCCAGCGGTGGTAAGGTCGCTCCCGACACCGCGCTGCCGCAAGGCGGCACTCTCGACCCCGCTTTGGCGCACCGACGACGCGGGCGCAGGGCGGCCCGTCTCACCCGCCTGCAAGCACGAAGGCCACGCCGCTCGGCCCGCCAGGGAGCAATACATGACACCGACCAAGGCTCGATCGCCCAGCCCCAAAGCAAGCTCGAAGAAGGCGTCCGCGTCCGGCGCCGGCAGTTCGCCCTCCGAACTGATCGACGCGCGTATCCGCGAGCTGCAGGACTGGCGGGGCAAACTGCTTGCCGCGCTGAGGACTCTGATCCGCGGCGTCGATCCCGCGATCACCGAGGAGTGGAAATGGAATACGCCGGTCTGGTCCTGCAACGGGATCGTCTGCACCGGCGAGAGCTACAAGAAGGTGGTGAAGCTGACCTTCGCGCGCGGCGCCTCGCTTGCGGATCCGTCTCGACTCTTCAACTCGAGTCTGCAAGGCAGGCTCAGGCGGGCGATCGATTTCCCCGAGGGCAGCCGGATCGACGAATCCGCGCTGCAGGACCTGATCCGGGCCGCCGTCGCCCTGAACGGTTCTGCCGCCGATGACAGCGCCAAGGGTACGGCCTGACACGGCGAGGAAATGGGGCCCCGGGCCTTTCCCCTCCCTCGGCCTCGACATCTACCGCCCCCTCTGCCCTGCCTCGCGCCCGCCGCATCGTTCCACGGGGCTCGCGCGGGCATCCGCACAGGGCGGAAGATCGAAGCTTCGGGCCCGCAGGGCAGCGAGGGACGCGCAACGGAGAACGCCATATGTACACCAAGAAGCTTTACGCCGGCTGGGCCGACATGGACTTCAATTCGCACATGAGGAATACCGCGTATCTCGACAAGGCCGCCGACGTGCGTCAGATGTTTCTGATCGAGCACGGCTTTCCGGTCGAGGAGTTCCTGCGCCTCAGGATTGGACCGGTGGTGATGAAGGACGAGGTCGAGTACTTCAAGGAGATCGGGCTGCAGCAGGAGATCACCGTGACCTACGCCCTGGCGGGGCACGCCGCCGATGGCAGCCGTTTCCTGCTGCGGCACGAATTCTTCCGACCGGACGGCAAGCTCAGCGCGAAGCTCACCAGTGCCGGCGGCTGGCTCGATCTCGTCCAGCGCAAGCTGGTCGAGCCTCCGCCCGCGCTGCTCGCGGCGATGAACTCGCTCGAACGGACGAGCGACTTCGTGGTCCTGCCGTCGAGCCTCAACGCGCGAACCTGACCGTACTTCGGATCGGTTCTATTGGGCGAACGCATTTTCAAATGGTGCACATCGGGGCGCCACCGCGCCGGGGCTCGCCCGCCGCTCGATGCAACTGACGGCGCTCCGGCGCCTTTTCGGCCGCAGCATGCGGCGTGCGGGCCGTGCTTGCGTGCAGTCCCGAAGCACCGGACGGCCACGCCGGCGTCCCGTCCCGGCGACGGGCCGATGCGGTCGCCTCGCGGCCGGCTTGCCAGGCCGGTGCGCCGGATCCAGACTGAACGTACGATTTCGCCGAACAACTGCAAACGGGAGGCACGTCCGCCCATTCCGCGGTCGCCGAACCTGATCAAGGCATGAATCTGCTGAACGGAGAAAAGCTGCTGACCGACTGGGGCCTGGATCGAGTCAGGGCGGGCTCGACCTTCGGCGCGCTGAGCGACGATGCGATCCGTTTCCTGCTGTGTCGCGGCCGAAGCCTCTCGCTGCAGGACGGGGAGGAACTCTTTCACAAGGGCGACAGCGCGGACAGCTTCTTCATCGTGCTGCAGGGTCGGATCGACGCCTTCGGCAAGGGAAAGGACGGCGTGGTGCGGCTGCATGAGGTCGCGGCGGGCGAACAGATCGGCTACGTGTCGATGATCGGACTGTTCGAACGGGTGGGCTGCCCCCGCGCGAACGGGCCGACCCTGGTGCTCGAAGTCGATACGGAGCTCTTCTACCAACTGCACCTGGAGCTACCGTTCGATTTCGGCGTGCTGATGCTGAATCTCTCGCGCGAGATGGCGCGCAAGACCCGCGTGCTGATCTCGCAACTGGTCGAAGCCGGCTCCGGCCATCCGTTCGGCTAGTCTCGTGTTGCGCCCAGTGAGGGGCGGACGAATCCGGCCCGCCCGGGGAAACAAGCGTCGGCCAACCGCGTAGGGTCGGATTCTCCCGGCCAACGGCACCCGTGTTCCGGTTGAATCATATGCGCCACCAGGATCGCGCCGACACGCCGGCGGCTGGGCTCGCGCGGGCCGGCGCTGCGCCCGGCAAAGCGGGGGAGACACGCGGCCGACGCATCCCGACGCGTGGCCGTGGGCGCTGCCGGCCTGCTCCGAACGTCCGGGCGCCTTCAAAACGCCTCCGCTGCGCGAGACCGATTATCGGCTGACGTATTCGGCGCTAAAGTTCATCGACCCGGGTGACGATGACAGGCGGGAGAGGGATCATTTTCGGCCCCGGGGGACCGGGGTCCGAGGCGTTGTGGTTCCCACGGTCGGCCTGCATGTCGGCAGGCATGCCGAAATCAAGCCTGGGTGGGCATGAGGGCTCGAGCGTTTGCCTTGCAGGCTCGGAGATCAGCGCGGGGCATACCCGATCGATCGATACGGAGGGACATATGGTTACCGAAGCAGTGCATAGGCAGGCGCCGTTCGTCGTGGAGTGGCGCGACGGGTTCAAGATCGACGTGCCACAGGTCGACAGGGAGCACAAGCATCTTTTCGCCCTGGTCAAGCAACTCGATCTGAGCACCGTGGACGAAACGCTCGACGAATTGCTCGAGTACGTCGTCACGCACTTCTCCAACGAACAGCAGTTAATGGAAGACAGCGGCTACCCCGGATTCGACGGTCACTTGAAGCTGCACGAGGACTTCAGCGCCACGGTGGCGGATTTCCTGAGCGCCAGCGACTCGTGGAATGAGGACCGCATCCAGCAACTTCGGAAATTCCTGAACAAATGGCTGATCGGCCACATCATGACCCACGATCTGCGCTTCGGTAACTGGTACCGGGATCACCACGGCGACAACGCGCCCGAGGTGGTCAAGGCACGCAAGAAGGTCGGCTGGTTCGATCGTCTGCTCGGCCGCGGCTGAACCGGACAGGGGCCCTGCGCACACCGCGCCGGTGCGGGGGCCGGCGGACGGGATTCGAATTTCGGGCGTCCCGATCGATCGCCCCCCTCGCCTGAGCGGGCCGCCACCAGGTCATCCTCCGGCGAAGGCCCGGCCGAGTCGAAGCACGGGTCTCGTCCCGCGTCGATCCGCTCGAGCAACGAAGCGCGGGGCGCCTCTTCGTCGTCGTTCCGGCCACCGGCTGCCGGTCTATCTGCTCGAGGCGGGATGGAAGCCGCCGCGCGTTCCTCGGCAAGCCGGTTCCGTCCGATCCGTTGCCACGCAGCAATGACCGTGCGGAGTTCCGGGACCGCGCCAGCGGGAAGATCCGAGCTTGGATGTCGGCGAAAATGCGCTCGCCATGTCGTGCGCGCTGTTTGACCGGGCAATCCGGTGATTGCCCCGCTTCGGCGTGGGCAACCGGGGTCCCGGCCGAACGCCACACTCGAGAACTTTCCCCTGGCGTCGAGCGCCGGGGCTGACTCCAACGCGGCCCGGTATTCGAATTCGAAAGCCTCCGCTCAAACATCCACCACGGTGCACCTGGCTGTCGCGTTCGCGAAGTCCAGCGTCTTGGTCAGCTTGGTGCTTCCACGAACCACCACGGCACTTGACGTGGGGAGAGACGAGGCGTGGATGTAGACCCCACCGACACGAACCGCGATGTTCGCCGGAATGATGCCGATGGCATCCGACAGCACGATCTGGAAGTCGAGACCGGAGCTGGTGTTTCGCTTGGCGACGCCCAGGCGATGGTCGGCGCAGATCTCGACGCCGAAGCGGTAGCCGCCGATTTCGGGGCACAGCTCGCGGGTACCGGGAATGAAAAAGTATTTGTCCGGCGCCTTGCCGACCTCGAAATAATCGCTGTGCTTGTCGCACATGCCCTGGATGTTGCCGGCCAGCAACAGGTAGGCACGATTGCGCGCCCGCCGCGCGTCGGAGCGCAGGCCCGAAACGATGTTGATGAGCCCTTTCTTCCGTCCCCAGTACGAATCGTCGTCGTCGCCGAGTTCAAGCGCATTGAGCTCATTGTTGCGCGTGGTCGTGTCCGGGAGGTTGCGGACACCGACTATGTGCGGTCCTTTGGGCGCGTTCGGGCCCTTCAGGCCCCGGTTCTGCGGCGTACGCGAGCCGAACAGATCGGACGGCTTGACCGTGGCGCCCGGCGCCGCCGGACCGAGCCGGCGGCGGGCGGCAAACTCGGCGGCCAGCGCGTTGGCCTTGGCCTTGACGACCTTCTCGGAGTTCATGCGCTCGCTGTAGAAGATCGTTCCGGGAACGATCAGAACCCTGGGATAGCGGGCGCTGAGTGCGATCAGCCTCGCCCGCAACCGAATCGCTGCGGTCTCGCTCAGCGGCAGACGGTCGGTCGGATGCTTGTCGATGAAGTAGTACTCGGGTGCGACGACGATCGCATCGAACTCGCCTTTGCCCAGCGACTCCGGCTTCAGCAACTGCGAGCGCTGGCCGTCCGCCCAGGCGACGACCGACTTGAGAACGCTATAGGCATTGCCCATCGAGCGGTTCGTATTTCCCTGCCCGGTAGGGATACAGAGCACGGCAACAAGCACCTCTCGCGACATTTCTATTCCTCCGTCCTAGCGCAAAGCGAACAATCCCGGCCACGTCGGCAAAAGCCGCCCGAGGCTATGGGCTCGTGGCAGGCAAGTCAAGCGCGGGCGCCCTCCTGCCGCGATAACGGCGTCGGCCGGGCTACCGGGCCCCGGCCGGCTGAAGCCGGCCCGAACGAACCCGGTCGGTGCGTGTTTCCCAGGGGGCCGGATTCATCCGGCCTCGAACGGCGGATGCGTGCCAGACGCATAAGCGCCCCACTGCGCGCAACACGACACTAGCGGGACATCTCCGGATCATCGAGGCGCGTCATCGTCGCCGCGTGCCGACCGCTGCAGCCGAGGAAGTTGGCCGGCATCACGACTTCGCCCGACGCCTGCCGGCAGCCCGGATCGAAACGCAGTTCGGTTCGACCCTTGCACAGAAAGCCGCCGAAGACCCAGTCGATGACCAGCACCCCGCCGACGTAGCGGGCTTCACCGCGCACGTTGCCGCAGCCCTCCTCGACCATGTCGTAGTGGCCGTCGGCGCGACGCGTGAAGCGCAGCGTCGACGCCTCGCAGCCGGCGCTCGGCACCGAACTGTGCCAGGCACCGGCCAGCTCGCACTGCCCGCCGGCCGCGCGGCTGGGCGGCGGCCCGCCCCGCTCGAGCTGCAGCCGGGCCAGCGCCGCGAAAACGCCTTTCGGGTACTGGTCGAGATAGGCGCGGTAGGCCGCCGGCGTGTCCATTTCGCGCACGTTGGCCCACAGGCTCTGCTCGACCGAAGCCTGCGAGGACGGTGCCGACGGGTTGTGCGTGGCAGCGGTCGGCGCCGCCGGCATCGCATCGCGATTGAAGACGAAATCGCCGGTCAGCGAGGACGACTCCCAAGGCACCTGCAGCCCTGCGGACTGGTCCGACACCGCGATGCGCACGCGCTTGAAGACGTCCTCGGCCTTCAGGCCCGGCGCGTCGAGCGCCTTCAGCAGCTCAGCGGTGTAGAGGCCGTTGCTGCTTTCTCCATCGATGGCCACCGAACCGGGCGCGGTGGCGTAGGCGATCAGCGTACCGCGCGCTGCATCGATCGCCGCCAGACCGCGACTGCCGCCGCGCACCTTGCGCTCGAACGGATTGTTGCGGCATGCGTCGAGGATGACGAAGTTCACGCGCGAGCCGCTCTGCGCGATCTCGTCCAGCACATCGGCGACGTCCACCGCCTCGAAGCGCAAGGCCGCTTCGGACCTGATCCTGGCGTCGACCGGCAACAGGTAGTTGCGCCCGTTCGACTGAATGCCGTGGCCGGCGTAATAGAACAGCGCCGTCGTGTCGGCGTCGAGGCGGCCGCTGAATGCAACCAGCGCGCGCTCCATCGCGGCGCGATCGGCATCGGTCAGCACCTGCACCGAGAAGCCCAGCCGATCGAGCCGGGCCGCCATCGCGCGGGCATCGTTGGCCGGATTCGCCAGCGGCGCGTCGGCATAGGCGGCATTGCCGACCACCAGCGCCACCCGCCCGGCGGCCGCGGCACCGCCGCTCGCCGCCGTGCCGAGGCAGGCGAACAGCAGGGCGAACAATCTCAGCAGACGGCGCATCGGCATGTGCGGCGGTCGTCGCTGCCGCGGCTGCAACATGGTTCGCCCGCGCCACGCCGGCCGCACGCCTCTCCATCGATTCGTTCGCGCATGCAGCAGCGCTCCATGTCGGGGTCGATGGCCCGATGATAGCGGACGATGCGGCGCGCGCGAGCCGGCACGATCGGATCGCGATGCCCGGCGGAACCCTCCCGCCGAACCACGACCCCGAGTAGCATGGTGGCGACCTCACCGACAAGGGCACCGATGCACTGGAAAGCCGCCCTGGTTTCGACTCTGTTGCTGCCGCCGGCCGTGCAGGGCGCCGATGGGCGTGCGTGCGCGAACGCCGCCGGCGTGGAGGTCGTCGTCGAAGGCGAACCAGCCCTGGCCGAGATCTGTGCGGCCGCCGGGCGGGCGCTGGCGTTTCTCGACCGATACGGGCTTCGGTTGCGCAGGGCGATCAGGCTTACCACGGTCGAGCAGCTCGTCGAGGTCAACGGTCACCCCGCCTACGCGAGCTACGACAGCCGCAGCGACGCCATCCGGCTGATGTCGTACGAGGCCATCTTCCGACTCGCCGGCGATCCCCGCATGTACGACGAGCCGTTCGACCGGGACCACTATGCCGGAGTGATCGCCCACGAAATCGCGCACGCCGTGATGTACCACAACAGCACGGCGCAGCGGATGTTCGCCCCGCCGCAGGAATACCTGGCCCATGCCACGCAACTCGCGGTGCTGCCGGACGAAGTCCGCGCGGCGCTGATCAGGAAGAAGAAGGTTCTGCCCTGGGAAGACGGCGATGCCGTCAGCGACGCCTACCTGGCGGCCGATCCCGGCAAGTTCGCGGTCAAGTCCTATCTCCACCTGACCAGTCGCGCCGACCCGGCCCCGCTCGTGCAGCAATTGCTGAAGGCGCAGGGATTCAGCTTCATCGTGCCCAACGAACCGGACTGAAGCCCGACGCCCGGGCACGCGACATTGCCGTGCCGCTCACGGGCATCGATCGCCAAGCCTGGATGATGAGACTGCGCACGCGATGACGATGTCGTCGCCTGCACTCGACCGGAAGACACTTCGGGCCGTCGGTGAGTGCCTCGCGTCGCCACGCAAGGCATCCTCGTTCCGGCCGACGGATGTCCGCGCGGCCGGCGAGTGCCGTACCGCATTGGCCACGAACAATCGTCTACGCGGAGAAACCGGGCCTCGCGATCCGATCCAATGCAGGACGGGGAGGGTCCGAGACGGAGGTGGGCAACGCCGGAATCCCCGCGTCGGGAAGCCACGGCTTGCCCGGGATCATGCGCAGTCACCCCGCGCCGCTATCTTCACAGCCCGGAGAGGTATTCGGCGACCGCCTGAATATCCTCGTCCGTCATCGACTTGGCAATGGCGGCCATCATGCCGGCAGGGTCGTTTGTCCGTGCCCGGCTCTTCAAATCCGTCAGCTGTTTGACGAGGTAGTCCTTGTGCTGTCCGCCGACGATCGGAAACAGCGCATTGCCCGGCGCCTTTCCCTTGCCGTTCTCGCCGTGGCAATTGACGCAGCCATAAATATTCCTGCCTGAATCACCTGCCAGGTAGAGCTTCTTGCCCGCTTCGTTGCTCGCCCCGGAACCTTTCATCTGTTTCTGACTGGCAAAATAGGCTGCAATATCGAGCAGGTCCTGGCTGCTGGTGACCGCAGCGGCCATTCCGCTCATGGTCGGATCGGCGCGCACGCCACTTTGATAATCCAGCACCTGTTTCCGAATATAGTCGGCGTATTGGCCCGCAAGCTTGGGGAAGTTCGGCGCGGCGCTGTTTCCATCCGCCCCGTGGCAGCCCTGGCACATCGATGATTTTTCCTTGCCGGCGCCGGGATCGCCGGCACCGATTCGCGACTTGATTTCCTGTGCGCCGTCGCCCGCCCGGGCCGCCGGTGCCAGCACCACGAGCGCCGCCACGGCCGCCACAAAAAGCTTCGTAGATTTATACACTTAACCCCCCAATGCGACACCACCCGATCCTCTCAGGGCCCGATTGTTTCCGACAAAGGTTGCTGCGTCAACGCGCGGGGCACGGCCGCCCGGTCCAGCGACGCCCGTCTGCGTCGGACGTCGGCGCCAGATCCGAAAGCGCGCGCATCGCAGCACTTCCACACCCTCGATTTCGGGCCAGGCCAGTCGTTCGGAGCGCCACAGCGTGCCGATCGGATCGATCTCTCCATCGCTGGCGCGTATGTCGGGGTATTCGATCGGGCCGCTTCTCCCGGCTCGTCCATCATGCACGGTAAATGCGCCGGGCATTTTCACAGGCGGACGGCCCGGACAACGGGCATCGCCGACGTCTGCGAGAGCGAATCACCCGCGCTCGCTTCCGGTGCTCGAACGACAGCCGGCGTGCTCGCGTGGCGCGCCTGCTGCCTCACGCCCGGCAGATGGCAGCGCAGCATGGCCGGCCCGGCGCCGGCTGGAGATCGCCCGCCGAACACCTAGACTGGGATGGCGAGGTCCGGCCATCGGCACGGACGGTCCCGCCCCTCACGATGGAGGCACGAGATGGCGAGCAATGCGCTGTTCTTTGCCTGGAATCGGCCGATTCCAGGGCGCGAGCGCCTCAGCCAGGCGCACTTCGGCGACATCGTCGAATACTTCGAGACCCTGCAGCGGGATGGAACGATCGAGTCCTTCGACACGGTGCTGCTCGATACGCACGGTGGCGACCTGAACGGTTTCTTCCTGATCCGCGGCGAGCCCGGCAAGCTCGACGCGATGATGGCGAGCGAGGCGTGGCAGCTTCACATGACGCGCGCCATGCTGCACCTGCTCGGCTCAGGCGCCGTACGCGGCGTCACCGGGGCCGAGATCGCACCGCGGATGACGCGCTGGGGCAGCCTGCTGCCCGACTGAAGCGGCGCAGCGAAGGCCCGGTTCGCCCCCCGACGGTCGACGCAGACGGCCTCGGGCTGGGCCCGGGCGACCCGGAGCTAGCTCCCGTCGCGGCCGCGCACCGCGGCGTCGAGGCGCGATCGCCGCCCCCGCCGCAGCGCGCGGCCGCCCGCCGTGTGGCGGTTTCGATCCTCAGGGGTTGCCGATCATGTCCGCGATCAGTTCGCACAAGGCCTGCAGATTGCCCCGCTCGAGTACGTTGGCAAGACCTTGCCGCGGCTCGTCGGCAGTGCCGGGGCCGAAGCCGTCGCCGGACGGATCGGCGGCATGCGGGCCCTGCTCAAAGCCGTTCTGAATGCTCTGCATGGTCAGCTTTCCCCAATTGCACTCGATCGCGACCGAGGTGACCGGCGGCCCTTTCTGCTGAGCCGATGCCGAGCCCGGCAAGGCGCTGCCTGCAAGCAGTGCGGCCGACACGATGACGATGGACCAATTACGCATTGCTCTCCTCCTTGTGGCTGGGAACGACGAAGATCTTCGTCGGACAATGCGCCGGTCGGCCCGCCTGCCGCGGCAGTTCCGGCGCCGGGCGCATTGGCCCTGCGCACGTTCCAAACCGCCGGAGACCGATCCATGGCCCCGGCTCCGAAACGAGAAAGGGCATCCGTTGCAAGCAATATTCATTCATTCTCGTTGGAACAAGGGCTTGAGTGAGCCGACCGGCCCGCACTGTAAGGATTTTCGACAAATCCGCGGCACCTGCCGCCGTGGCCGGAGCGGACCGGTCGCGCCACCGCGATGCCCGTTCGAGCCTCGATGCCCCGGCCCTTCCCGCCGATAGCAACGCCCGGCCGGCGGCCCGAAGCGAGCGGCATCGGCCCGGCATGGCCGGATCGCCTCGCCACGCACACGCGGCGCGTGCACCCGGCCGCCGTTCGATGTACAACGGCTTGGCCGCAATCCACTCGCGAGGCCAGCCGATGAAGAAGCGCATCCTCTACGCAATCCTGCTGCTGGCCGGCCTCGGCCTGCTGGCGGGCGCTGTGGCGGTGTTGTCGGAGGCGGCCACGGCGACGATCGACCTGTCGCAGGGCGACGAGGGTGCGCGCGGCGAAATGCGTTTCGAACTGCTCGGCATCCCGGTCTTCTGGCGCTCGCTGAATGGACTGGCGCGGGTCGAGCGGCAGGACTACCAGGTCAGCGAACGCACTTCGAGAAGCTATTTCGGCATACGCCTGAAACGGGTGGATCGGCTGGTGTTCCTGGATGCGCAGGATCGGGAGCTGGGCTGGAGCGAGCGCAGCGCATTGCTCAATTGCTCCGATGCGGTGGCCCGCTTCCTGGCCGGCGACGCGTCCGAATACCATTGCCGCCAGCAACGCACCGGCAGCCGCTGGGACGTCGCGACGGACGCCCTGACGAATGTCCTGTTCGCGCTGATGCTGCTGCTGGCGGGGACGATCCTGAGCCTGGCGGGCCTGGGCGGCATCTGGCGGCCGCCAGGCAAATCCGCTCGAACGCGTCGCCGCAAGCGCGGCGGCTGAATCAATCGGCCACCGGCGGCCGGCCGGCGCCGATACAATGCGGCCCCGTCCACGAGCCCGCCGGCGCCACGGCGCCCGATTCAGCGATGAGCCCGATCGAGAAACTGCACACCGACATCGACGCCCGCGTGGCGCAGATCCGCCACGCCCACGACGACTGGCCGTGCGGCAAGGGCTGCGACGGCTGCTGCCGGCAGCTGGCCGCGATGCCGCGCCTGAGCGCGGCCGAATGGGAATTGCTGAAGCCTGGCCTGCAAGCGCTGGACGAGGTTCGATTGGCCGAGATCCGTGCCCGGCTGGAAGAACTCGCCCGCTCGCCCGGCGGTCCGCTGGTCTGCCCGCTGCTCGACCGGACCTCCGGCGCCTGTCCGGTCTATGCCCAGCGGCCGGTCGCCTGCCGCAGCTACGGCTTCTACGTGCAACGCGGCAAAGGCCTGTATTGCAGCGAGATCGAAAACCGGGCGGCGAGCGGCCGCCTCGACGACGTGGTGTGGGGCAACCACGATCGCGTCGAGCGGGCGCTGACGCAGCTCGGCGAATCGCGCACGCTGGCACAGTGGCTGCTGGGCGACTAGACGCCCGCAAGCCCTGCCGGCAGCGGGTTTTCCCGAACCCGGCCGGTCGATTTCCCGTGCCGTAGTCATTCCTCGCCCGATTGTCGCGGCGGCCGCACAGGGCGAGCAGGACTCGGCCACTGCCTCGCGCAGCGGCGCCGCGAGCAAGCGCATCGCCGACGTGGCGCGCGTGCCCGATGGCAGCGCCTGCCTGCCGGGCCGGCCGGTCGAACGCTTCAGGGTCTGATCGCCCCCGCCCCGGGGCGCGACGACGCGGGGGCCGTAGACACCTCCGGCGCGCGCTCGGCGCAGACCCGGTCGCGTCCGCCGCGCTTCGCCCGGTACAACTCGGCATCGGCCCGCGTCATCAATTCGTCGATGCCCACGGTGCCGTCGTCGGCCGTGACGACGCCGAAGGAGGCGGTGAATCTCAGTGACAAGCCGCCCGCAGTCGCGATCGGCGCATCGGCGATCGCAGCGCGCAGGCGCTCGGCCGCCCGCACCGCCTTGTCCGCCGGAGCCTTGGGCAGCACGAGGGCGAATTCCTCGCCGCCGATGCGTCCGATGATGTCGTTGCCGCGCAGGATCCCGCGCGCCACGTCGGCGACCTTCCGCAGCACCAGATCGCCGACCGCATGGCCGTACAAGTCGTTGATCCGCTTGAAGTGGTCGAGATCGAACATGACCAGCGACAGCGTGCCGCCGTAGCGCCTGACGCGCGACAGCTCGAGTTCCGCCTGTTCGACGAAGAAGCGCCGGTTCGCCAGCCCGGTCAGATAGTCCGAATACGCCCGGCGCTCGAGCTCCTCGCGGGTCCGCCGGTTCTCGATCGCGATCGCCGACAGGTTGGCCGCGAAACCGATGCGCTCCACGTCCTCCGCAGTCGGCCGGCTCGGTTCCGCGTGGTAGATCGCGAAGGTACCCAGGACCTTTCCGTCGCTCGACATGATCGGCTCGGACCAGCATGCGGCCACGCCTGCCTGCCGCGCCAACGGCAGGTACGACCGCCAGTAGTCGTGCGTCTCGACGTTCTCGACCACCACTCGTTGACCCAGGTAGGCCGCCGTGCCGCAGGAGCCCACGCCCATGCCGATCTCGATGCCGTCGATCGCGTCGTTGTAGAAATCGGGCAGGCTCGGCGCGGCCCCGGTCGTCAGACAGCGGCCCTCGTCGTCCAGCAGCAGTACGCTGCACCGCGCGCTCGTATCCTCCGCTTCGACGGCGTGCACGATGGCATGCAAGATGTCGGGCAGCGGCGTGCCCCTGGCCACCATCTCCAGCATCGCGTCGTGGGCGCGGTTGCGCATTTCGCTTTGCCAGTGCGCGGTGATGTCGCTGAAGCTGACCAGCCGCCGATCGCCCACCCAGGAGACGCGGATCAGCACCCGGCACTCGCTGCCATCCCTGCAGTTGACGCTGGCCTCGAGTTCCGGCGGGGCCGTGCCGTCCTTGCGGCATTGCGCCACGACGCGCTGCCAGGGATAGATCACCTCCTTGCGGTACTGCCGGTCCGGGAAGGCCTTGCGGTACCAGGCATCGAGGTCGGGGATGTCTTCCAGCGCGTAGCCGAAGAGCCGCGTGAACTGGTGATTGACGTACTCGATCCGCCCCGAGGCATCCGACCAGCCGACCCCCACCGGAGACGCTTCGAGGATGTCCTCGAGTGCGATCCGCGCCTGCCTGTCGCGACTCAGATCGCTTTCCAGCGCCGCCTGGCGCATCCTCGCCAGCCCGCTGGCCGCCAGCAGCTGCGCAATGCCCACCATGCAGTCCATGAGGGCTTCGACGCGTTCGGCACTGACCACCGGAACCGCCTCGATCGCGGCCAGGTATTCGTCCTGGTCGTAGCCGAACTCCTTTGCCTGCGACTTGAAGCAGGCCAGATCCGGCGGCTTGCTCAGCACCTGTCCGGCAAACAGCGTCGCCAGCCGTCGCCCGCCGATGACCACCGGCGTCGCGTAGTCGATCAGACCGTTCATGCAGCGGGCACCTGCCACCTCGCCACCGCGCAAGTCCTTCATCAGCGCGAGATTGCTCTCCCGGCAGCGCTGCCCGGTCAGCGGGTGGCCACGATGAAAGCGCTCGCAGGCCTCGACCCAGCCGGCCCGGCAGAGTATTTCGCCGTCCTCGCCGGCAAGACCGTTCGGAATGCCGCTCGTCCGAAAGAGGCTGTCCATCACGCGGGCGAACGCCGCCACATCGACCAGATCGCCGAACCGGTGTTCCGGCCCGGCGCCATTGTTTCTATCCAAGGCCATCCCTCAGCGCCATTTGTCCCGCCGCCTGCGATGCCCGCGCAAGCGGCCGGCCACGTCGCAACGGTCCGTCCACTCTCGAACCGTTCGGCCGGACGCGACGCCTCAGGGCTTCGCAATCCTGCACGGGAAATCATCGGACCCCGGATCGGCGCCGGCGTTGCGGGCGCAATGCGAATGACCGGTGCCGGTCCGCGTCCTCATCATATTGGTATTGTCTCAATTTGCCGCGGCGGACGGCGCAAAAATATCCGTCCTGCCCGCGCGCGGCGCAAGTCGAGACGTCCGGCGCGTGCCTTGCCCGCACGGCATCGCGTTTGGCATGGCATCCGGCGACTGATTAGACTGACGCGTCCGCATTCGCCCCGCTTCCGCCATGGCCGAGACTCCCACGATCCGCGTTTCCGCGCTGTTCCAGTACCCGCTCAAGTCCTGCGCGCCGCTGGCCCTCGGCCGGGCCTACATCGACGATCTCGGCTTGGCCGGCGACCGGCGCTACATGGTCACCGATCCGGACGGACAGTTCCTGACCGGACGCCGGCACCCTCGTCTCGCCAGCCTGCTGGCCACGCCCTTCGACGGCGGCCTGGTGCTGGCCGCCAGCGGGCGGCACGACCTGGTTCTGCGCAGCGCCGACTTTCCGTGCAGCTACGTCGAGGTCGTCGTCTGGCGCCAGTCGGTATCGGCCCAGCGTTGTGGCGACGAGGCCGATGCCTGGCTCAGCGACTACCTCGGCACAGCGGTCCGGCTGGTGCATTTCGGTCCCCACAGCCGGCGGCCGATCAAGGACGTGGCGGACCGCGAAACGGGCTTCGCCGACGGCTACCCGCTGCTGCTGGCAAGCGAATCGTCGCTCGCATCGCTGCAGGCGCAATGCCCGAGCCCGCTGGTGATGGAGCAGTTCCGCCCCAACATCGTCGTCGGCGGCGCCGAACCCTGGGCCGAGGACGGCTGGAAGGCGATCCGGATCGGCGGCTTGCGCTTCGAGCTGCACTCGCCCTGCCAGCGCTGCGTGTTCGCCACGCTGACGCCGCGCTCGGAGACCTTCCATCCGTTGCAGCAACCGCTGCGCACGCTGATCCGCCACCATCACGGCGGCCGCGGCAAGCCGCTGTTCGGTCACAACATGCTGCCCCTGGGCTGCGGCGTGATCGAGGTCGGCATGGCGGTAACGGTGGAAGACTGACGCCGCGCTCCGCGAGCGCCGTCCGCGCGGGATCCGCACGCCCCGACCCGAGGACAAGGCCGACAGGGTTTGCAGAACGCCGTCGGGAGCCTATGCTTCAATGACTGTTGCATAGAGCTCGGGGCGACGGCGAGAACGGCGTGGAGGACTTGCCCGAACCGACCGCGCGGCCGGCATCCGATCTTGCGGCGGACGGAGCGGCCGACCCGAGCCGGCAGCAGATCATCGGCGGGCCTGCCGCTCGGCGGACGTGCATCGGATGCAAAATTGATATTCGTACAGAATCGGCTATGCCGAAGTATGGCCACACCGGAAAGGCCCGCGAGCATCGTCGGCCGGAATTGCATGCGTCCGATGGCTGCCGTCGGACGCCTCGCGGGCCCGGGCCAGCAGGACGGACGCCCATGACGCTCAGCTCAGGACTGCCACGGATTCAGACGCATCGGGCGGGCCGATGCCCGGGATGCACGGGTTCCGAGGTCGGCAGCCGCTGCTTCGTCTGGTTCGACCTGCGGCGGACCCCGCGCAGCCCCTCCCCGTTCCACGACATCGCGCCCTGCGCAGGCGGACACCTGGTGGCCGGCGACGGCGATCCGGTGGCGACGATCCTCGCCGTGCGCCCGGGTTTCCTGGTATTCGAGTTCGACACCGCCGACCGGCACGGCATCGAAACGCTCGCGCTGGTCAGGCGCTGGTTCCCCGACCTGCCGCTGATGATGTTGACCGAGGCCCCTTCGGAAACGCTCGCCGTCTGGGCCTTGCGGGTCCGTGTCTGGGACTACCTGGTGAAGCCGCTGCCGGCGGGCGAGATCGCACCCCGCATCGAGGCCCTGTGCCACGTCGCCCACCATGCCCGCCGCGACCGGCTCCGCCAGCCGAGCGTCCCCGAGCTGCGGGCGCCCGCCCAGCCCGCCCCGCCCCATCGGGCGCTGCGCACCGCGCCGGCGGTGGCCTACGTCGAGGCCCACTACCCCGACCGCGTGGACGTCGCGACGCTGGCCGCCCTGTGCCGGCTGAGCAGTTCGAGCTTCAGCCGCCTGTTCCGCCGCGAGCACGGCACCACCTTCACCGATTACCTGCTGCACTACCGCGTCGAACAGGCCCGCCGCCGGATCGCCGGCGGGCACACCTCGCTGCGGGAGGTGGCGCAGGAAACCGGCTTCTGCGATCAGAGCCGCCTCAGCAAGGCCTTCAAGCGCGTGCTCGGCGTCTGCCCGGGGCACTACCAGCCGCCGGCATGAACGTTCCCGTCCGTCGAGCACTGCGGTGTGCCGATCCGCGCACGGCCGCCGGCCGGGCTCAGTCGGCGATCGCGGTATCGAAACCGGCCTGGCGCTTGATCGTGCGGCGAATCTCGTCGAGGCTGACGCGCTGCGGGTCGTATTCCACCGTCGCCGAGTGGCTGGCATAGCTCGCCTCGACGTGGTGCACGCCGTCGACGCGCTTCAGCGCCGAGGTCAGCAGTACCGGGCAACTCTCGCTCACCATGCCATCCACGTTCAGCGTGGCGTGGGCCGTGGCGGATTGCGGAACCTCGCCGCCGCCGGCCAGCGCGCGTCCGGGCGCTGCGGCCAGGTGCGCGATGACTACGAGTTGGGCGATCAGCAGAATGGCGGCTTTTCTCATGGCGTTCTCCTCGGCTCAGCCCAGTGTGGGCAGGATCAGGTATTCGAAGGCATTGACGGCCAGCGCGATCGCCACGGCCGACCACAACAGCGCGCGCGAGCGGCGGCGGGCGGCCATGCAGGCACAGTCGCGGCGCCGGTACAAGAGGTAAAAGCCGAGCGCCAGCAGCGCCAGCGTCAGCAGGCTGGCCGGCACCCGCAGGTGGGCGTACTGCGCCAGCCAGCCGAGGCCGCCGATGCCGAAGACGATGCCTGCCATCGGGCCGATGCAGGCCGCGCCGGTAGCGATCGCGGCAGCAATGCCGGCCAGCGCCGCGGCGCCGCCCGCCCGGGCCGGGTCGATCGTGGTGAGTTGTCGATTCATGCTCTGCTCTCCTTGAGGTGCCGCCATGCCGTCGTACTCGGGCGTGGTCGGGCATGGGTCCAGTGTGCGGGCTGCGGCGCCGGCAAGCTTGCAGTCCGGCTGGCCGGGGTCTGGAGAAAGCGTGGAGATTTCGCTCCGCCGGCCGCGTGCCGTGACGCAGTCGGCGCGGGCGGGCGGCTGCAAGAGCCGCGTCCGGATCGCCCGTCCCCGGTGGCGGATTCGCCGCAGCGCTGGCGGCCCGGCACGGCGGCGCCGGCGTAAAGCACTGTAAACCTCGGCAAAGTTGCCACGGCACGCCCCAGGAGCGGCCTATGCTGCGCGGCAACACAACGCCGGAGCCGCACCATGAGGATTCAACGCCAATGGGTCACACCGATGACCGCCGGAGCCTTCCTGCTGCTCGCCGTCACCGGGGTGCTGATGTTCTTTCACGCCGATTCGGGCCTCAACAAGCTCGCCCACGAATGGCTGAGCTGGCTCTTGCTGGCCGGCGCGGCGCTGCACGTCAAGCTCAATTTCGGTGCCCTCAGGCAACACCTGCGCCGCCGCGGCGGCCAGCTCGCGATGGCGGTCTTCGTCGCGGCGCTGGCGCTGAGCTTCGTGCCGGCCGGAGAGGAGGACGGCCCGCCGTTCCGCGTGCCGGTCGAGGCGCTGGCCCATGCCCCGCTGACGACGCTGGCCGAGGTCGGCGGCGTCAGCGTCCAAGAGATGATGGCGCGGCTGGCCCGTGTCGATGCACCGGCCAGTTCGGCCGGGCAGAGCGTGGCGGAACTGGCCGGCGATCCGCGCCGCCAGCTGGCCGTACTCGCAGCGGTGCTGGCGCCGGCGGCACGGCAGCGCTGAGCCGGCGGGCGGAATTGAGGGGCGCGGTGAGCACGGGCACATCGCGGCCCTTGCTCGGCGCGCTTGCCGGCGGCAATACGGCTTCGAGATCGGTGCTGCGGCCTTGCGACGCGATGCCCAATCGAATTCGACGCTGTCTGCCGAATCCCCGCTCAGGCCGCGGCCGGCCAGGGCCTGCCGAGCCGGCTGCCCTGGGCGCCGTCTCGCGCCAGCCGTGCCGTGATGGCGTGGATGGCTTCGAAGCGCGATTCGCACCAGGCCGGCGCGATCAGCGTCGGCTTGCGCGCGGTGGCGCCGACGCGGTGATAGACGACCTCGGGCGGCGTACGGCGGATCATCTCGGCCGCCAGCCCGGCGTAGTCGGCAAGGGCCGGCGGAGCGATTTCGCCGCGCTGCCAGGCGGCGGCCAGCCGGCTGCCGCGCACGATCATCAGCGGGTGCAGCTTGAGGCCCTGGCAGCCCAGCTCCAGCACCCGCTGCAGCGTGAGCAGGCTGGCCTCCAGCCGCTCGCCCGGCAGGCCGGCGATCAGGTGGGTACAGATCGGGATGCCGCGCGCGCCGGCCCGCCGCACGGCGTCGCGGTAGGCGGCGAAACCATGACCGCGGCGCACCCGCGCCAGCGTGTCGTCGTGCGCGCTCTGCAGGCCCAGTTCGAGCCACACCTCGAAGCCCTGGTCGCGGTAGCCGGCGAGCAGGTCCAGCACGGCGTCCGGCACGCAGTCTGGCCGGGTGCCGACGGCCAGACCGACGACGTCGGCCTCGCCGAGTGCGGCACGATACATCGCGTCGAGCGTCGCCACCTCGGCATAGGTGTTGGTATAGGCCTGGAAATAGGCCAGGTAGCGCCGCGCCCGATCCAGCCGGCTGCGCTGCAGCGCGATCTGCTCGGCCACCGGCGCACGCGAGCCATCGCTGAACGAGACCACGTTGCAAAAGCTGCAACCACCCCGCCCGAGCGTGCCGTCGCGGTTCGGGCAGCTGAAACCGGCGCTGATCGGCAGCTTGTGGATGCGCTCGCCGAAGCGGCGCTTCAGATGGTGGCCGAGGGTGTGGACGAAGCGGTCGAGTTGCATTGGAGCGGACGCGGGCCGATTGCGCAGGCGCCAATGTAACCGCAACGGCGGGCCGCCGGGGAGCGCGGCCCGGTCCCGCTCCTGCGACGGCACGCCGATTTCCGCGGCGATCCGCTCAATCCGTCCCGTCCACCTGCCACAGCGTACGAACCTCCGCGCGCACGGCACGCAGCATCGGCTCGTCGGCGCGCCCGCGCAGGCAGGCGAAGCGCAGGCTGACGCTCGCCGGTGCGGCGCCGGGCGGCAGCGGCAGCGCGAAGACGCGCCCTTCGCCGGCCAGGCGCTCGATGTCCTTCCTGCGCGTCACCGCCAGACCGACGCCGGCGGCCACCATCGCCAGTACCGCGTCCTTCTGGTTGGCGGTCATCGCGCAGGCCGGCTGCTCGGCGTGGCCTTCGAACACGCTGCACACCACCGTGTGCTGGATCCGGTCGGGCGAGGAATGGATCCACGGCAGCCGGGCCAGCTCGGCCACGCCGCCGGCACCGATCGCCTCCCGCAGCGAACTCGGCGCCGCGATCGCCATCTCCTCCTCGCGCAGCACGTCGCTGGCATAGACCGCGTCGTCCAGCGCTCCGCTGACGAAGCAGGCATCCAGCCGGCCCTCGCGCAGCTTCGGCAGATTGGCACCGGTGGTGCCGCCGAGGAATTCCACCGCCAGGCGCGGATAGCGCGATTTCAGCGCCGACTGCAACTCGACCAGACGCAGGAAGGCCGCGTCGGTATTGAGCCCGATGCGCACCTTGCCGATGATCTCGCCGCGCAGTTCCTGCGCCAATTGCGCGACGCCGGCCAGTTCGGTCAGCACGCGCCGGGCGCGCTGCATCAGCGCCTCGCCGGCCGGCGTCGGCAGCATGCCTTTCGACGTGCGCTCGAACAGCATCAGGCCGAATTCCTCCTCCAGCGACT
>JBNLET010000236.1:0-5275 GCA_050305135.1 Rhodocyclaceae bacterium | reverse complement strand
TGGTTGAAGAAGGCCCGCACCGGCCGCGCCAGGAAGTCCGCCAGCTCGGCGAGCGTGAGCGGCTCGGGGCGCTCGAACGGCGCCAGCCGCGGCGCCGCCGGGGCGGGCGCGGCGGCCCCGGCCGGCGCCCATTCGCGCGCGTAGCTGAACAGCCGCGGGTCGGCGCCGGCGGCGCCGAAGTAGGCGGGGGCGAAGGGCTGCAGCGGGTGCTCGACGGTCAGCGCGGCGAGCAGCGCCTCGCCGCCGGGCGCATCGTCGCCGCCAGCCAGGCGCCAGCCGGCGGCCAGGTGCTCGCGCAACTGGCCGACCAGCACCGAGGGCGGGCGCGGCGAGTTGTCGTGGATGCTCCGGCCGACCCAGGAGACGTGCAGGTGCTCGCGCGCCGACAGCAGCGCCTCGAGGAACAGGTAGCGGTCGTCCTCGCGGCGCGAGCGGTCGCCGGGACGGGAGTCCTGCCCCATCAGGTCGAAGTCCGCCGGCGGCCGGGCGCGCGGGTAGTCGCCGTCGTTCATGCCGAGCAGGCAGACGCGGCGGAACGGGATCGCGCGCATCGGCATCAGCGTCGCGAAGGTCACCGCGCCGGCAAAGAAGCGCTGCGCGAGGCCCGCGTCGTCGAGGCTGCCGAGCCACTGCTCGCGCACCACCGACAGCGGCAGCGCTTCGGCCAGGCCGGCCTCGCCCGCCGCCTCCTGCCAAGCCTGCAGTGCGTTCTCCAGCTGCAGCAGCGTGAACGCCTCGTCGTCGCCCTCGGCCTGGAAGCAGTCGGCCAGCAGCGCGCGCAGCCGGCCCACCCAGTCGCCGACCGCGGCCGGCCCGGCGAGCGCCCGCCAGTGGCGTTCGAGCACCGCCAGCAGGCGCACCAGCGGCCCCAGCGCGGCGGCGCCGAGGCCGCCCAGTTCGCCGTAGGGCTCGATGCCCTGCCACGGCGGGCTGTCGGCACCGGCAGCGTAGCCGAGCAGCATCCGGCGCAGGCCGAACAGCCAGCTGTTGGGCGCCGCCGCGTCGCCGCCGGCCGGCAGTTCGAGCGCCGCCCGCTGCCCGGCGTGCAGGCCCCAGCGCACGCCGGCGCCGCGGATCCAGCCCTGCAGCTGCGGCAGCTCGCTCTCGTCGATGGCGAAGCGGCGGCGCAGCGCCGGCACGTCGAGCAGGTCGAGCACCAGGCTCACGCCGAGGCGCGATTCGGGCAGCGACAGCAGGTGCTCGAGGGCGCGCAGCAGCGGATCCTGCGCGCGGCGGCCCTGGTCCGCCAGGCTGAACGGGATGTGGCGCGGATCGTCGGCGGCGTGCAGGCCGAACACCGCCTGCACGTGCGGGGCGTAGGCGTCGATGTCGGGCACCATCACGATCACGTCGCGCGGCTGCAGCGTCGGGTCGGCGTCGAAGGCCGCCAGCAACTGGTCGTGCAGGATCTCCACCTCGCGCTGCGGGCCGTGCGCGACGTGGAAGCGGATCGACGCGTCGCCGGCCGCATCGAGCGGCGGCCAAGCCGCGCGGCTCTCGCGCAGCGCCCGCAGTTCGAGGATGTCGTCCTGCAACTGGGCCAGCAGTGTGTCGGCGGGCGCGCCGTCGAACAGGTCCACGCGCTGGCCGATGGCCGCCAGCCGGCCGGCGAAGTGCTCGCGCGCCTCGGCGCTGTCCACCTCGTCCAGCAGCGCGATGAAGTCGCGTCCCTGCTTGCCCCAGGCGGCCAGCAGCGGCTGGGCGTGCAGGTGCAGCGCCTCGTCGTCGAGCAATTCCGGCATGCCGGGCTTGCGCGCCTGGCGCGAGCGTGCGCGACGCAGCAAGTCCTTGTCGGCGACGATGTCGGCCCAGTAGTGGCGGCAGGGGTTGTGCACGCACACCAGCACCTGGCCCCAGCGCGCCAGCGCCGCCAGCACTTCCAGCGACTGGCGCGGCAGCGAGGAGATGCCGAACACCATCACCCGGCGCGGCAGGCCGGCCGGCACTGCGTCGAGCTCCGCCGCGCGGGCCAGGAAGGCCTCGTGCACGGCGGCCCGGCCGCCGCCGACGGCACCGCCGGCGGCCGCCACGTCGGCCAGCAGCGCGCGCCACAGCGCTGCCTGCCAGCGCTGCTCCTGCGCCAGCGGCCGTGCCTCGCCGCCGGCGCGGACCAGCACCTCGCGCCCGCCGGCCCAGGCGGCGAGCCAGTCGGCGCGATAGACCTGGTACTGGTCGAACAGGTCGGCCAGCCGGCCGGCGAGCTGGAAGCGCTTGCGCAGGTCGTGGTCGTCGGCGAGGAAGCGCGCCAGCGGCGCATACACCGGCTCGGCCAGCAGCGCCGGCAGCAGCCGCATCAGCCGCCACAGCAGGCGCGGCTTGTCGAACGGCGACACCTCCGGCACCGCGTCCGGCCCGAGCACGGCCCGGTAGGCCTGCCACAGGAAGCGCGACGGCAGCAGGAAGTCCAGCGCCGCGGCGATGCCGCAGCCCCCGCCACCGTCGGCCTGCTCGTCGCGCGCCAGCCACAGCTTGAGCCACTGGGCGATGCCGTTGCTCTGCACCAGCAGCGTCTCGCACTCCAGCGGCGCCGGCGGGTGGCGCTTCATCCAGGCCAGCAGCAGGTCGCGCAGCGACTCGGCGCGATTGCCGTGCACCAGCATCAGGCCGGCGGGCTGCGCCGCATGCCCGTCCTGCACCATTGCCATGCCGGCGCTCAGCCGACGAAGGCGGCCACGCTGCCCGCCTGGGTGGTTTTGAGCTCCAGCCGCACGTCGATCCACTCCTTCAGTTCCGCCACGTGGGAGATGATGCCCACCATGCGGCCCGCCTGCTGCAGGTCCTTCAGCGCGCGGATCGCGTGGTCGAGGGCCTCCGGGTCGAGGGTGCCGAAGCCCTCGTCGACGAAGATCGCATCGAGCCGGATGCCGCCCGCGTAGGATTGCACCACGTCGGACAGGCCCAGCGCGAGCGCCAGCGAGGCGAGGAAGGATTCGCCGCCGGACAGCGTGCCGACCTCGCGGCTCTGGCCGGTGTAGTGGTCGAAGACCTCCAGGTCGAGGCCGGCCGCGCTGCGCTGGTCGGCCGCATCGAGGCGGCGCCGCATCTCGTAGCGGCCGCGGCTCATCACCTGCAGCCGCCGGGTGGTGGCCACCAGCACTTCCTCCAGCAGCGTGGCGAGCACGTAGCGCTGCAGCGACATGCGCAGCGGGTTGTGGCCGCCGACCACCTCGGCCACCTGCTTCTGCACCGTGTAGCGCGCCTCCAGCTCGGCGAACTCGGCGTTCAGCCGGCTCAGCGCGTCGTGCAGCTGGCGGCTGGCGTCGAGCGCCGAGGCGGCCTGCTGGGCGGCCTTGCCGGCCGCCAGGTGAGCCTCGCGCAGGCGCGCCTGATCGGCCTGCAGCGCCGCCAGCTCGGGCCGCGTCTGGCCGGCCAGCGCGCGCACCGCCCGCTCGCTGCGCTCGGTGGCGGACTTCAGCGCCGCGTCGAAATGCTGGATCGATTCGTCCAGCTCGGCCACCGCCTCGTCGTCCAGCAGCGCCGCGCGGTAGGCCGCCAGGTCGGCCAGGCCGGCCTGCGCCAGCTTGGCCTGCAGCGCCTGCGCGGCCTGTTCGCGGCGGCCTGCCAGTTGCTCGTGCTGGCGCCGCGCCGCGGCCAGCGAGGCGTCGGCCTGGGCGAACGCCTCGCGGCGCGCCGCGGCCTGCCTGTCAGCCGCCTCCAGCGCCTGCCGCAACTCGGCCAGCCGCGCCTGTTCGCGCTGCTGCGCCTGGCCGAGGGCGGCCGGCTCGGTCAGCTCGGGCGGAATGCCGCCGGCGCGCTCCTGTGCCTGGCCTGCCAGCGTGGAGGCCTGCTCGCGCAGAGCGGCCAGCCGTCCCTGCCCGTCCGCCAGCGCGGCCTCCGCCTCGGCCAGTTTGCGCGTCGCCTCGGTCAGCGCCGTATCGAGCGTGGCAAGCCGCTTGTCGGCGGCCTCGCCCTCGGCCAGCGCGGCGGCGACCTGCCGGCGCGCCTCCGCCAGCGCCGCGGCCGGCGTGGCGGCGGCCTCGCCGAGGCGGGCGCGCAGATCGGCGGCGCGCTGGGCCAGCAGCGCGGCCTGGTGCTCGGCCTGCTGCAAGGCCTTTTCGGCTTCACGCAACGCTTCCTGCCGCTGGCCGGCATCGGCCTCGGCGGTCTGCAGCACTTCGTCGGAGACGCCGCGGGCGTCGTGGGCCGGTGCCGGATGCTCGCCGGCGCCGCACACCGGGCAGGGCTGGCCGTCGGCCAGCGTGTGGGCGAGCCGGCCTGCGAGGCCGGCAATCCAGTCGGCCTTCAACGCGGCCAGCCGCTCGCACGCCTGCTCGAGGCCGGCGCGGCATTGCTGCAGCGCGCGGCGGCCGCGCTCGATGGCCTCGGCGGCGCCGGCCTCGTCGCGGGCCAGCGCGGCCAACGCGGCAGCGGCCTCGATCAGCCCGTCCAGGCGCGCCAGCTCGGCCCGCTGGCCGACCAGCGCGGCGGCCCGCAACTGGGCTTGGCGCTGTTCCTGCTGCAAGCCCTCCAGCGCCGTCCGCGCCTGCGTGGCCGCCTGGCCGGCCACCTGGCTGCGGCCCTCCTCGGCGGCCAGCGCGGCGCGAGCCTGGTCGAGCCGGCGCCGGGCCTCGGCCAGCGCGCCGACCCGTTCGGCCAGTGCCTGCAGTTCGGCCTGGCGACGCAGGCAGGCCTCGATCTCGGGTGCCCGTTGGCGCTCGGCGAGCAGTTGCCGTTGCGCTTCGTCGCGCGCCTGCCGGGCCGCCTCGCCGGCCTGCTGCAGCCGCGCCCGCTCGTCCGCGGCCTCGGCCAGTTCACCGGCCAGCCGCTCCGCCGCCTCGGCCTCGGGGCGCCCGCGGGCGGCCCGGCGCGCGCCGGCCAGGCTTTGGCGGCGCCCGCTCCAGGCCGGCAGCTCGTCGCGCAGTGCCTGCAGCGCCTGGCCGGCGGCATCGGATTCGACGAAGCTGGCTTCGACCTGCTGCGCCCGGCCGAGCGCGTCGTCGCCCCGCCGCACGGCCTCGGCCGCCGCCAGTTCTTCCGCCCGGCGCGCCTGCAGCGCCGCCTGCTGCTCGGCCAGCCGCGCGACCAGCGCCTGCTCGCCGTCCGCGGCGGCCTGTTCCAGCAGCGTCGCGCGGCGCGTGCGCATCACCGCCGATTCGCGCTCCAGCTCGGCGGCGGATTTCTTCAGCGCCTCCTCGACGCGCTTGTAGATCTCGGTGCCGAACAGCGACTGCAGGATCTGCTCGCGCTCGCTGCTGCGGCTGACCAGGAAGTCGCGGAAGCGCCCCTGCGGCAGCATGATCACCTGGCGGAACTGGCGGCTCTCGAAGCCGAGCAG
>JBNLET010000235.1:0-8193 GCA_050305135.1 Rhodocyclaceae bacterium | reverse complement strand
TACGAGCACCGGAAGCGAAAAGGCGATCAGCAATCCCTGCCGGCGGTTCATGCCCTCCAGCGGCAGCCGGACGAAGGCGGCAAGAAGAATACCGAACAGAACCGGGCCAAACACCGCGAATTGGGAGAAAAAGAACTCGGCAAGCGCCCGCATATGCGGAAATCCGCCGCCCCATCCGATGTTTTCACCGGTATGGGTCGCGGTCACGAATGCATTGGTCCAGTTCCACCACAGATTGGGCGAAAAGATCGCCAGCGCGAGCAGCAGTGCAAGCCAGGGACGCGTCCCGCGCAGCGCCCGGCGGCCGCTGGCCGAAGCCAGCATCACCAGCAGCGCCGAGGGCAGGAAAGCCGCCATCGTGTACTTGGTGAGCAGACCGAGGCCGACCGCGATGCCGAGCAACAGCCAGTCGCGCCAGCGCCCGCCGTGCTCCAGTGCGCGCCACAGCGCGAGCACGCCCAGGGTCCAGAAGAACAGCAGCGGGGCATCGGTGGACACGAACAGTCCCAGCGCACCGACCAGCGGCATGGTCAGGTAGGCGAGGCCGGCCCAGAAGCCGATCCGTTCGTCGAACAGCGCGTCAGCCAGGCGCTGGATCAGCAGCGCGGTGAGCGGGTAGAGCAGCAGCGCGGGGAGCTTGATCGCGAGCAGGCCATTGCCCAGCAAAGCCGTGCTGGCGGCGATCAGGGCGGCGATCATCGGCGGCTTGGAAAAGTAGCCCCAGTCCAGTGCCTGCGACCAGCCCCAGTAGTAGGCCTCGTCGACGTAGAGGTCGATGCCGAGGTGGTGGATCACCCACATCCGGTAGCCGGTCAGCAGGATCGCGATGACGGCCAGCAGCGCCGTCGGCGAGTTGCGACTCATTCGCGGTGCCGCCGCAGGATCACCACCCCGCCTTCGGTCGACAGGGTGTCGTAGCCCTGCTGCGGAATGCGGTCGACGCGGGTGATCGCGCGCTGGCCCGGTGCGGGCTGCTGGCGCGGGGTGACCGCCTGCCGGTAGACGCTGACGCTGGGCGCGGTGTAGCTCAAGAGCGTGACCGGCTCGGGATCGCCACGCAGCGACAGGCCGGCACGCTTGACCGGCCCCTGGGCGAGCTCGCCGGCGAAGGGCACCACCAGGGTCACCAGCAGCAGCGCCTGCAATGTCGCGGTCAGGGTCAGCGCCTGCCACAGCGGGCCCCGCCACAGACGGAGCAGGGCCAGCCAGGCGACCAGCGCGCCGGTGGTGGTCAGCACGTACACGGGATCTGCGACCTCCAGCGCGCGGCCGAGCTGGGCGCGGCTGTAGGCGTCGCCGAGGGTGCTTGCCGACAGCGCGTCGAGAATCCAGGGCAGGGTCGCGAACACGATCAGCAGGGCCGCCGGGGCGATCCAGTGCGGCCAGCGCCGGCGCAGGTCGTCGCGGTGGATCGCGATCAGCACGAACAGCGGCGTGCAGCCGTACAGCGCGTAGTGCGGCAGCTTGGTGCCCGAGAGGCTGAAGAAGGCGATCACGAAGCCGGCCCAGATCCACAGGAAGCGCCGCACGCCGACCCGCAGATCGGGCCGGACGCCGCGCAGCGCGGCGAACAGCGGGCCGCTCCAGGGCGCCAGCAGCAGCGGCACCGCGACCAGGTAGTAGGCGATGCTGCCGCCATGGCCCTCGAGCGTGCCGGAGAAGCGCTGCACGTTGTGGCGCAGGATGAATCCGTCGATGAAGAGCTGGCCGTGGATCGCCAGCGCGGCCGCGTACCAGGGCACCACCAGCAACAGGAAGATCGCCCAGCCGAGCGGATCGGCCACCGAGCGCAGCCAGCGCTGCCACTGGCCGCGCGACAGGCAGTAGAGCAGAGTCACCGCGGCCGGAATCAGCAGCGCGATCGGCCCCTTGGTCAGGGCGCCGAGGCCCATCCACAGGTAGCTGCGCAAGAGCGGTGCGCGGCGGCCCGATTCCAGGTGGCGCCAGGCGTCGAACAGGGTCAGCGCCAGCAGCAGGTTCAGCAGCGCGTCGGCAGTGGCTGCGCGGCCGATGACGAGCGGTCCGAGCGTCGTCGAGGCGACGGCCAGCGCGGCCAGCGCCGCGTCCGCGCCGAAGCGCTGGCGCGCGAACAGCCAGGTGGCGTAGCTCCAGCCGATGGCGGCCAGCCCCGACGGCAGCCGGAACGCCCATTCGCTCGGGCCGAACAGCAGATAGCCCAGCGCCTGCAGCCAGTAGATCAGGATCGGCTTGTCGAAGCGATGCTCGCCGTTCAGGTAGGTGGACAGGAAGTCGCCGCGCTCGAACATCTCGCGCGTGGCTTCCGAGAAGGCCCCTTCGTCCACGTCGAACAGCGGCGCCGCGCCGAGGCGCAGCAGGAACATCAGCGGCGGCAGCGCCAGGATCAGCACGCGCAGCCAATCCGGCGGCGTGCTCGCTCGCGGATCGGTCATGCGGGCCGGTGCCAGCCTTCGTCCGCGGCCAGCGTCTCGGTGGGCCGCACCAGGTAGGCCTGGGCGCCGCCGGACTCGAACAGCACCCGGGTCAATACCTCGGCCAGCACGCCGGAGGTCACCATCTGGACGCCGGCGATCACCAGGAAGAAGCCGCCGAACAGCAGCGGGCGGGTGCCGATGTCTTCGCCGAGAAACAGCTTGATGCCCAACAGGTAGGTCAGGATCAGGCTGCCCAGGGTGCCCAGAGCGATGCCGATGCCGCCGAAGAAATGCCCTGGGCGGGTGCGGTAGCGCATGAAGAAATAGACGAACAGCAGATCCAGCACGACGCGGAAGGTGCGCGAGATGCCGTACTTGGACTCGCCGAACACCCGCGCGTGGTGGTTGACCACTTCCTGCGCGATGCGCTGCGGCGTCGTGACGGTGGCGAGCCAGGCCGGGATGAAGCGGTGCATCTCGCCGTACAGCTTGACGTTCTTGATCGCGGTACCGCGAAACACCTTCAGGCTGCAGCCGTAGTCCTTCAGATGCACGCCGGTCATGCGCGCGATCAGCCGGTTGGCGATGCGCGACGGGATCTTGCGCAGCAGCAGGCCGTCCTGGCGGTTCTTGCGCCAGCCGGCGACCAGGTCGAGGTTCTCGCGCAGCAGCCGGCCGACCATGCGCGGGATGTCCACCGGGTCGTTCTGCAGGTCGCCGTCCATCGTCGCCACCACGTCGCCGCGGGCGGCATCGATGCCGGCCTGCATGGCAGCCGTCTGCTTGAAGTTGCGAAGTAGTTCGACGACCCGCACGTGGGGGCCGCGCTCGGCCGCGCAGCGGCGCAGCTCAGCCGGCGTGGCGTCGGAGCTGCCGTCGTCCACCAGCACGATCTCCCATGGGTAGGGGTAGCCGTCGAGGGCCTCATGCACCCGCTCGAGCAGCGGCGCCACGTTCTGCGCCTCGTTGTACATCGGCACCACCAGCGTCAGGCGATGCTCGGGCAGGTCGTCCGGAATGTCGGGCCTGGCCGGCGGCAGCGGGGACGGGGCGGGGGTCGGAACGTTCATTGGCTTGTCGATCTCTTGTCGGATTCCGGAGTGGTTGCGCTGCCGGCCGTCAGCCAGGCCAGCGCGCCGGCCAGCACGGCGCTGGCGATGACGAACAGGTGCAGCGCCAGCGCGGCGCGGATGCCTTCTTCGAGCGCGATGCCGTGCGGCAACATGGCTGCCGCGGCGCCGGCCTCGTAGGTGCCGAAGCCGGCCACGCCCTGCACCGGCAGGATCGCCGACAGTTCGGCACCGAGGGCGCCGGCGGCGCCGACGCCGGCGGCGGCCGGCAGCAGCTGCGCCAGTACCCAGGCCTGGGTCAGCAGCTTGACGCTCCAGTTGGCGACTGTCCATAGCCAGCCGAAGCGGGCGTGGCGGGTCGAGTCGGCGAAGGCGTCGCGCAGCTTCGCCAGCTTGCCGGTCAAAGCCGAGCCCTCGTGCCAGCGATGGGGCGCCCGGGCCCAGCGCGGCAGCCACCAGGCCAGCAGCAGCAACGCGGCCAGAGCGCCGGCGCGCAGCCACAATGGCGCGCCGGGCCAGACGCAGATGGCAATGGCGATCACGACGAAGGCATCCTGCAGCCGGAACCAGAACAGCGAGGCCAGCGCGCGGGCCAGCGGGGTGCCGAAATGGCGCCCGAGCAGCAGCGGAAATGCCGCCTCGCCGCCGCGGAACGGCACCACGTTGACCATCGCGTTGTGCATCAGCACGATGCGCAGGCAGTCCAGGTAGCGGCCCTCGGCGTCGCGACGGAATTCGTCGTAGACGCGCAGCGCGCGCAGCGCGTAGCTGCAGCCGAAGCCGGCCAGCGCCAGCAGGATCAGGCCCGGGCTGAAGCGTGCCAGGCTGGCCGGCAGTTCCTGCCATCGCCCGCTGCTCGCCAGCCAGGCCAGCAGCGCCAGGCTGAAGGCGATCGCCAAGAGGCGTTTCATGCGCCTGCTCCGGTGGCGGCGGGCGTGATTTTCGGGTTCGAGTTCAAGGCAGGCGTAGGCCGCTAAACAAAACCCTGAATTCTATCCCATGCCCCGCATCGGTAACCGCCGACCGGGGTAGGGCATGGGCCTCGATGGGCGCTGGGCGGCGCTCGCGCTCGGGTATAATCCGCGCTTCCCGATCCCGCGGCGGCGTGCCGAGCGTGCCGCCCCATCCCCGTCACCGACCATGTCCCAGATCCTTCCGCTGCGCGGCGCCCCGGCCCTGTCCTCGTCGCGCCTGGAGCGCCTTCGCGCAGCCGTTTCGAAAATCGCGCCGAAGCTGCGCCAGATCGATGCCGAGTTCGTCTATTTCATCGAGGTGGAAGGCCGCCTCGAGGGTGAGGCGCTGGCCCGCATCGTCGATCTGCTCGATGCCCATCCGGCTGCCGAGTCGCCCGCGGACGGCGTATTGCTGCTGGTGACGCCGCGCCTGGGCACGATCTCGCCGTGGTCGTCGAAGGCCACCGACATCGCACACCAGTGCGGTTTCGAGGGCGTGCGGCGGATCGAGCGCGGCATCGCCTACCGCATCGACGTGCGCGGCGGCCTGGACGCGGCGCGCCGCGCAACCTTGCTGCCGCTGTTGCACGACCGCATGACCGAATCGGTACTCGAATCGCTCGAGGCCGCCGAAGCCCTGTTCCGCCACTACGAGCCGCAGCCGCTGACCAGCGTGGACGTGATCGGCGGCGGCCGCGAGGCGCTGGTGGCGGCCAACGGCGAACTGGGGCTGGCGCTGTCCGATGACGAGATCGACTACCTGGTGGACAACTTCACGCGCGTCGGCCGCAACCCGACCGACGTGGAGCTGATGATGTTCGCGCAGGCCAACTCGGAGCATTGCCGCCACAAGATCTTCAATGCCGACTGGGTGATCGACGGCCGGCCGGAGGAAAAGTCGCTGTTCGGCATGATCCGCGAGACCCACCAGGCGCATCCCGACGGCACCGTCGTGGCCTATTCGGACAATGCTTCGGTGATCGAGGGCGCCGAGGTGGACCGCTTCTATCCGAATGCCGACGGCGAGTGGGCCTTCTCGGCCGAGCAGACCCACATCCTGGCCAAGGTCGAGACCCACAACCACCCGACCGCGATTTCGCCGTTCCCGGGCGCGGCGACCGGTTCCGGCGGCGAGATCCGCGACGAGGGGGCCACCGGCCGCGGCTCCAAGCCCAAGGCCGGCCTGGCCGGCTTCTCGGTCTCGAACCTGGAGATCCCGGGCTTCGGCCAGCCTTGGGAGGCCCACTACGGCCGGCCGCAGCGCATCGCCTCGGCACTCGATATCATGATCGAGGGTCCGATCGGTGCCGCCGCCTTCAACAACGAGTTCGGCCGGCCGAACCTGGCCGGCTACTTCCGTACGTATGAGCAGGAAGTGATGGGCGAGGTGCGCGGCTACCACAAGCCGATCATGATCGCCGGCGGCATCGGCAGCATCCAGGCGCAGCAGAGCTTCAAGAAGCAGTTTGCCGCCGGCACGCTGCTGATCCAGCTCGGCGGGCCCGGCATGCTGATCGGCCTGGGCGGCGGAGCGGCCTCGTCGATGACCACCGGCAGCAACACCGCCGACCTGGATTTCGCCTCGGTGCAGCGCGGCAACCCGGAGATCCAGCGCCGCTGCCAGGAAGTCATCGACGCCTGCTGGCAGCGCGGCGAGGCCAACCCGATCCTGTCGATCCACGACGTCGGCGCCGGCGGCCTGTCCAACGCGATGCCCGAGCTGGCCGAATCGGCCGGGCTGGGTGCCAGCTTCGAGCTGCGCGAGGTGCATATCGAGGAGCCGGGCATGAGCCCGCGCGAGATCTGGTGCAACGAATCGCAGGAGCGCTACGTGCTGGCGATCGCGCCGGACAGCCTGGCGCTGTTCGACGCCATCTGCGCGCGCGAGCGCTGCCCCTACGCGGTGGTCGGCCGGGCCACCGCCGATGGCCACCTGAAGGTTACCGACCGGCACTTCGACAACGAGCCGGTGGACATGGAAATGCAGGTGCTGCTCGGCAAGCCGCCGAAGATGACCCGCGACGTCTCGCGCCGCGCCACCTTCCTGCCGCCCTTCGACGTCACCGACATCGAGCTCGACGATGCCTGCCGGCGCGTGTTGAGCATGCCGGCGGTGGCCTCGAAGAGCTTCCTGATCACGATCGGCGACCGCTCGGTCGGCGGCATGACGGCGCGCGACCAGATGGTCGGGCCGTGGCAGGTGCCGGTGGCCGACGTGGCGGTGACGACGATGGGCTTCCACGGCTATCGCGGCGAGGCTTTCGCGATGGGCGAGCGCACGCCGCTGGCCTGCGTCGATGCCGCGGCGTCGGGCCGCATGGCGATCGGCGAGGCGATCACCAACATCGCCGCGGCGGACGTCGAGGCGCTCGGCCAGGTCAAGCTGTCGGCCAACTGGATGGCCGCGGCCGGCCACCGCGGCGAAGACGCCAAGCTGTTCGAGACCGTGGCCGCGGTGTCGGCCTTCTGCCGCGAGGCGGGCCTGTCGATCCCAGTCGGCAAGGATTCGCTGTCGATGAAGACCGCCTGGCAGGACGAAGGCCAGGATCGGCAGGTGATCTCGCCGCTGTCGCTGATCGTCACCGCCTTCGCGCCGGTGGCCGACGTGCGCCGTACGCTGACGCCCCAATTGCGCTTTCCGGACGGCGAGCCGACCGAACTGCTGCTGATCGACCTGGGTCAGGGCCGCCAGCGCTTCGGCGGCTCGGCGCTGGCGCAGGCCTTCGGCTCGGCCGGCGAGCACGCGCCCGACGTCTCGCCGCGCGACCTGGCGGTGTTCTTCGAGCTGATCCAGCGCTACCGGCGCGAGGACTTGCTGCTGGCCTACCACGACAAGGGCGACGGCGGCCTGTTCGCGACGCTGTGCGAGATGGCCTTCGCCTCCCGCTGCGGCCTGTCGGTGCTGCTCGACACGGTCTGCTACGACGACTACATGAACGACGTGGACGGCCTCGAGAAGCGGCCGGACACGCTCAAGGGGCGCTTCAACGACCGGGTCTTCGGCGCGCTGTTCTCGGAGGAACTCGGTGCCGTGATCCAGATCCGCCGCGCCGACCGGGCGCGCATCACGGCGCCGCTGCGCGAGGCCGGGATCGCCTATCACTTCATCGGCGAGCCGAACGACAAGGACGAGATCCGCATCTGGCGCAACGCCAAGCTGATGTTCGGCGCGCCGCGCGCCGAGCTGATGCAGCTGTGGTCGGCCACCAGCCACCGCATCGCCCGGCTGCGCGACGACGCCGACTGTGCCGACGAGGAATTCGAAGCGCTGGCGGCCGGCAACGACCCGGGCCTGGGCGTCGCGCTGAGCTTCAAGGCCGACGAGGACGTAGCGGCGCCGATGATCGCCAGCGGCGCGCGGCCGAGGATCGCGATCCTGCGCGAGCAGGGCGTGAACTCGCACGCCGAGATGGCCGCCGCGTTTGCGCGGGCGGGCTTCGCGCCGTTCGATGTGCACATGTCCGACCTGCAGGCCGGCCGTTTTTCGCTCGCCGATTTCAAGGGGCTGGCCGCCTGCGGCGGCTTCTCCTACGGCGACGTGCTCGGCGCCGGCCAGGGCTGGGCCAAGTCGATCCTGTTCAATGCCGCGCTACGCGACCAGTTCGAGGCCTTCTTCGGCCGCGACGACAGCTTCGCGCTGGGCGTCTGCAACGGCTGCCAGATGATGGCGCACCTGGCGCCGATCATCCCCGGCGCGCAGGCGTGGCCGCGTTTCCAGCGCAACCGCAGCGAGCAGTTCGAGGCGCGTTTCGTGATGGTCGAGGTGATGGAGAGCCC
>JBNLET010000234.1:0-2720 GCA_050305135.1 Rhodocyclaceae bacterium | reverse complement strand
GTCCTCGTCCAGCAGCGCGCGCCTCACGGCGTTCTGCCGAGTTCGATGGCGACCAGTTCGGCGGCATACCAGCGGCGGCGCACCTGTACCACGCCGTGGGTCAGACTGGCCGCGATCAGCGACAGGATCACCGCCGAGAAGGCTACCGTCAGGTTGTGCGACACCGCGGCCAAGCGGCCGTCGCCGAGCGCTCGCAGCGCCGGCCCCATCGGGATCATCGTCGCCACCAGGCCCAGCATCGGCGCGACGCGGCTACTGATGCGCGCGCACTCCAGGCGGCGCGTCGCCAGCGCTTCGAGTTCGGCCAGCGCCAGCGCCGGATCGGCGGCCCGTGCCCGCTGCAGTTCGAAGCCGGCCGCCTCGCCGCGGGCGCGCTGCAGCGCCTGCCAGGCAAAGCCGCCGAGGGCGTAGAACGCGTACCCGAACAGCAGCGCGATCGCCAGCAGCACGGGTGGCAGGAAGAGCTGGCTGAGACCGTACATGAACGCCTCGATCGGGGTGTTCATGTCAGGCCGCCCAGCGGGCATGGGAGCGCAGCGCCCGGCCTGCCGCGCCGGCCGCGACGAGTGCCGCCACGAGCAGCAGGGTCCATGCCGGCAGGGCAGGCGCGTCGCTTCTTTCGACGCGGCTCAGCAGTTGCCCGTGTTGTTCCGCGGGCGGTGTTCCGATGCCGTGTCCGCTCTGGTCGCGGGCGCCGGTGTGGTAGCCGGTGCGCAGGAAATCGGCCGCCTCCTTGCTGCCTTCGGCCGCTGCGGCTTGGAACCACTTGCGGGCCTCGGCTTCGTCCTTGGCGACGCCGCGGCCCAGGTACAGGTTGCTGGCGTAGTGCAGCTTGCCGAGCGTCGCATAGTGGTCGTCGCCGCTCATCGCCGCGCGCTTCAAGAGTTCGGTGGCGCGCACCTCGTCGCGCTCGACACCGGCGCCGTCCTCCAGCAGCAAGGCCTTCCAGATCATCGCGCCGACGTAGCCGGCCGCGATGCACTTGTCGAAGATCTTGTGGGCGGTCGCGTGGTCGCCGCATTTCTCGGCCCAGTAGCCGGCCGCGCAGCTCAGCATGCCGGCCGGGCGCTCGGCCAGCGCCTGCATCGAGAGCCCGCCGCCGTCCTCTTCGCCGGCCGGCGGGCCGCCGCAGAACACTGCCGCGCAGCGCAACGGCAGGCAGACCAGGGTCAGCAACAGGACCATTCCCAGGTGGCGTGGCATCGGGCGCTCCTCGGGTGTCGGACGAGGGGCAGTGTGCCGCCCGATCCGGCACCGGCCTTCCGAGCATTGCCCGCTTCCGGCCGGGAGATCTGCCCGGCCGCCGACACGACGCTCGATGGCGCGCCTCAAGTCGGCTGCCGCCCGGCCGTAAGCGATGGGACCGAAGCCGAATCGCGCCGACGAGATGAGCAAGCCGAACGCCAGGCTGAAACTCAGCTTCACGCTGGACCTGCAGGTACCCGAGGAGATGTCGCGGGCGGATTCGGTCGCGCTCAGCGTCGGCCTGTGCGAGGCGCTGGGCGCCACCGTGATGCAAGGCTTGCCGGCGATCAGTGCCAAGCAGTTCGGCAAGGCCGGCGTCAAGCTGCTCTCCCACCATCATCACGCGGAGGCCGAGAACCTGCTGGCGCCACGCATCGCAGCGGATCTGGTGGCCAAGGTGACGGCGCACCTGACTGACGAGGAAATCGAGACCGTTTGCGTCAAGGCCGCGGCCAAGGCACCGACCAAGGATGCGGACCTGTTGCGCTACCTGCGGCGCCAGGTGCTGGCGCTAGTCGGAGAATACCGCCTCGTGCCGTGCCGGCTGGCGGCGCTGGACAGCGCCGGCGCCATGATCGAACTGGATGGCAGACTGAACCTGACCAACGGTTCGGTGATGCTGTCGGAGCAGTTCCGCAAGGCGCGCCTGAAGTCCGACCAGGGTCCGATCCCGGTGCGCGTGGAAGGGGTCGAGCCACAGTTTTCGGCAACCCTCTCGGGTCATACCTTGAGCGGGCCGGTGCTTGCCGTCGAGGTGATGCATCTGGTGGCCCATCGGCCACAGCTGATCGGCCTGTGGCGGCAGCCCTGACTCGGAGGGATGGTCGATCGCAAGAAAGTTGTTGCAATGCAGCATTCGATTTGCTACAGTGCAGTTGTCTCCTCCACCCTCCTCCAATGGTGTGGATTTGGCCCGGAATACCAAATTCCGGGCCATTTTTTTTGACGCCCCGGTCAGCCCCCGCGCGTCAGTCGTCGATCGGCCGCAAGATCAGCCAGCCGGCGGCTTTCCCGCCGATAGCGGTCTCGATCGAGACCTCCCGGCCGCGTGCGGCGAGGCGCTTTCGCAGCGCCTCGGCCAGGGCCCGGGCGGTCTCCAGGTCGCGCTCCGCGACTTCGATGCGCCAGCGCTTGCGATCGTCGCCGGCGGCTTCGATGGTGGCGATCAGACCTTCTCGATCTTGCAGTGCGAAACGACGTTCCGCCGTGTGCAGCTGAACCGGCTTTTCTTCCGAGTGCCCGGCGGCGCCTGCGTCCGCGCGGAGCGCCGGCGCCGCCGGCCGAGGTGCGGGGGCCAGCTGTCGCCGTCGCTCGCTGTTCGGGGCCTGATCGACGGTTTGGGCGGCCAGGCTGCTTTCCGATGCCCGCTTCGGCGCCATGGCCAAGCGGCCGGGCGACGCCGCGTGCGGGACCCGACGTGCTGGTTCGGCCCGGTCGGCCAGTGAGGCGGCGGCTTCGGCCGCCGGCTTCGCTTC
>JBNLET010000233.1:0-17605 GCA_050305135.1 Rhodocyclaceae bacterium | reverse complement strand
ATCACCGCCGGCAGCTTGATCTCGATGGTCTCCAGGCCGCCGTCGATTTCGCGCGTGACCTGCGCCTGCTCGCCTTGGATCGCCACCTTCGAGGCGAACGTGGCCTGCGGCCAGCCGAGCAGCGCGGCCAGCATCTGGCCGGTCTGGCCGGCATCGTCGTCGATCGCCTGCTTGCCGAGCAGCACGATGCTCGGGCCCTCCTTGTCGCACAGCGACTTCAGCAGTTTGGCCACGGCCAGCGGCTGGAGTTCGGCGTCGGTCTGCACCAGGATGCCGCGGTCGGCGCCGATCGCCAGCGCGGTGCGGATCGTTTCCTGGCAGGCCTGGACACCGCAGGAGACGGCGACCACTTCACTGGCCACGCCTGCTTCGCGCAGCCGGACGGCTTCCTCGACGGCAATTTCGTCGAACGGGTTCATGCTCATTTTGACGTTCGCGACATCGACGCCGGTGCCGTCGGCTTTCACCCGCACCTTGACGTTGTAATCGACGACGCGCTTGACCGGTACCAGAATCTTCAAAGCAGCGCTCCTTCCTGTGGTGGTTTCCGTTTCCGCCCCGCATGCCGGGACCAGCAGCCATTATGTCACCCGCGAACCGGCTGGACATGTCGATACCCGACACGTTCTGCGTCCGGATGCCTACGGGAGCATACGGTAGCGTATGGTCGCGTTTTCTGTCAATACTGTTGCGTATGGAACAAACCGCGCAAAAGCCCCGGACCCAGTTGGACCGGGCGGCCTGGATCGAACAGGCCATGGACATCCTCGCCCAGGACGGCGTTGCCGGCCTGCGGGTCGAGGTGCTGGCAAAGAAGCTCAAGGTGACGAAAGGCAGTTTCTACTGGCATTTCAAGGATCGCCAGGATCTGCTCGACGCTGTGCTGGCGGGTTGGCGGGACAGCCGGATCAAGGACATCGCCAAGCAGACCCGGGCGAAACCCGGCGAAGAACTGCAGCGGCTGTACCACGTCATCGACGTCTATAGCGCCAGCCGCAATCGCAAGGGCATGCTGATCGAACTGGCGGTGCGCGAATGGGCCAAGCGCGACGCGGTGGTGGCCGCCGTCGTGCAGGAGGTGGACACCATCCGGCTCGACTACGCGCGCAAGCTGTTCCTGGCCTGCGGGGTACCGCTGCGCGAGGCGTCGAGCCGCTGCATGCTGCTCTACGCCTACGTCTTCGGCATCTCGCTGATGATCTGCGACGGTTTCAGCAACGAGGTCGACGTGCTCAAGGCCGACATCGCCGACCTGATCGCCCGCACCCGAAAATGAGCGAGCCCGGCGCAGCAGGGGCATCGCCGCGCATCGCACCGATTGCTTCGCCGCCCCTCAGGCGGCGCGCGGCAGGACGTCGAGCACGTTGCGGCCGGTCGACTCGATGATCTCCTGCACACCGATGCCACGCAGTTCCGCCAGCGTCTGTGCATAGCGGGCCAGGTTGGCCGGCTCGTTGCGCTGCCCCTGCTGCCAGGCCGGCGCCATGTCGGGCGCGTCGCTCTCGAGCACCAGCGATTCGAGCGGGAGTTGCGCCGCCAGGGCGCGGATCCGCCGCGAGCCCGAGAACGTCATCGCACCGCCAAAGCCCAGCTTGAAGCCGAGACCGATCAGTTGCGCGGCCTGCTGAGGGCTGCCGTTGAAGGCGTGGGCGATGCCGCCGCAGCGCGAAAGACGGCGCAACGCCTTCAGTACCGGGTCCACCGCGCGGCGCAGGTGCAGCACCACCGGCAGGTCGTGGCGGCCGGCCAGCCGCAGCTGCTCCACGAACAGGTATTGCTGCCGCGCGAAGTCCGGATGGCCGTCGTACAGATCCAGCCCGATCTCGCCTACCGCCACCGCGCCGCCGCACTCGAGCCTGGCGGCCAGCGCCGCCAGTTCGGCGTCCGGCTCGACCCGGTCGGCGTACAGCGGGTGGGTGCCGTAGGCCAGCCGGCACTCACTGAACTGCCGTGAGGTACGCTCCGCCGCTTCGAAGGCCGCGGCGCATACGGCCGGCACCACGATGCGCGCCACGCCGGCGGCTCTTGCCCGCTCGACCACCGCCGCGCGATCCGCTTCGAACTCGGTCGCGTCGAGATGGCAGTGGCTGTCGATCAGCACATCGCCGGGGCCTCGTCAGCGCCCCTTCCAGACCGGCGCACGCTTGGCGATGAAGGCGTCGATGCCTTCGGCGGCGTCCTCGGTCATCATGTTGCAGGCCATCACCTCGCCGGCGTACTGGTAGGCCGCGTCCAGCCCCATCTCGAGCTGGCGGTAGAACATCTCCTTGCCCATCGCGACCGCCTTCGGCGACTTGGCCAGGATCGACGCAACCAGCCTGCCGACCTCTTCGTCGAGGTCCTCGCTCGGCACGACGCGGTTGACGAGCCCCCGCCGCATTGCTTCCGCCGCATCGATGAAATCGCCGGTCACCAGCATCTCGAAGGCCTCCTTGCGGCCCATGTTGCGGGCCAGACCGACGCTCGGCGTCGAGCAGAACAGGCCGACGTTGATGCCCGACACCGCGAAGCGGGCGGTGTCCACCGCCACCGCCAGATCGCACATCGACACCAGCTGGCAGCCGGCCGCGGTGGCAATGCCGTGGACGCGGGCGATGACCGGCTGCGGCAGCGAGACGATGCGCATCATCACCTTGCTGCACAGCCGGAACAGCGACTGCTGGAAGGACTGCACGTGGTTGGCGCGCATTTCCTTCAGGTCGTGGCCGGCGCAGAACGCCTTGCCGGCGCCGCCGATCACGGCGACCCGCACCGATTCGTCGGCGGCGATCGCGTCGAGCTCGGCCAGCAGCGTCTCCAGCATCGCCAGCGAGAGCGAATTGAACTGATTCGGCCTGTTCAGCGTCAGGTGGGCGACGCCGCCCTGGTCCTGCCGCAGCAGGATCGCTTGATCGCTGTTCTCGGGTACTGCGCTCATGCCTGGTACCTCCTCTGGCGTACTCCTCGGTCGGCCCATCTTAGCGACGCGCGGCACTTTCCACCAGACGCCAGCGTATGGTCTCAGTCGAAGGCGTCGGTGGAGCGGGCCTGTTCGCGCAGCACGAACTTCTGGATCTTGCCGGTCGAGGTCTTCGGCAGCTCGGTGAACCTGAAGCACCTCGGGACCTTGAAGCCGGCCATGTGCTCGCGGCAGAAGGCCTTCAACTCGTCCTCGCTGACGCTGGCGCCTTCGCGCAGCTCGATGAACGCGTACGGCACCTCGCCCCACTTCTCGTCCGGTGCCGCCACCACCGCGACAGCCATCACGGCCGGATGCTTGTACAAGGCGTCCTCGACCTCGATCGAAGAGATGTTCTCGCCGCCCGAGATGATGATGTCCTTGGAACGGTCCTTGATCTTGACGTAGCCGTCCGGCTGCAGCACCGCCAGGTCGCCGGTGTGATAGTAGCCGCCGCGGAAGGCCTCCTCGGTGGCATTGGGGTTTTTCAGGTAACCCTTCATGACCAGATTGCCGCGGAACATGATCTCGCCCATCGTCTCGCCGTCGCGCGGCACCTCCTGCATGCTCTGCGGGTCCATCACGGTGATCGCTTCCTGGGCGTGGTAGCGCACGCCCTGGCGACCGTTCAGCCGCACCTGCTCGTGCAGCGGCAGCTCGGCCCATTCCTCGTGCTTGGCGCACACCGCGGCCGGGCCGTAGGTCTCGGTCAGGCCATAGACGTGGGTGAGGTCGAAGCCGATCCTGGCCATTCCTTCGATCACCGCGGCCGGCGGCGGCGCGGCGGCGACCAGTCCCGACACCTGGTGATCGATGCCCTCGCGCCATTCGGCCGGCGCATTGGCCAGCATCGAATGCACGATCGGCGCACCGCAGTAGTGGGTCACGCCCTCGGCGCGGATCGCATCGAAGATCAGGCGCGCTTCGACGCGGCGCAGGCAGACGTTGGTGCCGGCGTTGGCGGCCATCGTCCACGGGAAGCACCAGCCGTTGCAGTGGAACATCGGCAGCGTCCACAGGTAGACCGAATGCGGCTTCATGCCCCAGCTGACGATGTTGGACATCGCATTCAGGTAGGCGCCGCGGTGATGGTAGACCACCCCCTTCGGATTGCCGGTGGTGCCGGAGGTGTAGTTCAGCGAGATCGCGTCCCATTCGTCCTGCGGCTGCACGAATTCGAACTCGGGGCTGCCCTCGGCCAGCAAGGCCTCGTAATCGATCGTACCGTGCAGGTCGCCCGGACCGGTGTATTGCGGGTCGTCCACGTTCACCACCAGCATCTCGCGCCGGCACAGCTCGAGCGCCTTGCCCACCGCCCGCGCGTACTCCCGGTCGGTGATCAGCACCCGGGCCTCGCCGTGGTCCAGGATGAAAGCGATGGCCTCGGCATCGAGGCGGGTATTGATGGTGTTCAGTACTGCGCCGCAGCCGGGCACGCCGAAATGGCACTCGAACATCTCCGGCGTGTTGTTCAGCACGACGGCCACCGTCTCGCCGCGCCCGATGCCGCGCTGATGCAGCGCCGAGGCCAGCCGGCGCGCCCGCCGGCAGGTCTCGCTCCAGCTGTAGCGTCGGTCGCCATGGACCACCGCCGTCCGGTGCGGGAAGACGCAGGCACTGCGCTCGATGAAGCTGAGCGGCGTCAGCGCGACGAAATTGGCCGGATTGCGATCGAGGCCGGCTTCATAGATCGGGTTGCTCATGTTGTTCGCACGTCTCCTCTGCTTCTCGCCGCCGAGGCCTTGCTAGCGGCACGCTTCCTTGGTGTTCAGGCCGCCCCCCCGTGTCAGGTCGAGACGCCCGAGCCAGGTGGCCACGTCGTCGATCAGCGTGTAGCTCGCCTGCCGCAGCGCCACCGCGCCGCCGGCGGCATTGGCCGTCGGCGCCGCCGCGCGGGCACTGAGGCGGGTTTCGGCCAGCAGGGCATCGGCGCGCGGCGAGATCAGCAGTGCGCGCGCCACGATCTCGCCATGGCTGGCATTCGACGCGTCGAAGATCTGACTGAACTCGTCCAGTTCGATCCTCAGCAGGCAGCCGCCGCCGTCCGGCAGGGCCAGATCGAAGGCCCGCCTGGCAGCCGTCTGGATCAGTTCGGCCGGCGCCGCCACCCATCGATTCTGAGTGTAGGTCAGGCGCCGCTGGTCGGACTCGTTCGCGAAGCGGTATTGCATGCCGGACGAACCGAGCCAGCTCGGTGCGCGCACCTCCAGCAGCCGCAACGGCACAGCCGGCTCGTGGCGGACGTCCGCCGGAGGTCCGAAATCGTGCAGCGTGATGGCTTGCGGCAGCGTGCCGATGCCGCCGCAGCCGGACAGCAGGACAAGGCATGCGATCCGGACGATCGTTCTCGAGCTGACATTCATTGACGTGGTTTCTCCTCCTGCGCGCTGCCCGGTACCGGACCTTCGTAGCCGTTTTCGCCGGGTCCGGGCGCCTGTCGGCCGCGGCCGAGCAGCAGCATCTGCGGCGCCGCTTCGACCTCGCGGAACAGGCTCGATATCTGGCGCGAGGTGTCGGCCAATTCCTGCAGCAGCGCGTTCAGCCGCGGCAGCGTACCGGTCATCAGGCCCTGCCCGGCCCCGTCGAACAGGCGGTTGAAGTTGTAGGCCGTACCTTCGAGCTTGCTCATCAAGGCGCGGAAGTCGCGGATCGCCGGGGTCGCCTCGCGCCCCACCTTCTCGAAATTCTCCAGCACCCGGGGCAGCAGGCCGAGCTGCTCCGGTCCGACCGCCTCGCGGATCGCCTGCAGCGTCCGCGGAGCCTCGGCGAAGGTCCGGTCCACGTTGGCGGAGGCCTTTTCGAGCCGGTCGAGGGTCCGCTCGACCCGATGCACGTTCTCGTCGCTGAGGATCTCGGTCAGCCGGTCGGACAGCTGGCTGATCCTGTCCAGCGTGTTCAATACCGCGTCGCTGGCCTGGTCGAGCAATCCGGCCTGCAGCTCGATGCGCGGCAGCCCGCCGTCCGCGGCGGCGAGCGGCGACGGATTCTCGCCGCTGTCCTCGATCTGCACGTAGGCCAGCCCGGTCACGCCCTGGTAGCCGAGGCTGGCCCGGGTGCCGGCGGTGACCGGCAGATCCTCGCGCATGTTGATGCGCACCAGGATGTTGCGCGGATCCTGCGGGTCGATGCCGATCGCCTCGACGCGGCCGGCCTGGATGCCGCGGAAGCGCACCTGGGCCTCCACGTTGAGGCCGGTGATGTTGCCGCGGCTGACGAGCAGATAGCGGTTCAGCCGTTCGCTCGGCTCGCCGAACCACCACAGCGCCGCGAGCAGCGCGGCGCCCATCGCCAGCATGAAGAGTCCGGCCGCCAGGGCATGGGCTCGGTTTTCCATCAGATGCTCTCCAGGCCCCTCGCCAGCGCCCGCTGGCTGCGCTCGGAGCGGAAGAATCGTTCTATGAACGGATGCTCGATCTGCATGATACGGTCAAGTGCGTCGCAGGCCAGAATCCTGCGCTCGGCCAGCACCGCGATGCGGCTGGAGAGCGCCGCCAGCGTGTCCAGGTCGTGCGTCACCAGCACCACGCTCAGGCCGAGCTGTGCCTGCAGGTCGCGGATCAGGCTGACGAAGGCCGCGCTGCGGTCCGGGTCGAGGCCGGCGGTGGGTTCGTCCAGCAGCAGCAGTTCGGGCTCGAGCGCCAGCGCCCGGGCCAGCGCCACGCGCTTGATCATGCCGCCCGACAATTCGGCCGGCATGCGCAGCGCGTGCTCCGGCAGCAGCTCGACCATCGCCAGCTTCAGCATCACCGCGTCGCGCACCTCGGTCTCGGACAGGCAGCGCAGTTCGCGCAGCGGGAACGCGATGTTGTCGAACACCGTGAACGCCGAGAACAGCGCGCCGTGCTGGAACAGCATGCCGAAGCGCCGCCGTCGCGCGGCCTGCACGGCCCGACTGCCGGCATGGAGCGGCTCGCCGAACAAGCTCACCTCGCCGGCGGTGGGACTGAGCAGGCCGACGATCTCGCGCAGCAGCGTGGTCTTGCCGCTGCCCGATCCGCCGACCAGGGCGACCACTTCGCCGGCCTCGATGCTAAGATCGATGCCGTCGTGCACGACGGTCCTGCCGAAGCGCGTGACGATGCCGGCGAGTTCGATCACCGGCGCCGTCAAATCGGCACTCCGATGCTGCGGGTGGCGATCGCGAAGACCGCGTCGAGCAGGATCACCATGGTGATCGCCGACACCACCGAGGCCGTGGTGTTGGCCGACAGGCTCTCGGTGTTGGGCTGCACGCGCAGGCCGAAGTGGCAGGCCACCAGCGCGATCATCAGGCCGAACACCGCGCCCTTGGCGAGCGCGATGTAGAGGTTGGCGAGCGGCACCACCTTGGGCAGCGTGTCGAGGAAGAACATGAAGCCGATGCCGAGCTGCAGCTTGGCCGACACCATGCCGCCGAGGATCGCGACGCCGCTGGCCCACAGCACCAGCAGCGGCATCGCCAGGCTCAGCGCCGCGACCTTCGGCATCACCAGCCGGACGTGGCGCGAGATGCCCATCGTGGCCAGCGCGTCGATTTCCTCGGTGACCCGCATGACGCCCAGCTGGGCGGTCATCGCCGAGCCCGAGCGGCCGGCCACCAGCACCGACACCAGCACCGGACCGAGCTCGCGGATGATGCCGAGGCCGAGGATGTTGACGATGAAGATGTCGGCACCGAAGGCCTTCAGCTGCAGCGCCGACAGGTAGGACAGCACGATGCCGATCAGGAAGCCCACCAGCGCCGTCACCGGCATCGCCCGCACGCCGGTCTTGAACAGGTTGGCCGAGATTTCCTTCAACGGCCACAGGCCGGGCCGCGGCAGCAGGTAGAGGAAGTCGATGCCGAGCTGTCCGAGCAGCCGCAGGAAGTCTGCCGAGTGGGCCAGCACGGCCAGCAGCAGCGCACCCAGCTGCTCGATCGGCGCCAGCGGATGCCAGCGGCTGCGCGGCAGCCGGCCCTCGCCCGAGGCCGCCACGCGCTCGATGATGTCGAGCACCGCCGCTGCGCCGGCCAGCCCTTCCGGCCGCCGTTGCCGCCAGTGGCGCCACAGCAGCTGGGCGCCGAAGTTGTCGAGCCGCGTGATGCCGGCCAGGTCCCAGTCCCGCCGCTCGCGCGCCGCATTGAGCTGGCGGCGCAGCCGGCGCAGGTCCGGCGCGATCGCACGCAGCGTCCATTCGCCGGACAGGTGCACCGCGCCGTCCTCGACCGCCAGCGCCGGCGCGGATTGCGGTGCCTCGCGCGACATCGCCGAGGGCGGCCTACACAGCCAGGCTGCCGGCCGGCAGCACCGCGGGCTCGGTGCGCAACTGCAGCGCCCGGCCGATGCCCGCCCATTGCTCGACTTCGTCCCGCAACGTCGCCGCCGTCAGAGGCAGGCCGGCCAGCCAGCGCTCGTCGCAGACCAGTACGTGGCCGCCGGCGGAGGCCTTCAGCCGCACCGGCGGCAGGCCGCGCCCGTCGCGCGCCCGGTGCAGCACCACGGCCAGCCGCAGGCTCAGGATCATTGGCCAGTCGATGCTGCCCGGATCGATCGCGGCGACCCGCGCCAGCTTGCCGCGATGGGCCAGCACCAGCCGCGCCAGCCGCCCCTGGTCCATGCGCGAGAAGCCCGGCATGTCGGCGTTGGCGAGGATGTAGGCGCTGTGCTTGTGGTAGCTCGAGTGGGCCACCGAGACGCCGATCTCGTGCAGCATCGCGGCCCAGTTCAGGAAGCGGCCGTCCAGGTTCTCGGCGTCGAGCGAGTCCGGCTCCAGTTCGGCGAACAGGGCCCGGGCGGTCGCCGCCACCTGGCCGGCGTGGGCCAGCTCGACCTTGTAGCGCTGCAGGAAGGCAGCCACGGTGGCGTCGCGCAGGTCGTGGTGGTGGTAGCGGCCGAGCAGGTCGTACAGCACGCCCAGGCGCAGCGCCCCTTCCGAGAACAGCATCCGCTCCAGTTCGAACTCGCGGAACACCGCGCTCATGATCGCGAAGCCGCCGAGCAGCACCGGCAGGCGGTCGTTCTTGGTACCGGCCAGGTTGAGCTTGTCGAGCGAGCCGGCCTTGAGCAGGATCGCACGCAGCTTCTCCAGCCCTTCGCGGGTGATCACGCCCTCCGCCAGGCCGTTCTGCTCGAGGATCTCGATCAGCGCCTTGGCGCTGCCGCTCGAGCCGACCGCCTCCTCCCAGCCGACCTCGCGGTAGGGGTGGGCGATCAGCTGCAGTTCCCGCCGCGCGGCGATCTCGGCCTCCTTCATGGCGCGCTTCTCGATGCGGCCGTTCGGGAAATAGCGCAGGCTGAACGCGACACAGCCCATGTACAGCGATTCGAGCATCTTCGGCTCGAAACTCTTGCCGATGATGAACTCGGTCGAACCGCCGCCGATGTCCACCACCAGTTGCTGCTTGTGCGGATCCGGCAGCGTGTGGGCGACGCCGACGTAGATCAGCCGGGCCTCCTCGCGGCCGGCGATGACCTCGATCGGGAAGCCCAGCGCGTGCTCGGCGCGGATCAGGAATTCGGGCGCGTTCTTGGCAACCCGCAGCGTATTGGTGGCGACTGCCCGCACCGCGTCCGGCTCGAAGCCGCCGAGGCGTTCGTTGAAGCGCTGCAGCGCGATCAGGGCGCGCTCCTGGGCATCGGCATCGAGGCGCTTGTCGCCGGACAGGCCGGCCGCCAGCCGCACCGACTGCTTGATGCCGTCGAGCGGGTAGATCTGGTCGTTGATGATGCGCCCGACCTGCAGCCGGAAGCTGTTGGAGCCCAGGTCGACCGCAGCAATCAATTCTCTCGTCATGAAGCTCCCGGAGCAGTGCGGCGCGCCGCCTCGAAAACGCTGGATTCTACACCCGTAGTACGCGGGCGCGGCTTGCCGCCGACTGCAATGAAAGCGCAAACTGGGACGTTCAGTCTTCGTCGTCCCCAGCCTGACGCCGCCCATGAACGACCCTGTCGCCAAGATCGAGCCCGAACAGCGCCATTTCATCAACCGCGAGCTGTCGCTGCTGCAGTTCCAGCGCCGGGTGCTGGCACAAGCCGCCGACACCCGAGTGCCGCTGCTCGAGCGGCTGCGCTTCATCTGCATCGTATCGAGCAACCTGGACGAGTTCTTCGAAGTGCGGGTGGCCGGCCTGAAGGAACAGATGCGGCTGCTGACGCGCAGCACCGACCGCGACGGCATCAAGCCGCCCGAGCTCAACGAGCGGGTCAGCCGCGAGGTGCACGGCATCATCGCCGAGCAGTACTCGCTGCTGAACGAGCAGATCCTGCCCGCGCTGGAGGCCGAAGGCATCCGCTTCATGCGCCGCTCCGAGTGGAACGATGCGCAGCGCGCCTGGATCGCCGACTTCTTCGAACGGCAGGTGCTGCCGGTCCTGACGCCGATCGGACTCGATCCGGCCCATCCGTTTCCGCGGCTGTTGAACAAGAGCCTCAATTTCGCGGTCGAGCTCGATGGCCGCGACGCCTTCGGCCGCAGCTCGGGCACTGCCATCGTGCAGGCGCCGCGCACGCTGCCGCGGGTCATCCAGCTGCCGTCCGAGATCACCGGCGTCGGCCACGGCTTCGTCTTTCTTTCCTCGATCCTGCACGCCCACGTCGGCGACCTGTTCTCCGGCATGAAGGTGCGCGGCTGCTACCAGTTCCGCGTCACGCGCAATTCGGATCTGTTCGTGGACGAGGAGGAGGTCAAGGATCTGCGCGTCACGCTGAAGGGCGAACTGCACCAGCGCCACTTCGGCGATGCGGTCCGGCTGGAGGTGGCCGACAACTGCTCCGGGCAGATGATCGAATTCCTGCTGCACCAGTTCGGCCTGACGCGGGCCGACCTGTACCAGACGCCGGGCATCGTGAACCTGGTGCGGCTGATCCAGGTGCCGGACCGGGTCAACCGCCCCGACCTCAAGTACCAGCCGTTCGAACCCGGCCTGCCGCAGGCGCTGGAGCGCAAGGGCAATCTGTTCGAGGTGCTGCGCAAGCAGGACGTGCTGCTGCACCACCCGTTCCAGAGCTTTGCGCCGGTCATCGATCTGATCCGCGCCGCGGCCGACGATCCGCGCGTGGTGGCGATCAAGATGACCGTCTATCGCACCGGCACCGACTCGGTGCTGATGGAGCACCTGATCCGCGCCGCCCAGAAGGGCACCGAAGTCACCGTCGTACTCGAACTGATGGCACGCTTCGACGAGGAGGCCAATATCGGCTGGGCGGCCAAGCTGGAGGAGGTCGGCGCCCACGTCGTGTATGGCGTGTTCGGCTACAAGACCCACGCCAAGATGCTGATGCTGGTGCGCCGCGAGGAGTCCGGCCTGCGCCGCTACGTCCATCTCGGCACCGGCAACTACCACCCGCGCACCACCCGCTTCTATACCGATTTCGGCCTGATGACCTCGCACGACGGCATCTGCGAGGACGTGGCCGAGATCTTCAAGCAGCTCACCGGCCTGGGCCAGGCCGGCCAGTTGAAGTATCTCTGGCAGGCGCCTTTCACGCTGCACGCCAACGTCGTCGCCGCGATCCGGCGAGAGGCCGAGATCGCCGCCGCCGGCGGCCGCGGCCGGATCATCGCGAAGATGAACGCGCTGCTCGAGCCGCGCACCATCGAGGCGCTCTACCAGGCCTCGCAGGCCGGCGTACGGATCGACCTGATCGTGCGCGGACCGTGCGCGCTGCGGCCGGGCGTGCCGGGCCTGTCGGAGAACATCCGGGTGCGTTCGGTGATCGGACGCTTCCTCGAGCACCACCGCATCTTCCTGTTCCGTGCCGGCGGCGAGGACCAAGTCTACCTGTCGAGCGCCGACTGGATGGACCGCAACTTCTTCCGCCGCATCGAGACCGCCTTCCCGATTCTCGATCCGCGCCAGAAGCGGCGCGTGATCCGCGAGGGATTGCGCGTCTACCTGACCGACAACGGCCAATCCTGGGAACTGCAGGAACACGGCGGCTACCGCAAGCGGGCCACCCGTGGCCGGCTGCAGATCGCGCAATGGCAACTGCTGGAGGAACTCTCCGCCTGAGCGCCGCCACGCTCAGGCGCGGCTGGAGCTCTCCACGCCGTCGACGGACCGGATCCGCTGCAGCGCGCGGTTCAGCGCCGGCACGCCGCCCACCTCGACCGTGAAGCGCATGTGGGCCTTGCCCGACTTGGAGCGGGTGTTGACGGCGATGACGTTGATCTTCTCGCTCGACAGCACGTCCGAGATGTCGCGCAGCAGCCCCTGCCGGTCGGTAGCCTCGACCAGCACGTCCATCGGGTAGATGAACTGCTTTGCGCTCCGCTCCTGGTGGCCCCATTCGGCGCTGACGACGCGCTCCGGATGGCGGGCCGACAGGTGCATGAAATCCTTGCAGTCGATGCGGTGGATCGACACGCCGCGGCCGCGCGTGATGAAGCCCTCGATCGCATCGGGCGGCGCCGGGCGGCAGCAACGGCCGAGCGAGGTCATCAGCTTGCCGACGCCGACCACCAGCACCTTGTCGGCGCTGTCCGGCTGCTTCTGGCGGTGCACCACCATTTCCGGCGGGGGCGGCTCGGGCTCGCGCTTCTCGCCGCGGATCGCCACCTGCAGGCTGCGGGCACCGACGTCGCCGCGGCCGACCGCGACGAACATCGCCTCGGCGCTCTTGAAACCCATCCTCGACGCCAGCTCGTCGATGTTGAGCTGGCTGTGGCCCTCGCGCTGCATCTCGCGCACCACCGCGTTGCGGCCGCGCGACAGCAGCTCCTTCTCTTCCTGCGCGCTGAAGTATTGCTTGATCTTCTGCCGCGCCCGGCCGGTGTGCACGTAGCCCTGCAGCGCATTGAGCCAGTCGCGCGACGGGCCGCCTTCCTTGGCGGTGATGATCTCGACGGTCTGGCCGGACTCGAGCTGGGTGTTGAGCGGCAGCAGGTGGCCGTCCACCTTCGCGCCGCGGCAGCGGTGGCCGACGTCGGTGTGCAGCCGGTAGGCGAAATCGACCGGCGTGGCGCCGCGCGGCAGGTCGATCACCCTGCCCTGCGGCGTCAGCACGTAGATCATGTCGTCCAGCGAGGCGCGCTTGAACTGCTCGACCCAGTGCGTCGAATCGGTCACCTCGTCGCGCCACGACAAGAGATTGCGCAGCAGCGCGATCTTGTCGTCGTAGGCGCTGCCGCCGGGGCCGGAACCCTCCTTGTAGCGCCAGTGGGCGGCGATGCCGAGTTCCGCGTGGTGGTGCATCTCGTGGGTACGGATCTGCACCTCCAGCGCGCGCCCGTCGCCGGCCAGCACCGCGGTGTGCAGCGACTGGTAGTTGTTGCCCTTGGGCTTCAGGATGTAGTCGTCGAACTCCTGGTGGATCGGCGTCCACAGCTGGTGCACGATGCCGAGCACCGCGTAGCAGTCCTTGATGTCCTGCACCAGGACGCGCAGCGCGCGCACATCATAAACCTGAGAAAAATCAAGCTTCTTCGCACGCATCTTGTTGTAGATGCTGAAGATGTGCTTGGGCCGGCCGTAGATCTCCGCCTTGATGCCGACCTTGCCCAGTTCCGAGCGCAGGCGCTGCATCGAGGTCTCGATGAACTGCTCCCGTTCCGAGCGCCGTTCGTCGAGCATCTTGGCGACGCGCTTGTAGGTCTCCGGCTCGAGGAAACGGAAGGACAGATCCTCCATCTCCCACTTGATCTGCCAGATGCCGAGCCGGTTGGCCAGCGGCGCGTAGATGTCCAGGCTCTCTCGCGCCACCTGCTGGCGCGCTTCGCCCGGGTGGTCGGTCAGGTAGCGCAGCGTCTGGGTGCGGGAGGCCAGCCGCAGCAGCACCACCCGGATGTCCTCGACCATTGCCAGCAGCATCTTGCGCAGCGTTTCGGTCTGGGCGCGGATCTCGGCCGGCGCGCTGTACTTGCCGGCATGGCGCGTCAGCATGCGCAGGCCGTTCAGCCGCCGCAAGCCGCTGATCAGCATCGCCACGTGGGCGCCGAAGCGCTGCTCGACCTCCTCCACGCTGCCGCCGTCGTGCTGCGGAATCGCGAACAGCACCGCGCCCAGGCGCGCATCGGCGTCGAGCTTCAGCGAAGCCGAAACCAGTGCCATGCCCACCGCATGGCTCCAGGTGGATTCGCCGGTACCGAGTACGCTCTCGCCGTAGATCTGGCGCGCCCAGGCGAAGGCTTCCTCGATGCGGCGCACGTCGTCGCTCGACAAGCCTTCGCTGAGCAACGACAGGCAGGCCTCGTCGTCGGCGGAGGCCAGCGAATGGGTGACGGAAACCATGGCGCGAATTATCCCACAGTGCCGCGGATCCCAGCGTCGACGATAATCGGCATTTGGCGACCCGACCGATGCCCGCATTTCTGACCCACCCCTATCTGCTGCTCTCGCTGACGGTGCTGTTCTGGTCCGGCAACATGGTGACCGGGCGCGGCCTGCGCGAGGACGTGCCGCCGCTATTGCTGGCGCTGCTGCGCTGGCTGATCGCGTTCGCGCTGACGCTGCCGCTGGCCTGGCGCAGGCTCGAATCCGGCCACATCGACGCGATGCGGAAGGCCTGGCCGGCGATGCTGCTGCTCGGCCTGCTCGGCGTCGGCGGCTTCAACACCTTCGCCTACCTGGCGCTGCAGGACACCACCGCGACCAACGCCTCGCTGCTGAACTCCTTCGTCCCGATCGTCACGATCGCGCTGTCCTGGCTGTTCTTCGGCAAGCGCCTGCGCGGCCTCGAAGCGACCGGCGTGCTGGTGTCGATGCTCGGCGTGCTGCTGATCGTCGGCCGCGGCCAACCGGACCTGCTGCTCGGGCTGCCGCTGAATCGCGGCGACCTGTGGATGCTGGTGGCGGTGATGACCTGGGCGCTGTACACGGTCGGGCTGCAGTACCGGCCGGCCGGACTCGACCCGATGGTGATGCTGGCGGCCTTCACGCTGGTCGGGCTGGCGGCGCTGCTGCCGGCCGCGCTCGGCGAATACCTGGCCGGCGCACGCATGAACGTAAGCGGCGGCTCGATTGCCGGCGTGATCTATACCGGCGTCTTCCCGGGCTTTCTCGGCTACGTCTTCTACAATCGCGCGGTGGCCGCGGTCGGCGCAAACCGTGGCGCGCTGTTCATCCACCTGATGCCGGCCTTCGGCACCGGCCTGGCAGCGCTGTTCCTCGGCGAGCGGCCGGCCTGGTACCACTTCGCCGGCATCGCGCTGATCTTTGCCGGCATCACGATGAACACCCGGAGGGCGGCCTGATGTTCCGCCTGCAGAAACTCTTCCAGGGCGCGCGCCGGGACGACCCCCGGGTCGAGGAAGAGGTCTGGCAGTGGATCGAATCCGACCTGCCGTTCTTCGAATTCATCCCGCCCGAGCTGTACCCGCGCCTGCGCCTGCTGGCCACCGAGATCCTGCGCGACAAGGAGTTCCACGGTGCCCACGGCGTCGAGGTGGACGACCGCATGATGCTGTCGATCGCACTGCAGGCCGCGCTGCTGATCCTGCGCCTGGGCAGCGCCTCGTATCGCGGCTGGGTCGGCATCGTGGTCTATCCGGGAGACTTCGTCATCCCGCGCAGCGTCGTGGACGAGGCCGGCGTGGTGCATGAATACCAGGAGGCGGCCCTGGGCGAGGCCTGGCAGGGCGGACCGGTGCTGCTGTCGTGGTTCCCGAGCGACGAGCGCAGCGAAGCGCTGAACGTGGTGATCCACGAATTCGCCCACAAGCTCGACATGGTCAACGGCGAGGCCGACGGCCTGCCGCTGCTGCCGGCCGGCATGGACGCCGCCGAATGGTGTTCGTGCTTCGAGCGCGCCTACGACGACTTCGTGCAGCGGGTGGACGGCGGCGAGCACACCGCCATCGACCCGTACGCCGCGGAGTCGCCGGCGGAGTTCTACGCGGTGCTGTCGGAAGCCTTCTTCCTGATGCCGCTGCGGCTGCGGGCCGAATATCCGAAGGTCTACGGCCTGCTCGCCGACCTCTACGGCATCGACACCGCGGAGGGCGAGGCCGCGGTGGTGGCAAGGCGCTGGCACATGGACAACGGATCGCGCGGCTAGCGCCTCGCCCGAGCCGGGGCGCGGCGAGCTCGATGCGCCGGGCGTCTATTGAAACAAACCGGTTCGAGCGGGGCTCCGTCCCGGCACTGCTGGCGCACGCCGGCGCCACCCGGGGCGGCCTGCCGCAGCCGATTTGCCGAGCCGGATTTCCTCCTCTAACCTGAAATCGCGTTTGCCGTCAGGGCGGTAACGGGGATGCCCCTGCGCCCGAGGTCGAGCGCGAACGAAATCCACTCGGAGGACGACTCTATGGCCATCACCTGGATACTGGTTGCCAACGCCAGCCTGGCAAAGCTGTACGCGAACCTGGGCCCGAACAAAGGGCTCAAGCTGGTGAAGGAACTGGTCCACCCGGAGAGCCGGCAGAAGAACGCCGATCTGGTCACCGACCGAAGCGGGACCGGTCACGGCGACGGTAGCTATGAACCGGCGACCGCGCCGAAGGAACACGCCGCCAAGAGCTTCGCGCAAGAGATTGCACGCGAGTTCTACGCCGGACGCAACCGCAATGCGTTCGGACGGGCGATCCTGGTCGCGCCGCCCGCCTTCATGGGCATGCTGAACGCCACCATCGACGGCCCGACCGCGCAGTTGGTGTCGGACCGCTTCGAGAAGGACTACACCAAGGCTTCCGAGTCGCAGCTCAAGGAACGACTGTCTTCCTGCATCTTCCTGTAGCACCGCAAGACGCGGAGCAAGGAAGGGGTGCCGCCGGCACCCCTTTTTGATGCGGGCCTCGCGCGCTCAGCGGATCGTCAGGCGCCCGAACCAGCGCGAGCCCTCCGGATACTCAGGATTCTCGTCGACACTGTACGGCGGCTGGTCCGGGTCTGCCGGCGGCGCCCCGATCAGGTTCAGGTCCACCGCGTAGGGCGTTCCCACCAGGCCCTCGCCGTCGTCCTCGAGCCGGTAGTAGATGCCGTTCCACAGCTTGGCGCCGAAATCCTTCGGCGACTTGAACAGGAACAGCAGCGAATGCTCCAGCCAGCGCAGATCCTCGCGGCGGACGGTGGCCGGATTCGCGTAGGGGTACGGCACGTGGCACTGGATCTCGCCGCTGGTCTCGAGGCACTTGAACTCCTTCATCGACAGGAAGAAGTCCTTGAAGCGGGCGTGATCCATCTGCAGCTCGAAGCGCACCGAGTCGCCGGCCGGTTCGAAATGCACGCGGGCAATGCGCACGCTGCTGCCGTCCCGGCCGTGCAGCACGACCTCCTTGTCGCCCGCCAGCTCCCAGCCGAAGGCCGGCGCGGCCGCCGCAAGCGTCAGGGCAGCCGCCGACGTGGCCAGCTTCCGGGCATGTCCCATCGTCTCACCTCCTGCCCGCACTATAGCGGCTAGTGAAGTTTTTCGATCTTGGCGGAGCCTAGGATCAGGCGGAATTCAAGCGCCGCTGGCCGGCTGAAGCCGGCCCTACGAGCCGGAGCGAAGTCTGTTTCCCGGGGCCGGCTTCAGCCGGCCTCGGACGCCTGCGAACAACACTACGCTAGCGGTCGGCGCCGGCGAGCGGGAAGCGCTGCAACACCTCGTAGCGGGCGCCGCCCGGCTGCAGCGTCGAGGCCACCAGCACCACGTCGCGGCAGCGCCAGAGCAGCCGCGGCGCCGGCGCCGCCTCCAATGTCGTGGCCTTGCGGAACAGCGTCACGTGCGCTGCGAAGCGGCGCCGCGCGACACCGAAACCGAGGCCTCGAAGGCCGTCGCGCAACGCGCCGAC
>JBNLET010000232.1:0-15619 GCA_050305135.1 Rhodocyclaceae bacterium | reverse complement strand
CGAACTCCAGGTTGTTCAGGATCGCGGTGCGCGGGCGGTAATGGACGAATTTCGAGCGCTTGTCGCAGAACGCGGTGTCGTATTCGTCGGCCTCGATGACGAAGAACGGCGAATCGCCGAGGCGCGCCGAGAGGCCGAAGTTGCCCGGCACGCCGCCGACCAGGAAGCCCGGCGCCAGGCCGGCATCCTCCAGCATCCAGGCCAGCATCGAGGTGGTGGTGGTCTTGCCGTGGGTGCCGGCCACCGCCAGCACCCAGCGGCCGGCGAGCACGTGTTCGGCCAGCCACTGCGGACCGGACACATAGGGCAGGCCGCGCTCGAGGATCTCCTCCAGCAGCGGGTTGCCGCGCGAGATGGCGTTGCCGACGACGAACAGCTCGGCGCCGATGCCGCACTGGGCCGGGTCGTAGCCCTCGATCAGGCGGATGTCCTGCTGCTCGAGCTGGCTGCTCATCGGCGGGTAGACGTTCGCGTCGCAACCGGTGACGGTGTGTCCGGCCGCGCGGGCCAGCAACGCGATACCGCCCATGAAGGTGCCGCAGATCCCGAGGATGTGAATGTGCATCGGCGCTCCGGGGGCCGCGCCCGAATCGCCCGCGCCGCATTTTGGCGGCGCTCCGGCGCGGCTGTGTAGAATGGGCGCCAATTCTAAACGATGGCGGAGAGGTGCCCGATGAACCACCGCGGCTCGACCCATCGCTCCAGCCTGCTGCGTCGGGAGATCGCGGCACTGGCGGCCCGCATGATGGCCGAGGACGGCATCCAGGACTACGGCTTCGCCAAGCGCAAGGCGGCCCGCCAACTGGGGGCCAGCGAGACCGAGGCACTGCCGACCAATGCCGAGGTGGAAGCGGAACTGCGCGCCTGGCAGGCGCTGTACCAGGACGAAGAGCACGAGGAGCGGCTGCACGAGATGCGGCTGGCGGCGGTCGACCTGATGCGCCGGCTGGACGATTTCCGCCCCTACCTGACCGGCGGCGTGCTCGACGGCACCGCGGGCCGCTTCTCGCAGATCGACATCGACCTGTTCGCCGACAGCGCCAAGGACGTGGAGATCTTCTTCCTCAATACCGGCCTGCGCTACGAGCATCGCGAGGTGCGCCGGCAAGGTCCCGACGCACCGGAGGCGGTGCTCACGTTCGACTGGCTCGAGGTACCGGTGCGCCTGTCGATCTACCCGAGCGACCTGGAGCGGGTGGCCCGCAAGGGGGTCGACCGGGCCCGCCCGGCCGCCGTCGAAGCGCTGCTGAAGCCGGTGCCGGATCCGGCCCCATGACGCGCTGGAAGCAACGCGCGCTGGTGCTCGCGCTGCTCGTGGCGGCCGGCCTGGCCGGCTGGATCAGCGCCGGCGGCCCGCCGCCGCTGCCGCTCGCGGGCGGCGATGCGGTGGCCGAGGCGACGGCGCTCAGCAGCGAGCAGTTCTATGCGCTCACGTTTGCCGACGCCGAAGGCCGTCCGCAGCGGCTGGAGCAGTGGCGCGGCAAGCTGCTGGTGGTCAATTTCTGGGCCACCTGGTGTACGCCGTGCCGCAAGGAGATTCCGGACTTCGCGGCGGTCAGCCAGGAGTACGCCGCGCGCGGCGTGCAGTTCGTCGGCCTGGGGGTCGACACGGCCGACAACATCGCGCGCTTCGGCCGCGACCGGAACGTGCCCTACCCGCTGCTGGTGGCCGGCACCGGCTCGCTGCCGATCATGTCCTCGCTCGGCAATGCGTCGATGGCACTGCCGTTCACGCTGATCGTGGACGGCCGGGGCCAGGTCCGGCTGCGTCAGCTCGGGCCGATGAACGGCGATCGGCTGAGAGCCTCGCTGGAACGCATGCTGCGCGGCTAGGGCGGGGTCCGCGGGCGAGGACCCCGACTGGACAAGTTGCAGCGTTTTGCGGCAAACTTCGCCGATCATGCGCACAAATCGCAAGAAGAAATCGGGAGCCGAAGCAATCGAACCGCCACGTGTGCTGGTCTTGCACGGGCCGAATCTTAACCTGCTCGGAACCCGCGAACCAGAGGTCTATGGACGCACGACGCTGGCCGACATCCATACCGCGATGGAAAGCCGGGCGCGTGCCTCGGGCATCCAGATCGAGTCGTTCCAGAGCAACCACGAAGGACAGCTGATCGACCGCGTGCAGGCCGCCGCGGCCGAAGGGGTCGAATTCGTCATCATCAACCCGGCTGCCTACACCCACACCAGCGTCGCGCTCCGCGATGCCCTGGCGGGCGTCTCGATCCCCTTCGTCGAGGTGCACCTGTCGAACATCCACGCGCGCGAGCCGTTCCGCCAGCACTCGTACTTCTCCGACAAGGCGGTCGGCGTCATCTGCGGACTCGGGGCCCATGGCTACATGGCCGCACTCGAGTTCGTACTCGCGCAGCTGACAAGCGAATAACACCACGGCGCCCGACGGCGCCGCGAACATTTTTGGAGAACCGTCATGGATCTGCGCAAGCTGAAGAAACTGATCGACCTGGTACAGGAGTCGGGCATTTCCGAGCTGGAAGTCACCGAAGGCGAGGAAAAGGTTCGCATCGCCAAGCACCTGGGTCAGCAGGTCGCCGCGGCGCCGGCGATGGTTCATGCGCCGGCGCTGACGGCCGCGCCGCTGTCGCTCGGAAGCGCGCCGGCCGCAACGGCCGAGGCGCCCGCCGAAGACGCGCTGCCGGAAGGCCACGTGGTCACTTCGCCGATGGTCGGCACCTTCTACCGCGCCTCCGCGCCGGGCGAGAAGCCTTTCGTCGAGGTCGGCGACTCGGTGGCGGTCGGCGGAGCGCTGGGCATCATCGAGGCGATGAAACTGATGAACGAGATCGATTCCGAGGTCGCCGGCGTGGTCAAGGCCATCCTGGTCGAGAACGGCCAGCCGGTCGAATACGGCCAGCCGCTGTTCGTGGTCGGCTGAGCGCATGGCCATGTTCGAGAAGATCCTGATCGCCAACCGGGGGGAGATTGCGCTGCGCGTGCTGCGCGCCTGCCGCGAACTCGGCATACGCACCGTTGCCGTGCATTCGGAGGCCGACACCGAAGCCAAGTACGTCAAGCTGGCGGACGAGTCGGTGTGCATCGGCCCGGCCTCCTCGGCGAAGAGCTACCTGAACGTGCCGGCCATCATCTCGGCCGCCGAGGTCACCGACTCCGAGGCCATCCACCCGGGCTACGGTTTTCTGTCCGAGAATGCCGATTTCGCCGAACGCGTCGAGCAGTCGGGCTTCGTCTTCATCGGGCCGCGCGCCGACACGATCCGGCTGATGGGCGACAAGGTGTCCGCCAAGGACGCCATGAGGGAGGCCGGCGTGCCGTGCGTGCCCGGCTCGGAAGGTGCGCTGCCGGACGATCCGAAGGAGATCGTGCGCATCGCCAAGGCCATCGGCTATCCGGTCATCATCAAGGCCGCCGGCGGCGGCGGCGGCCGCGGCATGCGGGTCGTGCACACCGCCGCGGCGCTGTTGAACGCGGTCACGACGACCAAGACCGAGGCCGAGGCCGCATTCGGCAATCCGGTCGTGTACATGGAGAAATACCTGGAGAATCCGCGCCACGTGGAAATCCAGGTGCTGGCCGACGAGCACGGCAACGCCGTCCATCTGGGCGAACGCGACTGCTCGATGCAGCGCCGCCACCAGAAGGTGATCGAAGAGGCGCCCGCCCCCGGCATCGACCGCAAGGTGATCGCCAAGATCGACGAACGCTGCGCCGAGGCCTGCCGCAAGATCGGCTATCGCGGCGCCGGCACTTTCGAGTTCCTGTACGAGAACGGCGAGTTCTACTTCCTCGAGATGAACACCCGCGTACAGGTCGAGCATCCGGTGACCGAACTGATCACCGGCGTGGACATCGTGCAGGCCCAGGTGCGCATCGCGGCCGGCGAGAAGCTGTGGCTGAAGCAGAAGGACATCGTCTTCAAGGGGCACGCCATCGAGTGCCGCATCAACGCCGAGGACCCGTTCAAGTTCACGCCCTGCCCCGGCCGCATCACGAACTGGCACATGCCGGGCGGGCCCGGCATCCGCGTCGATTCGCACGCCTACAACGGCTACACGGTGCCGCAGCACTACGACTCGATGATCGGCAAGCTGATCGCCGGCGGCGACAGCCGCGAGCAGGCCATCCGCCGGATGCGCATCGCGCTGTCGGAAATGGTGATCGAAGGCATCAAGTCCAACATCCGGCTGCACCAGGAACTGATGCAGGACGGCGGCTTCGCGGGCGGCGGCACCAGCATCCACTACCTGGAGCAGAAGCTGGCCAGCCAGTTGGGCAATCTGAAGGACTGAGGCGGTGTGGCTCTCGGCGACGATGCTGGCGGACGCGGACCGGGCCGAGGCCTTGTCCGAGGCGCTGATGGCGCACGGTGCGCTGACCGTCGGCATCGACGACGCCGATGCCGGCACCGCCGCCGAACGTCCGCAGTTCGGCGAACCCGGCAGCGAGCCGACCGCGCTGTGGGATCGCAGCCGGGTCAGCGCGCTGTTCGAGCCGTCCACCGACGTCGCCGAAGCGATCGCGGCGGCCGCCGCCGAGGCGGGCTTCGAGCGGGCGCCCGAGTTCACGGTCGAGGAGCTCGCCGAGCAGAACTGGGTCCAGCTGACGCAAAGCCAGTTCGAGCCGATCCGGATCGGCGAACGGCTGTGGATCGTGCCGTCCTGGCATGAGCCGCCCGATCCGGCGGCCGTCAACATCCGCCTCGATCCGGGCATGGCCTTCGGTACCGGCAGCCACCCGACCACCCGGCTGTGCCTGAACTGGCTGCAGCAAGAGGTCCGGGCCGGCGACCAGGTGCTCGACTACGGCTGCGGCTCCGGCATCCTGGCCATCGCCGCGGCGCGTTTCGGCGCCGGCCGGGTGGTCGGCGTCGACATCGACGACAAGGCCATCGAGGCCGCGCGCGAGAACGCGCGCAGCAACGGCGTCGCGATCGAGTTGCGCCAGTCCGACCGACCGGTGGGCGAGCACTTCCCGCTCGTCGTCGCCAACATCCTGACCAACCCGCTGTGCGCGCTGGCGCCGGCGATCGCCGGCTGCGTGGCGCCGGGCGGGCGGCTGGCGCTGTCGGGCGTGCTGGAGAGCCAGGCCGGCCAGGTCATCGACGCCTACGCGCCGTGGCTCGTGCTGAGGGTCGGAGCGACCGACGAAGGCTGGGTCCGGCTGGAAGGCCGCCGGCCATGATGCTGACCCGCTGCCCGCACTGCCGCACCGGCTTCCGGATCCGTCCCGAGCAGCTGCGCATGCGACAGGGGCGGGTCCGCTGCGGCCACTGCGGCAAGCCGTTCAACGCGCTCGAAGCGCTGCTCGAGGAGGACGGCCGCACGCCGGTCCGGCTGGAGGACCTGGAGCAGCGCGAGGAACGGCCGGCGCCGGAGATGCCGCCGCCCGAGCCGCTGGCGCCGGATTTCCACCTCGACGTGGACTTCCCCGCGCCGGCGCCGGACGAGGGAAACGCCCCCGAACCGGAAGCGGCGGGCGAACAGGACAAGGACTCGGCGCCGCTGTTCGTGCTCGAGGAGACCGTGCCGGACGCGCAGCAGGCACTGCCGATCGGCGCCAGCGACGACGAGGTGACCGAGCTCTACATCGACGGCTTCGCCTGGCAGCGACGCGAACCGCGCGCCGACACGCCCGCGGCCGAAGATGGATCGGCGGCGCGCGAGGCCGACGAAGGCGGCGCTTTCGATCTCGACTTCCAGCTGCCCGCCGCGGCTGACGCGCCGGACCAGGCGCCGGCGGCCGACGACAGCGGACTGCATTTCACGATCGACGAAATCGAACCACCCCGCGACGAGCCGGCTGCTCCGTCCGCCGACGGCGGCGTGGCCGGCGGGGACACGCCGGCGCGGGACGACGAATTCAGCATCGACTTCATCTTTCCCACGCCGGCCGAGGATGAATCGGAATCCCCGCCGGCGGCCGATGAGCAGGCCCCTGCCCCGGTGCCGGCCTCCACCTGGGACGAAGCGGAGCCGGATGCGGCCCCGTTCGAGGAGCCGACCGAACTCGGCGACACCGCCGCGGCGGCGCAACCGGCCACCGCAAACCTGCCGGCAGCCGACGACGACACGGCCCGCACGCCGGCTCGGCCCGAGCCGATCGAAGCCACGCCGCTGCCGCTGCGGGCGGCGGAAACCGAGGACGACGACGCGGCGGGCAGCGGCACCCCGGCCAGCGCCGCCACGCTGCCGCCCCCGCCCGGTGCCGATGCTTCGCTCGCCGGCCAGCCGGACGACTTCGCTCTGGACGAGCCCGAATCGCGGCGCCCGGCGCTGTGGGGCCTCGGCATCGGCATGCTGGCGACGATCCTGGTGGCCCAGTCGGTGATCCTGTTCCGCAACTCGATCGTCCAGATCGTGCCGGAATCGCAGCCCCTCTACCGTTCGCTGTGCGCGAGCCTGGGCTGCGACATGCCGTTGCCGCGCGAGTCCGGCTACATCGCGATCGGCGCCTCCGACCTGCAGCCGGACGAGCGCCGGCCCGGCCTGTACGTGTTGCGCACGACGATCGAGAACCGGGCGCCGTTCCAGCAGGCCCTGCCGCACCTGGAACTGACATTGACCGATGCCAGGGACCGGGCCATCGCGCGGCGGGTCATCGCGCCACGCGACTGGAAGCCCGGCAGCGGCGACGAAGCGTTCGAGGCGGGCGCCCGGCTCGAGGCCGACATCCCGTTCGCGGCGACCGAACTGAAGCCGGTCGGCTACCGCGTCTATGCGTTCTACCCCTGAGCGCGGTGCCTAGCGGGCCACCCGCGTATTGCCCTGCCCGTCCAGGATCCTCACCCGCTCGCCGAGCCGGAAGTTCTCGCCGCCGTCCTCCTGCACCACCGCGATGTACTGGCCGTTGTCGAGCTTGACGGTGATCTCGACGCCCGGCTTGCGCGTCGCATTGCCCTCAATCGCGGCGCCGGCCAGGCCGCCGGCCACCGCACCGATGACGGTCGCGATCGCCGAGCCCTTGCCGCCGCCGACCGAGCTGCCGGCGATGCCGCCGACGGCCGCGCCGGACAGCGGGCCGACGCCGGAATCGGTGCCCTCCAGCCGCACCGGGCGCACCGTGGTCACCTCGCCGAAGCGGACATTCATCACACCGCGTGCTTCACCGCGCTCGTAGCTGCCGCCGCCCAGATCGGACGCACAGCCGGCCACCGCACCGAGCAGCAGGGCCGGCAGCAGTGCCTGGCCAAGACGTGAAACTCGAGCCCTCACCATGGTGATTCTCCAAAAGCTGCCGCATAGCGTGCGGCGATCTCGTCGCGCCCGGACGCGTGGTTCTGCCCGCCGCGGCTTGCGATCTTGATAGCCCCCATGACCGCCGCCAGCCGCGCCGAACGCAGCAGCGGCATGCCGTTGGCGATGCCGTACAGCAGTCCCGCGCGGTAGGCGTCGCCGCAACCGGTGGGATCGACCAGCGCATCGGCTTCGACACAGGGAACCTCGATCCGTTCACCGCCGGCATAGAGCCGCGAACCCTCGCCGCCACGGGTCACCACCAGGCCGTCGACGCGTTCCGCCAATTGCTCCAGCGACAGTCCGGTCTTGTCGCACAGCATGCGCGCCTCATAGTCGTTGACGGTGCAATAGCTGGCCAGCCGCACGCAGTCCAGCAACTCCTCGCCCGAGAACATCGGCAGGCCCTGCCCCGGGTCGAAGACGAACGGGATGCCGGCCGCGGCAAACTGCCGGCAGTGCTCGAGCATGCCGTCGCGCCCGTCCGGCGCGACGATGCCGAGCCGGATGCCGTCGGCATCGGAAACCCGGTTGTGGTGCGAGAAGCCCATCGCGCCCGGATGGAAGGCGGTGATCTGGTTGTCGTCCAGATCGGTCGTGATGAAGGCCTGGGCGGTGAAGCTGCCTGCCACCTGGCGCACGTGGGCGCGGCTCAGGCCGAGCGCATCGAGTCGCTCGAGATAGGTCGCCGCGTCGTCGCCGACGGTCGCCATGATGCGCGCATCGCCGCCGAGCAGGCTCAGGTTGTAGGCGATGTTGCCGGCACAACCGCCGAACTCGCGCCGCATGTCGGGCACCAGGAAGGCCACGTTCAGGATGTGGATCTGGTCCGGCAGGATGTGATTGCGAAAGCGATCACCGAACACCATGATCGTGTCGAACGCGAGCGAACCGCAGACTAGGATGGACATGAGTCTTCCCGTTGGCAAAAGCCGTCATTATATTGGCCCGCCGGCGGCCGCGATTCGATCGCCGGCGCGTAAGAATTTGCGCGGGCGGCGCCCCCCGTAACGATGGCGCAACATGCGCCGCCGAGCATGCCGGACCGCCCATGATGCAGGAGGAAACGACGATGGACCTGATGCTGTGGCGGCATGCCGAAGCGATCGACGGTCTGCCCGACAACGACCGCGTGCTGAGCGAGCGAGGCCAGCGCCAGGCGCGCCGGATGGCCCGCTGGCTCGACCTGCACCGGCCGCCCAAGCTGCAGGTGCTGGTCAGCCCGACCCGGCGCACGCGGATGACGGCCGAAGCCTTCACCGCCGACTACCGGGTGGACCGGCGGCTCGGCACCGATGCCGGCGTGGCCGACCTGATCGCGGCCTGCGGCTGGCCCGACGCCGCCGGCGCGGTGCTGATCGTCGGCCATCAGCCGACGCTGGGTCGGCTCGCGGCCCTGCTGTTGTCCGGCTCGGAGGCCGACTGGAGCGTCAAGAAAGGGGCGCTGTGGTGGTTCAGCAACCGCGTGCGCCGGGGCGAGACGCAGACCGTGCTGCGAACCGTGCTGCCCGCCGACCTGGCCTGAACGGGCCCGAGCGGAACGTTTTCCATACGCTGGCGGCTGGGCCCGGGTGCCGAATAAGATCATCGTTTCACAGACAATTACAAACGGAGGATGACAGCATGCCCAATCGGCCGATTTCCGACATCGTTCGCGACCAGACCATCACCACCGCCAAGCCGACCGATTCGGTCCTGGCAGCGGCCGAGCGCATGCGCGAGCGCTCCATCGGCGCGCTGCTGGTAGTCGAAGGCGAGCGGCTGGTAGGTATCTTCACCGAGCGCGATGCCTTGTACCGGGTCATCGCCGCAGGCGTCGATCCGGCGCAGACACGCCTGTCGGAGGTCATGACCGCGGATCCGCAGGCCATCGAAGCCGACAAGTCGTTTCGCAGTGCCCTGCATCTGATGTACGAAAACGGCTACCGCCACGTGCCGGTGGTGTCCGACGGGCGGCCGGTCGGCATGGTGTCGGCGCGCGACGCGCTGGGCCTGGACCTGGTCGAGTTCGAATCCGACCTGAAGATGCGCAACAACATCACCGAAATCCTCGGCTGAGCCGAGTCCCCGCGCCCGCCGTCCGCCCTCGCGGCAGCCGGCGGGCCCGTTCGCCCGCCGCGTAGTATCCTTGCCCGGCCACCAATCGCATCGCCACCATGATCCGTCGCAACTTCCTCCGCGCGCTGGCCGCGCTGCTCGCCGCGCTGCCGGCCGTCGCGTCCGCCGCCGGCGAGGCGCTTCCCGCCGGCCGCTACCGCTGCTACCAGCCCCCCAGCTACGCGGTCACCGCCTGGTTCGACCTGGCCGCCGACGGCAGTTATCGCTTCCAGGGTGAAGACGCGGCGCGCTATGCCTACGATCCGGACAGCCGCCGGGTCACCTGGCTGGACGGCGCTCTGGCGAGGGATCACAGCGGTGGTATCTACCATCCGCCATCGACCGAGGCTCCGACCGGCCAACGCCACGCCATCGTCCTGGAACGCCGGGAAGAGGCGGCGCCCGCCGCCCCCAGCGAGTGCTTCCTGACCACCCATTAGGGTTCGCCGGCATCCGCCGGCCGCGATCCGGCGACGGGCCCGTTCAGCGCCCTCCGCTTTGTGCCGGCTTGCCGCGCGACGCGAACTTGCGCACGTACATTTCCCGGTCCGCGTGGCGGACGAGTTCCTCCGCCGAATCCCCGTCGCGCGGATAGAAGGCGACGCCGACCGCGCCGCCGAAGCCGATGCGCGAGAGGGTCTGGGCCTCGCCGCCGCCGTAGGGCCGCGACAGCGCCGACTCGATCGTCGCCCGCACGCGCATCGCGTCGTCGGCGGCATCGACCGAATCGAGCAGCACGACGAATTCGTCGCCGGCGTAGCGGGCAACGAGATCTTCGCTGCGAACCTTGCCGGCGATGCGCTGGGCGACCTCGATCAGGACCTTGTCGCCGACGTCGTGGCCGAGCGCATCGTTGACCTGCTTGAAGCGGTTCAGATCGACGAACAGCACCGCGAAGCCGTCGCCCTTGCGGCCGGATGCCTGGCGCTGGGCGATGCGCCGCTCCAGTTCCCGCACGAAGGCCCCACGGTTGACCAGCCCGGTCAGGCGGTCGGTACGCAGGTGGTGCTGCATGATCTCGAAACTGCGCGCCAGGTCGCCGATCTCGTCTTGACGGTCGATGCCGAGCGGCGGCAGGCTCTCGCCGTCGCCGAGCCGCTGTGCCGCATCGGCGAGACGTCGCAGGTCGCGGGCCACCCATTCCACCACCCGCATGCCGATGAACAGCGCCAGCACGGCGGCGACGACGCCGGCCACCGCCACCAGCAGCAGGCTTTCGCTGACGCCGTGCATGAAGTCGCTGCGCGGCACCACGACCGCGGTGATCCATTCCAGGCCGGCATCGTCCTTGATGCGGTCGAAGGCGATATAGACCGCGTCGCCGGAGGGCCCTGCCAGCGTGCGCGCCACCGGACCGCCGAAATTCCCGCCCATCGCCGCACTGGCGTCCCGGATCACCTCGTAGGCCCGCTCGATCAGCGCGTCGCCGCTGTCCATGGCGTTGACCCGGGTCGGCGTCCCGTCGGGCTGGAAGCGCACGTTCGGGCTCGAGGACGAGGCGATCAGTTCGCCGTTCGGCTCGATGATGAAGGCCAGCCCGTTGCGGGAGATGTCCAGCCGGCCGATGAAGTCGTTGAGGTCCCGCAGCAGCACGTCGGTCGCCACCACGCCGGCGAACTGACCCTTGTCGTCGAGCACCCGGCGCGCCCGCGTGGCGACCAGGTCCGCGGTGCGGAAATCGATGTAGACCGAGGTCCAGGTGTGGCTCTCGGCGTTGTGCCCGGCCTGGTACCAGGGGCGCGTCCGTGGGTCGTAGATGCGTTTTTCGCGCGAGCTGAAATCCAGGTAGCCGTCGATGCCGGTAAAGCGGAAGATGGTCCGGGTCTCGCCTTCGAACTGCTTGAAGCGCAGCTCGCCCTCGCTCTCCGAGTGCCGGTAGAGGCCGATGAACTGCCCCTGCTCGTTGCCGTAATAGACGTAGTTGTTGGGATCCCGGTGCAGCGAAGTGGCGATCCAGAAGCGGGTGCGCAACTCGTCCAGATCGGAGGTCAGCGAGCGCGGCGCCGACATGCCTTCCGGGAAGGCGGCTTCCAGCACCGCGCCGGAGCCGACGATGTGCCGATCCACCGCCTGGCCGATGCGCCCGACGATCTCGCGCAGGTGATTCATCGAAACTGCATCGACGGCACGGCTGCCGGCCAGGTAGGATAGGGAACCGAGCGTCACGGTCAGCAGCAGGACCAGGACCACGTAGGGGGCGGTCAGGACCTGTCGCAGCGAATAGCGCGAGGCGATGCGGCTCAGTGTCCCCATGATGTCAAGATCCTCTGCGCGGGATGGTGGTAGCTTATGCACGAGCGGCCGCCGGCGGGGCCGCGACGCACCGATGAAAGCGCCGGATTTTACCGGCCAGCATACCGCACGCAAAGGCCCGGCCGCTGCTCGCACGGGTCTTGCTGGCCCCTGAAGCCCGACCGCCGCTTGGCGGACGAAGTGCGTTGTGCCAATGGAGAGAACCATGAGCCAGGCAATCGACACTGATGAAACGAGCATTCAAGAACTTCCGCTCAAGCCGCTTCTCGGTCTGTACGAGTTGCAGCACGATTTCATCAAGCTGAACCTCGCGGCGTCGGCGGAAATGTCCCGCCGGACGCTGCAATTGATGGAACACCGCGAGCCGCAGCTGATTCCGGATGCGCCGCTGCAGGTCCTGACCTTCTACGCCGACTGCTTCAGGCTGAGCATGTCGCCGATGACGCTGATGGCGGCGGCGGCGGGCCTGTCCTGCCCCGCTCTCGGCGAAGACTAGCCTCCCGCAGGCGGGCATGCCCCGCCCCATCGCGGCGCAGCATGCACCATCACGGTGCGCCGCGATCGGTCTCACACCGGCGCGACGCCATCGCGGCGCGGCCACGCTCTGGCACATGGCTTGCTCTTTTACCGGACCCACCGGAGCGAGCGAATGTCAGAAACAAGATCCACCTGCTGCTACTGCGGCGTCGGCTGCGGCGTCATCATCGAACACCAGGATGGTCAGGTCACCGGCGTGCGCGGCGACCCGGACCACCCGGCCAACTTCGGCCGTCTGTGCACGAAAGGCTCGACGCTGCACCTGACGGCCGCGCCGGAAACGCTGTCGGCGCGCGCCCACCACCCCGAACTGCGCCGGCGGCGCGACGAGGCCCGGCGCCGCGTCGGCTGGGACGAAGCCCTCGAGCATGCGGCCGAGCGCTTCGCCGACATCATCCGCGCCCACGGCCCCGACGCGGTGGCCTTCTACGGCGCCGGCCAGTGGCTGACCGAGGACTACTACGTCTTCAACAAGCTCGCCAAGGGCCTGGTCGGCACCAACAACATCGACACCAATTCGCGCCTGTGCATGTCGAGCGCGGTGTCCGGCTACAAGATGACGCTCGGCGCCGACGCACCGCCGGCCTGCTACGAGGACATCGACCACGCCGACTGCCTGTTCATCACCGGCAGCAATACCGCCTTCGCGCACCCGATCGTGTTCCGCCGCGTCGAGGACGCGCGCGCCGCCAGGCCCGGCATAAAGCTGGTGGTGGTGGACCCGCGCCGCACCGACACCGCCGAGGCGGCCGACCTGCACCTGCCGATCCTGCCCGGCACCGACATCGCGCTGTACAACGCGATGCTGCACCTGATGCTGTGGGAAGGCTGGGTCGACCGCGACTACATCGAGGCCCACACCGAGGGCTTCGACGCGGTCAAGCGCACGGTGCGCGAATACACGCCGGCGATGGCGGCGGCGATCTGCGGCGTGCCGAAGAAGGACATCGAACTGGCCGCCGAGTGGTTCGCCACTTCGCCCGCGACGCTGTCGATGTACTGCCAGGGCCTGAACCAGTTCCGCTTCGGCTCGCACAACAACGCGGCGCTGATCAACCTGCACCTGGCAACGCGGCAGATCGGCCGGCCGGGCACCGGGCCGTTGTCGCTGACCGGCCAGCCGAACGCGATGGGGGGACGCGAAGTGGGCGGCCTCGCCAACCTGCTGTCAGCCCACCGCGACCTGGCCAGCGACGAGGAGCGGGCCGAGGTGGCGGCGCTGTGGGGGATCGACGAGGTGCCGTCGGAGCCGGGCAAGAGCGCGGTGGACCTGTTCAAGGCGCTGGACGCCGGCGAGATCCGGGCCGTCTGGATCGCCTGTACCAACCCGGCCCAGTCGATGCCGGACCAGGGCCTGGTGCACAAGGCACTGGCCCGGGCCGACTTCGTCGTCGTGCAGGAGGCCTTCGCCGGCACCGAGACCTGCGCCTTCGCCGACCTGCTGCTGCCGGCCAGCAGCTGGGGCGAGAAGGACGGCACGGTCACCAACTCGGAGCGGCGCATCACGCGCGTGCGCGCCGCCGTTCCACCGCCCGGCGAGGCGCGTGCCGACTGGGACATCGGTGCCGATTTCGCCCGCCGCCTGGGCCGGACGCTGGGCAAGGGCGAGCAGGCGGCACGCATGTTCGGCTACGACGGCCCAGAGGCAATCTGGAACGAGCATCGTGAAACGACCCGCGGCCGCGATCTCGACATCACCGGCATGAGCTACGCGATGCTGGAGAACGAGGGACCGCAGCAGTGGCCACTGCGCGAGGGCGAGCGCAGCGGCCGGGCGCGCCTGTACGAGGACGGCCGCTTCCCGACCCCGAGCGGCAAGGCGCGATTCGTCGTCTGCGAACACCAGGTCACCGCCGAGGCCACCAGCAGCCGCTATCCGCTGCACCTGATCACCGGCCGGCTGCGCGACCAGTGGCACGGCATGAGCCGCACCGGCAACGTGGCGCGGCTGTTCAGCCACGAGCCGGAGCCGATGCTGCACATGCACCCGGACGACCTGGCACGGCGCAACCTCACCGACGGCGACCTGGTGCGCATCCGCTCGAAGCGCGGCGCGGTCGCGCTGAAGGTGATGGCGACTACCACCGTGCGTCCGGGGCAGTGCTTCGCGCCGATGCACTGGGGCGCCAACAGCATGGGCGGGCTGGGCATCAATGCGCTCACCGACGGCACCTACGATCCGTATTCGCGCCAGCCCGAACTGAAGCATGCGACGATCCAGGTCGAGCGGCTGGCGGCCGGCCCGAGCCTGGTCGCGATCTACCGCCCGCCGCAGCATCGGCCCGACGTGCTCGACACGCTGGCGCGCCTGCGTCCGCTGCTGGCGCAGCTGCCGTACGCCAGCCTGACGCTGGCCGGCCGCGACCACCCGGTGGTGGTGCTGAAGCTGCACGGCGACGCGATCCCGCCGGCGGCGCTGGAGGTCGTCGATGCGGCCATCGGCCTCGACGGCGAGGACGTGCTGAGCTACCAGGACAGCCGCCGGCAGGTCGCCAAGCGCGCCCGCATGGACGGCGAAAGCCTGACCGCGATCCGGCTGGCCGGCGAGACGCGCGCCGCGGAGTGGCTGGCCGACGTGATGACGACCGGCCGGCCGGCGAACGAATTCCGCCGCTGGCTGTTCGCGCCGCTGACCCAGCCGCCGGTCGGCCAGGCCGCGCGCGGCAAGGTCATCTGCAACTGCTTCGACGTCTCCGAGAACGAGATCCTCGCCGCGCTGCGGGCCGGAGAACCGCTCGAGGCAGTGCGCGAGCGCACCGGCTGCGGCAGCAATTGCGGCTCCTGCGTGCCGGAGCTGAAGCGACTGGCGGCCGGCGTCGCCCACTGAGAACGCGGGCGCGACACCGCCTGCGGTTTGGCCGGCGCGCGCCGCCATGCGCCCGTCGGCGTCCCCGCGCCGGCCCCGAGTCCGGCACCGTGCGCGCCGCAGCTTGGGGCACGGCTCCCCACAATGGTGCATTGCACGATAGGCGTCCGCCCCTGCCGACACCGCCGAATCCCGCCAACGGCGGGGGAAACGGCGCATCGAGCCCTCTGGCACACAACCTGCTCTGACGTCGACGAGGACTTTTTCGCCCGCCGCGAGCGGCGACAAGCGAAACAGGACAGCGAAACGATCGCTAGTGCAGTCCGACGCCCGGCAATGGCGCCAGGCGTCCCCCGGATCAACGTCGATCCCTGCTGCGGCATGTAACCACGACTCGGGCACCCGGCCCGGTCATTGTTGCGAGGGAATCACCATGCGCAAACTGAAGCTGGTCATGGTCGGCAACGGCATGGCAGGCGTACGCACGCTGGAAGAGCTGATCCAGCTCGCGCCGGACATGTACGAGATCACCGTGTTCGGTGCCGAGCCCCACCCCAACTACAACCGTATCCTGCTGTCGCCGGTGCTGGCCGGCGAAATGACGATCCAGGACATCATCCTGAACGATCGCCAGTGGTACATCGACAACAACATCGAGCTGCATCTGGGCAACAGGATCGCCAAGATCGATCGCATGGGGCGCAAGGTGATC
>JBNLET010000231.1:0-22084 GCA_050305135.1 Rhodocyclaceae bacterium | reverse complement strand
CGCCGGGGTGCCATCGGGCACGATCCGGCGGCCCGCGCTCGGGTATCGCCCACGGCCGGCGACTTGCGGCAGTGCTAGGCGATCACGAGTTCGAAGCTGCGTTCGGTGCCGTCGCGCCAGCCGTCCCACAGGAAGTCGTCGGCCCTGCCGTCGGCGACCAGGCGGAAGGCGTAGCGGATCTGCTCCTCGTAGAAGCCGCAGAAGGCGCCGATGCGATCCATGCCGCCGTTCATTTCGTGCGCCTCGGCGGGACACGGCGAGCCGCAGTAGTGGCGGATTGCACAGCCGCTGCACGGTGCGAAGCGATCGACGTTGCGTCCGCTCACCTGGCGAAAGGCCTCGGATCGCAGCACTGCGTCGATTTCGTCGGCGAACAGGTTGCCGCCGCGGAACTCGTCCAGGCCGATGAATTCGCTGCACGGAAACAGGCCGCCGTCGGGCGCCAATGCGAAGAAGGCGCGGCCGCCGCCGCAGGGCGAGATGTCGCACATCAGGCGCCTGGCGGTCGGGGCGAGGATCGCCAGCAGCACGTTGGCGAAATTGGCGACGACGAGCTTGCGCCCGCTCTCGAGATAGAGTTCGTGGGAACGCTCGAGCGCGGCGACGAAGCTGGCCGCCAGCGCGTCGTCGGCGGGACGTACGCTGCGTGCGCCGGGCAGCGTGCAGCGCACCGCATTGAGCATGCAGGTCGGCACCTCGCGGGCATGGAAGAGCTCCACCAGCGGCACCAGCTGCGCCAGGTTCTTCTCTGTGCAGGTGGCGATGACGCTCCACGAGGCATATCCCTTGAGCGCCTCCATCGCCGCCAGCACCTTTGCATGCACGCTCTTGCCGCCGAAGCTCAGCCGGGTCGCATCGGTGGTCTCGGCCAGCGGGCCGTCCAGCGACAGGCCGATGCTGACCTGGCGGCCGGCCAGGAAGTCGATCGCCGCAGCATCGAGCAGCGTGGCATTGGTCTGCACGCCGAAGACGAAGTCGTCCCTGAACGCGTCGATGGCCGCGAACAGCGCCTGCCGGTTCATCAGCGGTTCGGCGCCGTGAAAGATGATGCGAGGCTTGCGGCCGGCCGGCAGGGTCACGCCGAAGTAATCCTTCATCCGCGCCAATGCCTCCTGCAGCCGATCCTCGGCCATGTGGCTGCCGTGGCGGCGCATGCCCTCCGGGATGTAGCAGTAGCTGCAGTTCAGATTGCAGCGCTCGGTCGGATTGACGTAGGCCGCCGAAGGCGTGAGCTCGAAGCGCAGGGCTTCGAGCTCGCGCGCGAACGCCGCGGATTTTTCGCGATAGGAGGCGAGCAACGGCCCGTCGCTCAAGGCTTCGGCCAGGCGATCCTTGCGCACCAGTGCCCAGAACGCGGTGGCCGGGTCGGTCAGCGCCAGGTAGTCGGCGTGGCCGATATCGAACGGGACGATGGCCGGGCCGTGGCCCGAATTGAGGTAGCGGGCCGGCGAGGGCGCGTTCCCGGCCGCCGCGCCGGCGGCGGCGCTCACTGCGACTGTCATGGGGCCTCCGTCGGGGCCGGGGCGACGGCTGCCGATTCCTGCGGCGATGCCGGCCGGTCCATCAGGATGTAATGCGAAAGGCCGACGCCGTCGGCCTCGCAGTGGTGGCGGCTGGCGATGATCGCCGGCTTGTCGCCGGCCGACGGTGCCTGGATTGCGGTAGCTTGATTGGCGGGGGATGTCATCCGATCTCTCCTTGCGTGCCTGAAAAACAAAAAGGGCTTCGCCGCACGCCGTCCAAGCGTGCAGGCGAAACCCTTTGCCAATGGTCCCGAACAAGTGATTTCGACAGGTCTTCTGGCTCTCGGATCAGCCGGATGGTCTGCGCCTTCCCATGGGCATGTTTACCCACAGTGGCCGGTCGTCGCGTTCCGCGCGACCGAGCAGACTCCGTCCCCGATTACAGCGGCGGGCCCGCCACGGAATTGGGCATGCGCCCGCACCGTGTTCCCGGGGCGACCTCGCGGTGCGCCCCAATGCCGAAATCGGCGCCGATGCTACGCGAACGGCGATCGCGCCGTCAATTGTGCCGGCTCCCGGCCGGCGACTGCCCGGGTAGTCGTGAGCCCCAGTTTCCTGCGCCGCGGCCGCCCGGAGGGGAGACCCCTCGGACGGCCGCCCGGCTGCTGCGCAGCGGTCGTCAGGCTGTCGCTTCGGCGCTCTTGACCGGGTCGTCGCGGACGACCACCGTCTCCTCCACCGGCGTCACCTCGTCGGCGCTCATGCCGACGCGCCGGGCGTGTTCGCGGATGGCGGCCTCGTCGACGCCCTGGTAGATGCAGACCGTGCCGAGCTTGCCGTCCGGCTCGCTGACCACGTAGCTGCGGATCCAGCGCACGCGGTCCGGCATTTCCTCGTTGCCCACGCGGGCCGAAACGCCGGCGGTGATTTCGAGTTCGGACGCGTCGTTCCAGTTGCTGCGGCGGCGGATGACGAAGGTTTTCATTTTGGCTCTCCTTTAGAGGTTTGATGGATCGTCTTCGGGGCTTGTGGCAAGTGGCCCTCGGACGCTTGCAGGATGCGCCGGAGCCCCGTGGCGGGTCCTTTCCAAGGGCTGATCAAGTTCTTATCATTTCCCCTTGCCACCCACCGAAGGGCCCCCGCCCGGTCTGGAGATGACCCGCAACCTGTACCGCTTCGCGGCCTTCGAACTGGACGTCAATGCCAGGGAGTTGAGACTCGAGGGCCGCGAGATTCCGCTGCAGCCACGCGTCTTCGATCTGCTGCGGTACCTGGTGAAGCACCGCGACCGGGTCGTGAGCAAGGACGAGTTGCTGGACGCGCTGTGGCCGGGCGTGGTCGTCACCGAGGCGTCGCTGCAGCGCGCGGTCAGTCTGGCGCGCGCGGCGCTGCAGCAGGGCGCGCTCGGCCAGGCCATCCGCAACTATGCGCGGCGCGGTTACCGCTTCTGCGCGGAGGACGCGGAAGCATGCTCCGATGAAGAGGCCGGAACCGGCGGCGCAGGCGATGCCGGGCCCGACGACCATTTCGCTTCCTCGCAATGGGAGGAGGCAGCCCGCGCCTTCGAAGCGGCGGACCGCGCATCGCCGCTGGACGCCGCAGCGCTCGAACGATGGGCGGTGGCAGCCCAGTGTGCCGGCGATCTGCCGGCCGCGGTGGCGCCGCTGGAGCGCGCCGCGGCAGCCTACTCGGCCAGAGGGGAGGCCGAATGCGCCGCGCGCGTCACGGTGGCGCTGGCAAGGATCCAGCTCGAGTCGATGGAGGCGGCCGTGGCGCAGGGCTGCCTGCGCCGTGCCGCGCGCCTGCTGGAGGGGCTTCCGCGCAGCAAGGAGCACGGCTACCTGGCCTGGATGACGGCGCGCCTGCATCTCTACACCGGCGATCTGTCCAAGGCCATCGAGCAGGCCGTCGAAGCGCGCGAGATCGGGCGCGAACTCGGCAACGTCGACATCGAGGCAATGGGCCTGCTGTACTGGGGCATCGGCCTGCAGGCCAGCGGCGAGTGCCGGGCCGGACTGGCACTGCAGGACGAGGCGGCCGCCGCAGTGCTGTCGGACGAGCTGTCGCCGCTGGTCGGCGGCATCGTGTATTGCGGCGTGATTTCGAGCTGCTGCAACTGTGGCGACTGGCAGCGGGCGGAGCAATGGACGGAGAGCTTCACGCGCTGGTGCGAGCGAAGCAACATCAAGACCTTCGCCGGGGCGTGCCTGCTCCACCGGGCCGAGGTCTACGCCATGTCGGGCAAGCTGGAGCGGGCGCAGCGCGAGATCGACGCCGGCGACGAACTGATCCGCGTCAGCGCGCCCTGGGCGCTCGGCGCCGCCTACCGGCTGCTCGGCGACCTGCACCTGGCGCGCGGCGAACTGGACGAGGCCGAGCGCGACTACCGGCATGCCTACGCGCACGGCAGGGATCCCTATCCCGGCTACGCGATGCTGCTTCACCATCGCGGGCGCTCGGCCGAGGCGATCAGCGGCTTGCTCAGGGCGGCCGAGATGACCCACTGGGTGGCCGCGGAGCGCAAGGGCTGCTACCTCGCCCATGCCGCCGTGCTGGCCGCCGACTCCGGCGCGCTCGACAAGGCGCGCACGATCCTGGACGCGCTGGAGTGCGAACCCGATTTGTGGCAGGCCGGGGCGGTCGCCGGTCAGGTCGATCGCGCGCGAGCGGAGGTGGCGCTCGCCACCGGCCAGCCAGAGGAGGCCGCGGGATTGTTCCGCCGTGCAATCCTGACGCTGCAGAACAAGCGCGCGCTGCTCGAGGCGGCCGTGGTGCGCATGCGCCTGGCCCAGACCCTGGCGCTGGCCGGCGAGCGAGACAGCGCCCGACTCGAACTCTGCGCGGCGCAGGCCGCATTCGACGCTGCAGGCGCGTCGTGGTACGCCGCTCTGTGCCGGCAGGCGCAGGATGCGATCGGCTCATGAGCGTCGGCGGCGCGGTGGACCCGGCTTGCCGACGCGGGTCGCCGCGGCTCATGAGCGGGTGCGGATCGATCTCAAGACGACGCCGTACGACCGCGATGAACAGCTGATCCCCGGCGCATCGATCTGGGTGCGCACGATCGAGCGCGTGGTCCGTGCAATCCGGTCCAGACCCGATCTCCGGGCGCCGGCCCGGCCTTGTGGAATCCACTGCATTGGCTAGGCTTGACTCAACTCCCGGCATCGCGAGCGGCCCAAGTCATTCGGGGATCCGCTCCAAAGCAGCCATGCTTGGTTCCGAATCCCAATGAGTCCGCTACGCGAATGAAGCCGACCGACCACCCCCACGTGGTTCGCTACTGCAAGGCGCGCGACGGCGTGCGCATCGCCTACGAGCAACTCGGCGGCGGGCCGCCGATCCTGAAGGCCTCGAACTGGATGTCCCACATCGAAGAGGATCGGAATACGCCCTTGTGGCGGCACTGGCTGGAGCTGCTCGCGGACGGACGGCGGCTGACGCGCTTCGACGGGCGCGGATTCGGCTTGTCGGAACGCAGCCCGACGCGTCTCGACTTCGACGGCATGGTGGCCGACATGGAGGCGGTCGCCGACGCGGCGCGCCTCGACCGCTTCTCCATCCTGGGCTTCTGCCACGGCGGCGCGATCGCGCTGGAATACACGGCGCGCCATCCGGAGCGGGTCGATGCGCTGATCCTGTGCGGCACCTATGCGCAGGGGCGCGCGATGCGCGAATCGTCGCAGGCGGACCGCGACGAGCGGGAGATGCTGCTGCGCATGATCGAGGTGGGCTGGGGGCAGGACAACCCGGCCTACCGCCAGGTGTTCGCCACCAAGGCCATGCCCGGCGGCAGCAGCGAGGCGCATGCGGCCTACTGCGCGATCCAGCGGGCCTCGGCGAGCGCCGAGCAGGCGCGCCGGCTGACCGAGCTGTTCTGGCACATCGACGTGCTGGACCGGCTGCCGCGGGTGCGCTGCCCGACCCTGGTGCTGCATGCTCGGCGCGACGCGCTTGTACCGTTTTCCCAAGGGCAGTTGCTGGCCCAGTTGATCCCGGGCGCGCGCTTCGTCGCGCTGGACAGCGGCAACCACGATCTGATGCCCGACGAGCCCGCCTGGCAGACCTTGTCGCAGTCGGTGCGCGAATTCCTGCTCGAGCACGGCGGCGCGCCGCTGCGCGCCGACGGCCGGCGCCTGGGCGATCTGACCGAGCGCGAACGGGCGGTGCTCGAGCAGCTCGCCCGCGGCCTCGACAACGGTGAGATCGCCGTCGAGCTGGGCATGAGCGAGAAGACCGTACGTAACCACGTCTCCTCGATCTTCGCCAAGCTGGAATTCTCCAGCCGCAGCCGCATGATCGTCTGGGCACGCGACATGGGCCTCGGGCGCGAGGCGAGTTGAGCGGGCGGGCCGGGACGCGTGTCCCGGTCGTCCGGCCCGGCAACGGGACCGTGGCCTCATGCGGCCGGGCGGCCGGAGTGCTGGAATGGGTCTCGAGCGGCAAGGCGATGCAAGCCGGGCCGCTCCCGACCCATCCCAGGAGACGCCGCCATGAACGCACACCAGATACGCTTGGTACAAACCAGCTTCGAGAGTCTTGCCGCCGACCCCGTCGGCGTGGCGAGGGCCTTCTACGGCCATCTGTTCGAGATCGCGCCCGAACTGCGTCCGTTGTTCAAGACCGACATGAGCGAGCAATACAAGAAGCTGATGCAGATGCTCGCCGCCGCGGTCCGTGGCCTCGACGACGTGAACGCACTGCTGCCGGCGCTGCACGCACTGGGCCGCCGGCACGCCGATTACGGCGTCGAGCCGGCGCACTACGAACTGGTCGGGCAGGCCTTGCTGGACACCTTGCGCGCGGGACTCGGTACGGCCTTCACGCGCGAGCTCGAACAGGCCTGGCGTGCCGTGTACGGAGCGGTGTCCTCTGCCATGCAGAGCGGCTGCGGCGCTGCCGCGGCGACTGCCTGAAGGAGGCTGCCATGCTGTACATCCTCAAATGCCTCGATCGCGCCGAGGCCGGCGAGCTGCGCATGCGCGCACGCGTTCCGCATCTCGAATTCGTCGCCTCGCGCCTGCATGCGTTCCGTTTCGGCGGCCCGCTGCTGGGCGAGGACGGCATCGTCGTCGGCAGCCTGATGATCCTCGAGCTGCCGGACGAGGCGGCGCTCGAGGAACACATGCGCAAAGACCCGTTCTTCGTGGCGGGGCTGTTCGCGAACGTCGAGGTCTGGCGCAGCCGCCAGGTCGTGCCGGAACCGGCGCCGGGCGCGCTTCGCGCGGAGATCGAACGGCAGCGCGAGCTGGCCGCCGTCGCGGCCTGATGTCCGGCCCGTCTGCGCCGGGCCGCGCCGGCTGCTATTCGTCTTCTGGCCTTGGCGGGTGCGGGCAGGTGGGCCGGTATTGGACGTCGGGCAGGAAATCCCGCCATTCCCTGCGTGCCGGATTGCGACTGGCGTGGCGGCAGGCGAGGGCGGGACCGTCGAAACCCGCGCACCGGGCCCGCCACGCCTCGGGTGGGGGGAAGTATCCCATTGAAGCCGGCCCCCCCTGGCCCGGTAGGCTAGCAGGAGGACCAGTCCGGCAGCAGTTGAGGATGGGTGCAACTCGCGTTGTTCGTCGCGGTATGGCGACAGCATGCTGCTGCCATACCGCAACCAACCACCATTTCAATTGGCCTTGTTGCTGGAATCTTGCCGATTGATTGGTACGGCAGCACCCAATGCTCTCAACATAGGCTACGTTGTATGCCAGATGCAGATGCGGTTCGACTCTCGGCGGTCTGGGGTAGCTTCGAGCGGGCTGGATGCGGCATCGGTTGCGGGCAATTCTCCCCGCACCGTACTGCTTCGGCAGGCCGCCCGCCGCCGCAGATTCCTTGCGCGGGCAGAACACTGGCCACCTGAAGCGTTTCGAGTGGCAGGCGAAACGCCGCCGGCCCGGCCCGAGTCGCCGATCGCAGGAGAAATCCCTGTGCGAGGCGTGCTCGCGCTGCGCGAAGAGTGGTCGATCTGCGAGGTCGGCAGGCCTGATCCCGGCGCCATCGCCAAACCGGTGTGCCGCTGCGGCTCAGGGCAGTCGACCACCGCCCGTGGAACTCGGCTGGCCCCACCCCAATACACTGACTAACATTGATTTGAGGCAATTCGGCGAAGGGGGAAAGCCATGAGAGGCTATCCTGAGGATGCATGGAGCAGGCGCCGGTTCCTGACAAGCGTGGCTGGTGCCGGGACGGCGGCCCTGCTCGGGGTGCATCCGGAAGTTGTGCTGGCGGAGGGCCCGCCGGAGACACCCAGTATCCGCATCCACGATGCACCGATCACCTGCTTCGCTCCGTCCTATGTGGCGGGCGAGCTGCTTGTTCTGGAAGGATTCAGCGACGTCCAGTACGTCAAGACACCGTTGAACGAGGGGCCGACCGAATCCCTTGCCCAAGGCAAGGTCGATTTCATCATGAACGATCCGCCGGCCCACCTGCTGAGTCTCGACGCGGGGGCGGAAATCACGCTGCTGGCAGGCATCCATACCGGCTGCTGGGAACTGATCGGCAACGATTCGGTGCGCACCTTGCGCGACCTCAAGGGCAAGAAGGTGGCGGCGCCGCAGAAGAGCAGCCGGGAGGCATTCGTTGCGGCGATGGTCGCCTCGGTCGGGCTGGATCCGAACAAGGACATCATCTGGATCAATCACGAGCCGCGGGTGTCGATGAAGCTCTTCGCCGAAGGCAAGATCGATGCCTTCATGGGATTTGCACCGGAACCCCAGGAACTGCGTTCGCGGGGCATCGGGCACGTCATCCTCAATACGCTCACCGACCGCCCCTGGTCGCAATATTTCTGCTGCCTGTCGGCGGTCAATACGGCCTACATGCGCAAATATCCGCGCGCCACAAAGCATGCCCTTCGAGCGTTTCTGAAGGCGGCGGAAATCTGCGTCAACGAGCCCGAGCGGGCGGCGCGCATCATGGTGGAAAGAGGCGTCTCGGAAAAGTACGAATACGTGCTCCAGTCGGTGCAGGAAATCGGCTACCGCAACTGGCGCATCTACGATTCGGAAGACACCATGCGCTTCTGGGCGCTGCGCCTGAGGGAGGCGGGGCAGGTCAGCCTCAGTCCCAAGAAGGTCATCGAGGAGCATTGCGACTGGCGCTTCGTCACGGAATTGAAGCGCGAGTTGAAGGCCTGAGCCGATGCCTGGCAAGGGGTTCGGATTCGCCCTCGCCGCATGGGGCGCCGCGTCGATGATCGCGACTTGCCCGGCGGCGGAGCCATTGCCGGAGATGGGTCCGGCGGAACCGTTCTCGCTGACCACGGCGGAAGGCCGGACCCTGTCGCTCGCCGATCTGCACGGCAAGGTCGTTCTGCTGGCCTTCATCTACGCGGGTTGCCGGGACGTGTGCCTTACCGAAACGGCCAAGATGGTGAGGATCCAGAATCGACTCGGAGCGGATTTCGCCAGCAAGGTCCATTTCCTGTCCGTGACCATGGACCCGGAAGCCGACAACGGGGAGGTGCTCAAGACCTATGCCAGGCAATTCGGCGTGCACCAGGAAGGATGGTCCTTCCTTACCGGGACCAGGAACGAGGTTCGGCAGGTCGCGCGAAAATACGGCGTGGTCTTCCACAGGACCGGCCCGGGCGAGCTGGAGCACAATACCTTGGCCTCCATCATCGATGCCGCCGGCCACCTCCGCGTCCAGTACATGGGCGTCGATTTCGATCCGGACGAGATGCTGGCCGACCTCCGGGGACTGATCCGGGAAGGGGCGGAGCATTGATCGACTGGCTGCCGAGGCTGGTCGCTCGCATTCCGGCGAATCTGCATGTCAAGCTGTTGATTCCTTTCCTGACGATGGCGCTACTGCTGGCCCTGGTCGGCACCATCGGGCTGCAGACACTGGTCGAGGCCAACCGCCGGGCCGAGGAACTGTTGAAATTGCAGCGCAATATCGCCGCCTACCGCCAGCTTCAGCACGACGCGACAGTGCAGCTCTACAACGTCGCGTCGGCCCTGCTGGTGCCCGAAGAGCGCACGCTGGATACGACGCTACGACAGCTCTACGTATTCGGCTACGACGTGGACCGGTTGCGCGTCGCGGCCAGGGGTGACGTCGAGCTGCTGGAGCGGGTGCAGGCCGATTACGATGAGTTCATCAAGGTCGTGAACCGGGTGGTGGAATTGATCCGCGCCGGCGAGATCGAACGCGGCCGGGAACTTCAGCAGAGCCAGGCGAGCCCCCTCGCAGGACGCATCGAGCGCCTGATGAACGAACTGGTGAACCGTGCCGAGGTGGAGATGCTGGAGAGCGTGGACGAAAGCCACCTCACCTACCTCGGCTCGCGCTGGACCGTGATCGGCTTCTCGATCTTCAGCAGCCTGCTCGCGTTGCTGCTCGGCTATGCCATCTCGCAGTCCCTGGTGGCACCCGTCAAGGGCATGGACGCTCGGCTGAAGGAAATTGCCGCGGGCGACTTCTCGCAGCACGTGGATGTCTCCAACCGGGACGAACTGGGCACGCTGGCGGCCAACCTGAATCGCATGAACGATGAATTGGGGCGGCTCTACGACGAACTCGAAATGGTGAGCCGCCACAAGTCGGACTTCCTGGCCAACATGTCCCACGAGTTGCGCACCCCGCTGAATGCCATCATCGGATTCTCGGAGGCGCTTCTCGAACGCATGTTCGGCGAACTGAACGACAAGCAGGACGATTACCTGAAGGATATCCACTCCTCCGGCCTGCATCTCCTGTCCCTCATCAACGACGTGCTGGACCTGTCCAAGATCGAGGCCGGCCAAATGGAACTGGAATGCAGTGACTTCGATGTCGCCAGTGCTCTCGAGGCTGCGGTGACCCTGGTGCGGGAGCGGGCCCAGCGTCATGGCATCGAACTCGGCCTGCAGGCCGATCCGGCGCTGGGCAACATTCATGCAGACGAGCGCAAGTTCAAGCAAGTGCTGCTGAATCTGCTGTCCAACGCGGTGAAATTCACCGCCGACGGAGGCGCGGTCAAGCTGAGCGGATTGCGCATTGGCCAGGGCGTCGAGATTGCGGTCGAGGACACCGGCATCGGCATCGCACCGCAGGACCAGGAGACCATATTCGAAGAGTTCCGCCAGGTCGGGGGAAGCTATACGCACAAACAGGAAGGTACCGGGCTGGGGCTTGCGCTGACGCGCCGAATCGTCGAATTGCACGGCGGCCGCATCTGGCTCGAAAGCGTGCCGGGCAAGGGCTCGACCTTTACCTTCTTCCTGCCGGCGGAGGCGACATGAGCCTGATCCTGATAGTCGAAGACAACGAAAAGAACATGAAGCTGGCCCGTGACGTGCTGCAGGCCAAGGGCTACCGCACGGCCGAGGCGGTCACCGCCGAGGAAGGGATCCGCCTGGCCGGCGAAGTGTCGCCGGATGCGATTCTGATGGACATTCAACTGCCGGGCATGAGCGGCCTGGAAGCGCTCCAGGTGCTTCGCAGTGAAAACGCCACCGCGACGATCCCGGTGATCGCGATCACGGCTTCCGTGATGGATCAGGATCGGGCCAATATCATCGCCGCTGGTTTCGACGGCTACATTTCCAAGCCGATCAGCCTCAAACAGTTTCTCGATACCGTAAAACGAGCCGTGGAGAACAAGGCGTGAACGAGCCCGCGACAATCCTGGTGGTGGACGACACCCCGGCAAATCTGAAATTGCTTGCCGACCTGCTGGACTTCAAGGGCTACAAGGTCGTGACGGCAAAGGATGGCGAGGAGGCTCTCGCGCTGGTTTCCCGGCATCATCCCGATCTGGTGCTGGCCGACATCATGATGCCGCGCATGTCCGGCTACGAACTGTGCCAGCGCATCCGCACGGATCCCGAGACGGCCATGTTGCCGGTCGTTCTGGTGACTTCCCTGGATCCTGCCCAGGAACGCCTGAAGGGGATCGAGGCCGGCGCCGACGATTTCATCCCCAAGCCGATCGAGACGCCGGAGTTGCTCGCGCGAGTTCGATCCCTGCTCAGGATCAAGTCTCTCAACGACAAGGTGCGCGAGCAGGCCGCCCAACTCGCCGAATGGAACGCCCAACTGCAGCAGCGGGTGGACGAGCAGGTGCGCCAGCTCGAAGGCCTGTCGCGGCTGAAGCGTTTTCTCTCGCCCCAGTTGGCCGAGATGATCATGGCCGGTGACAGCGATCCGATGCGCAGTCATCGCCGCGAGGTGACGGTGGTGTTTCTGGACCTGCGCGGTTTCACGAGTTTTGCCGAGACGGCCGAGCCGGAGGAGGTGATGGGCGTCCTGCGCGAATACCACACCGTCATGGGGCGCCTGATCCAGGCCCACGAAGGCACCCTGGAACGTTTCACCGGCGACGGCATGATGATCTTCTTCAACGATCCGATCGCGATCGACCGCCCGGCGGAGCGCGCGGTGCGCATGGCGGTGGCCATGCGCGGCAAGGCTGCCGAGCTCAACGAAGCATGGTTCAGGCGCGGCATCGAATTGGGCCTGGGCATCGGCATTGCCAAGGGCTACGCAACGATCGGTGCCATTGGCTTCGAGGAGCGGGTCGACTACGGCGCCATCGGAACGGTCACCAATCTGTCGGCGCGCCTTTGTTCGATGGCGGCGGCGAGCGAGATCCTGGTGGACCGCAAGACCTTCGGGGCCGTGGAGGATCTGGTGAAGTCCGAACCGGTGGGGCCATTGGAGCTGCATGGTTTCAGCCGGCCCGTACCAGCCTTCAGGATCCTCTCGCTGAAGGCCACCGGCTGAATCCAGGCAGCAGCCGGCTCGCTCGAGTCGTATTCCGACAGCATTTCCCGGCGAATTCGCACAGCGTGAATCGTGCACATTTTCGCGCGGTCCGATGCACGCCCCTGCAAGCCCCCAAATCCCTAAATTGACAGTGCCGGAGCGATGAACGCCCCGCCGGCGCAAGAAGGGCAAGCCGCTCTTCACGCCACGAAAGCACATCCTCAATTCAGGAGATTGACATGAACGCCACTCGCCAAAACATGATCGTCGCCGCCCTTGCCAGCCTCGCCATGATCGGTGCCGCCGTGGCCCGGGACGACAGCCGGACGAACCCCTATCAGCCGGGGCAGGTCAGCGACTGGGCCGACGGCCTGGGTTATCGCACCAGCGACACCCATCTGTCGCCCGACTACGAGCACGGCCGCGTCGATCATCGCCGCGTCTATGCGCCGGGATTCGAGAGCGAATGGACGGCGCCGCTGGGGCTGCCCGCGGATGGCGCTGCCGAAGGCGAGTCCGCCGACGTCGCCTTCCAGCGCATGCTCAGCACCTTTTCCGGGCCGAGCGATGCCCGCTGGGTCAACAAGCTGGTGCCCGAAGCATCGGGTGACTACGTCGCTGCGGAGGGTTCGGCCGACGAGCGCCTGAATCGAATGGTGGCCGCCTACAACCGCGACACTCTGGACCGCGGCGGCTGGAACAACGTCTATGCGCCGGATTCGAATTACGCCGCCCCGAATACGCTGCTTGCGGTCGATATCGGTGAAGGCGTGACCACGAACGTCGGCTGAAGCCTCGCAGATCTTCAAGACGCGGCCGGTGCCTTGTCGCCGGCCGCTCGTTCATGTGCGTCCGCCGCATCGCGACTCGGGCGGGTGCAGCTGATCACCGCAGGGCGGGAATGGACAGACGCGCCGATGAGCCGACCGCAATCATATGTTCCCGTCGCCATCGCGGCCATCGTTCTGCTGATTCTTCCGAGCTTACTGGCCGATAGTCTGCCGACGATGATTTCCAGCCTGGCGGATGTGGCCCGGGCCCGCCAGCAGGCGGACCGTTCGCAATCCGTTTCCGGGAAAGCACGTTTCATGTCCTGCGGCTACGTGGCACCGATCCTCGTCGAAGCCGAGGATCCGGGGCTCGAGGCCGGCACGGAGGCACACGCAAGCGAGCGCGAAACGCGCAATCACTAAGGCTCGCGCGCCGACCCAGCGTGGTTCGGCGTTACGCTGGCGACCCCCATCCTGTAGCATCTTCCACTCATGTCCGGATCGAAGGGGGCGGTCATGATCGAAGCGCTGAAGAAGATCTCGCTGTTCGACGGGATGTCGGACGAGGACTTGTCAGCCCTGGCGGGCATCGTAGTGACCCATCGCTATCCGAAGAATGCGGTCATCGTGAGCGAGGGCGAGAAGAATGACACCATGTTCCTGGTCCTGAAAGGTCGCCTGAAGATTTTCGTCAGCGACGAGAACGATCACGAACTGGTGCTCAATATCCAGGGCGAGGGCGAATACTTCGGCGAGATGGTGCTCGACGAAGGGCCACGCTCTGCTTCCGTCATGACCATGGAGCCCTGCGAGCTGGCGATGATCACGCGGCGCAGTTTCCGCGACTGCCTTGCGACCAATCCTTCGATGGCGCTTGTCATCATCCACAATCTGATCCGACGCTGCCGAATCCTGACGCGCAACGCAAAGGATCTCGCGCTGCTGGACGTGTACGGGCGGCTTTCCAAGCTGCTGACGGCACTCGCCGAAGAGCAGGACGGGCTGTGGGTAATCAACGAGAAGCTGACCAAGCAGGCCATGGGCGATCGGATCGGCGCCTCGAGGGAAATGGTCAGCCGCATCGTCAAGGACCTGATCGCCGGCGGCTATGTACGCATGGAGAAAGGGCGGATGCGGATCCTGCGCAAGCTGCCGTCCCACTGGTAGCGTCCGGCCTGCCGTCGATTCCGGTTCGTGCGAGCCAGATCAGCTGCGCAACTGGCGGGCGAGGCGCTCCGATTCCGCGCACGGTGAGGCGGCAGCCAGGATCCACAGCATGCGTCGCAGGCGCTCGAAGGCTGCCAGGCCTTCGGACGCCGAGTGGAGATGCAGGGCGGCACGCATGATCCACTGGTACAAGGCCTCGGCCTGATCGTCGCGCTCGATCGCCCGACGGCAGCCGACCAGTACCTCCTGCCAGCAATCGGATTCCCCCAGGCGATGTGCGCAGGCGGTGACGATACGCACGAACTGGTCGCGGTGATGCGCGGTACGGGCGAACGCCCACGCATGACCGTCTTCGGCGGCCAGAAATTGGCCGCGGTAGAGATCCAGAGCCGCAGCCAGGATTCCGGACGCCTCCTCGGACGGGATGTCGCGGCCGCAAGAGGCCAGTTCCAGGCTGTCCAATGCGTTCGCGTCGATCCAGCACACGTGCTTGTTCAGCTTGAGCTTTCCGTCCCGCAGGCGGACCGCCTCGTGTCGGCCGAGGAGCTTGCGCAGGCGATACAAGGCCATCGTGAAGGCAGCGTGGGCGCAATCGCCCTCCAGGTCCGGCCACAGCAGATCGGTCAGTCGATGCTCGGCCACTTCTTCGCCGCGCAGCGCGATGAGGGCCTTGAGCAGGGTGAGGGGGCGTTTGGGGACCTTGCGGCTGAAGCGCAGAGCCTCGCCGTCCGTCGTCACCGAGAATTGCCCGAATGTCCGGATGCGGATCGGTTCATGCCCCTGAATCGGATAGGCAATACGAGGTCTCGCGTTACGCTCGCATGATGAAGAGCGCGCTTGCGAGGGAGCGAGATCGCTTTGCCCATGATGCTGGCGAATGGGTCTTTCGAATGCGCTCGGATCGTCCATTTTCCTGATCTCCGGGATCCTTTCAAGCGCCTGGAAGCGCGCTGCGGCACGAGGCTCTGCCTGCAATATGCGCGTTCGACGATCTCCACAGGCGTGCAAACGACCAGCGAAAACGGGTAGGAGTGCACAGACTCGACGGCGGCCGGGAGGCCGAGGATGGCGATGACGAATCCATGTTTCGAGCCGTGCAGTTTGCGCGATCGGGAAAGCGGAGCGCGACAAGGGCTCGGGGCGGCCGAGGCGGACCATCCCACGGCGCGGCAGATCGCATTTCGATCGTCCAACCTCGCTGTCCGCCGCGGCTCGTCGCGTCGCCGAATCGAACTAACATGAAGCAACGCGGCGCCGGACCGCATGCCTTGTCGCGATGCGCCGGATACGAATGCGGGGGGAGCGAACGATGCGCAATTGGGATCCGAATGCCTGGTTCTGGGGTGAAGCGCTGGACATGCTCGACCGGGCCGAGCGGCTGCAGCGCAGCTTCTTCCAGTTTCACGGTGCGCCCGACAGCATTCCGGCCTGGGCGCCGCCGGTGGACGTGTTCGAGCAGGGCGACGAACTGGTCGTCGTGCTCGCCTTGCCGGACGTCGCGCCGAATCGGGTCGAAGTGCTGCGCGACGGCCAGTTCCTGGTGGTGCGCGGCGAGCGGCCGCTGCCGCAGGTCTGCCGCCGGGCCGTGATCCGGCAGCTGGAGATTCCCTACGGCCCGTTCGAGCGGCGCATCGCGCTGCCGGCGGCATCGTACGAGCTGGTGCGGCAGAGCTATGGCGAGGGCTGCCTGGTGCTGACCCTCGACCGTCGCGGTCGGAGGGAAGGGCCATGACCCGCGCCGAGGAAGCCCGCGACGAGCCCGACGCCGGGAATGCGACGGCCGCGGGCGGGCCGGCGGAGGGGGCCGATGCGGCCGCGGCGGAACTGCCGGAGGACGGCCTGATCCTGCTGGCGGTGCGCGACGTGGTGCTGTTCCCGGGCTTCGTCGTGCCGGTGACGATCGGTCGGCCCGCATCGATCGCCGCGGCGCAGGAAGCGGTGCGGCGCGAACTGCCGATCGGCGTGGTGCTGCAGCGCGATCCCGCGGCCGAGCAGGCCGGCCTCGACGAGCTGCGGGAGGTCGGCACGATCGCCCGCATCGTGCGCTACGTGACCACGCCCGACGGCGCCCACCACGTGCTGTGCCGCGGCCAGCAGCGCTTCCGCATCGTGGCGCCGCTGCCCGGACTGCCATACCTGGCGGCCCGGGTGCAGGCCATCGAAGAGCCGGAGGCCGGCGGCGCGGACATCGAGGCGCGGCTGGCGCGACTGAAGGAACGCAGCAGCGAGTTGCTGGAACTGTTGCCCGACGTCACGCCGGAACTCGCCGGCACGATCCGGAATTTCAGTGCGGCCGGTCCGCTCGGCGACTTCCTGGCGAGCCTGCTGGACATCAAGCTGGAGGAGAAGCAGGGCCTGCTCGAGACCTTCGATCTCACCGAGCGCCTCGACCGGCTGCTGGTGCTGCTCGGCGAGCGGCTGGAGGTGCTGCGCCTGTCGCACAAGATCGACCAGCAAACGCGTGGGCGGATCGACGAGAGGCAACGCGAGTTCCTGCTGCGCGAGCAGTTGAAGACCATCCAGCAGGAGCTGGGCGAGAGCGGCGAGGACGCCGCCGGCATCGAGGAGCTGGCCGAGGCCATCGACGGGGCGCGCATGCCCGACGAGGCGGACAAGGTGGCGCGCAAGGAGCTGAAGCGCCTGGCCCGCATGGGCGAGGGCGCGGCCGAGTATTCGATGCTGCGCACCTACATCGAGTGGCTCACCGAGCTGCCCTGGTCGGTGCTGTCGGAGGATCGCATCGACATCGCCGAGGCGCGCCGCATCCTCGACGAGGACCACTGCGGGCTGGCCGAGGCCAAGCGCCGCATCCTGGAATACCTGGCGGTGCACAAGCTGAATCCGTCCGGGCGCGGCCCGATCCTGTGCTTCGCCGGCCCGCCGGGGGTGGGCAAGACCTCGCTCGGGCAGAGCATCGCGCGCGCCACCGGGCGCAAGTTCGCGCGCGTGAGCCTGGGCGGGGTGCACGACGAGGCCGAGATCCGCGGCCATCGCCGGACCTATGTCGGCGCGCTGCCGGGCAACATCGTCCAGGCGCTGAAGAAGGCCGGCACGCGCAACTGCGTGATGATGCTGGACGAGATGGACAAGCTCGGCAGCGGGCTGCAGGGCGATCCGGCGGCGGCGCTGCTGGAGGTGCTCGATCCGGAACAGAACGGCAGCTTCCGCGACAACTACCTGGCGGTACCGTTCGACCTCTCGGCGGTGATGTTCATCGGCACCGCCAACGTGCTCGACACGGTGCCGGGGCCGCTGCGCGACCGCATGGAAGTGATCCAGTTGCCCGGCTACACCGAAGACGAAAAGGCCGAGATCGGGCGGCGCTACCTGCTGCCGCGCCAACTTTCCGCCAACGGGCTGGGCGAGGACCAGTGCGCGGTCGGCGACGAAGTGCTGCACGCGATCATCGGCGACTACACGCGCGAGGCCGGCGTGCGCAACCTGGAGCGGGAGATCGGCAAGGTGCTGCGTCACGTCGCGATGCGCATCGCCGAGGGCGCGAGCCCGCCGATCCGCGTCGAGGCCGGCGAGCTGGCGGCCATGCTCGGGCCGGCGCGCTTCGAGAAGGAGGTGGCGCTGCGCACCAGTCTGCCCGGCGTCGCCACCGGCCTGGCATGGACGCCGGCCGGCGGCGACATCCTGTTCATCGAGGCCAGCTTGGTGCCGGGCAAGGGCCGGCTGACGCTGACCGGCCAGCTCGGCGAGGTCATGAAGGAGAGCGCCCAGGCGGCCCTGACGCTGGTCCGACGACAGGCCGGCCAGCTGGGTCTGGCGCCGGACCTGTTCGAATCCCACGATGTGCACGTGCATGTGCCGGCCGGGGCGATTCCGAAGGACGGCCCGAGTGCCGGCGTGGCGATGTTCATGGCGCTGGCCTCCGAGGCGACCGGCCGGCCGGTGCGGGCCGACCGGGCGATGACCGGCGAGATCAGCCTGCGCGGACTGGTGCTGCCGGTCGGCGGCATCAAGGAGAAGGTGTTGGCGGCGCTGCGCGCCGGCATCGACACGGTGCTGCTGCCGGCGCGCAATCGACGCGAACTGGAGGACATCCCGGCCGACGCCCGCGCGCGGCTCAAGTTCGTCTGGCTCGAAACGGTCGAGGACGCACTGCGCGAGGCGTTGGAAGCGCCGGCGGGCGACGGCGCGGCAAGCGCCGCCTGACGCTGCCTGCACGCCGGGTTCGGCGGCGGCCGCGTCAGGCGGCGGACGCCCGGCGCAGCAGATCGATACCGAAATCCGGCTCGATCGGCGGCACGCGGCATTCGACGATGTCTCGCGGCGCCACAAGCCGCGGCGCGCAAGGTGGTCGATGGCCGTCGGCAGCGAATGGCCGCTGTACAGCACCTCGTCCACCAGCAACACCGTCGCGCCGGTCAGCTCGGGCGCGGCCTTGCCGGCGCCGACGAGGCCGATGGCCGTGCCGGGGCGTCGCTAGCGGGCGCCGCCCGCCGGCTCGCTGAAGTCGATCCGCCGTTCGCCCGGCGCGAAGGCCGCCAGCGACTGGGACCAGGTCTGCCCGGGCCAGAAGTAGTCGGCCTGGCCGCGGGTGGGCCAGTAGGCGGCCGAATAGACGGTGCCGAAGCCGCGCGCGAAGGCGGTCGAATAGATCGGCGGGCGCAGGAAGGCCTTCGGCAGGTGTTCGGGCGCCAGCTCCTGGTCCTGCAGCATTAGCAGCAGCCGGCGCTGGCGCTCGACCGAGGAGGTCTCGCGCGCGTGCTGGTGCCACTCGATGCGGTGCTGGTGGTTGGTCGCCACCGCGCATTGCCGCAGTTCGCCGGCGCGGCCCGGGTTCAGGTAGGCGGTCAGGTACTCGCCGCGGCGGTCCACGACGGTCACGTTGTAGCTCATGTGCACCGGGATGCGGACCAGCGCGGCACCGGCCTGGGCAGTGCTGGTGCAGGTCTCCAGCAGGTAGCGCAGCAACAGCGGGACGCCGAAGCCCTCGCCATGGTCCCGCTTGCCGCCGAAAGACAGCGAGACCGCCAGCCCGTCCTCGTTGATGCCGTCGAGCAGGCCCCACAGGCAGTCGCTGGCGCCCATCACGGCGCGGCCGTTCCAGCGCGTCTTGAGGAACAGGCCTTCGCACAGCTGGGGCGGATAGTCGTAGTTGCGCACCAGCAGTGGGCAGGGGCCCGGCCAGACCATCTGCGAGCACGCGGTGAGGTAGGGCGGCGGGCAGTACAGCGACAGGAAGCGCGCCTCCAGGTCGCCGCCGCCGGCCAGTTCGACCAGCCGGTCGTAGGTCGGCAGCAGTTCCGGCATGTGCGCGGCCAGCGCCCGCCGGCAGGCCAGGTAGTAGGGGCGGGCCTGCTCGCCGGCCTGCAGGTACCAGTTGCGGTAGGCCGGCCAGTAGCGCTCGAACAGCGCGCGCCAGCGCTCGCCGGGCGCATCCTCCTCGACCGCCTGGAACAGCAGCGACTGGGACTGGATCAGCGACATGCGGGCGCGACGCCGCTATAGGATCTTGAACGCACCGCTGCCGTGCGGCGCCGGCCCGACCTCGCTGCCGCCGTCGGCCGGTCGCGCCTGGTAGAAGGCCTTGATGCCTTCGATCCAGGCGCCGGCGCGCGCGTTGAGCTGGAAGTCGTCGCTCATCGAACGTCCGCGGGTGATCAGGATGCCCAGGTCGGCCCCTTCGTAGCGATAGTCGCCCGGGCCGGTGATGCGCAGCCAGAACGCCTCGCGCTCGCTCTCGACCGCCAGCCGGTGGTGGTCGAAGCGGTGGAAGCTCACCGCGCCCTTGTCGTCCATCCGGTAGATGCCGCTCTGCGGCGCCGCGGTGACGATGTCCAGCTCGCTGCCGGCGTGCTTCATGACCAGCTGGCTCCAACTGTCGATGTACTTCGGGTCCTTCCAGCGCTCGTTCATGGCCTCGATGTCGAGATCGAACTCGATGCCGCTGAATTCGAGCAGATGGAAGAAGAACAGCGGCGCGTCCGCGTATGCGAAGGCGGCGTGGTTGGTCATCGGGCTGGCACCGCAGATGCGGGGATTGAGTTCGCCCAGATAGACGTTCTCGCTCTCCAGATCGATCAGGAAGTCGAGGTCGAAGTAGCCGCGGTAGCCTTCCTTCAGCAGCTGGTTGCCGAACTGGTAGGCGTAGTCGCGCGCGGTCCAGCGCGCCTTTTCGCTGAAGGCGCCGGGGAACACCTCGTTGCCGCACCAGCCTCCCTTGTAGGGCGTCAGTTCCGGCGCGCCGACGATCTCGGTCAGCAGCGGGCCGACCACGGTGCCGTGGCGCGTCACGCAGGCCTCCAGCGTGCCGCCGCGGCAGTTGATCCGCTTCATGATCTTCACTTCGGGCTCGCCGACTATTTCCTCGGCGTGGGCCCGCCACTGCGCCTCGTCGGCGATGAAGAAGGTGGTGTGGCCGGAGTCGCCGAAGGCGGTCTGCACGACCAGGTCGCTGCCCAGGCCGTGCTCGTCGGCCAGCCGCAGCAGGTGCGCGTAGTCGTCCACCCGCGACAGCACGTTCGGCACCGACGGCACGCCGGCCTTGTTGCCGATGCGGACCGTCTCCATCTTGTTGTCGCAGCGCTGGCGCAGCGAGGCCGGCGGAAACCAGACCTCGATGCCGAGCTCGCGGCACAGCGCCTCGGTGGTCTCGTCGAACATCAGGAACACCGCCACCGGGTCGCCGCCGCGTTGCGCGATGTAGTCGATCACTTCCTTGTGCTGCAGCAGGTAGTTGTTGATGTCCTCGATGCTGCCGAACTCGGCGTGCGGCTGTTCGCTCGGCACGAAGACGTTCGGGTGGTGGCCGTCGAAGCAGTCGATGTAGTTGATGTGCTTGAAATGCGGTACCCGCTCGTCCATGCCGGCGAGGTTGAAATTGGTGGCGCTGATGAAGTAGATCGGCCGCTCGTTGCGGTGGAAGAACAGGCGCAGATCGGACATGCTGGCGATCTTCTGGCTCATGGCCGGGGTCCTCGCGGTGCTTGGGTCGGGGCAGGGGGCGCGGCCGCAGGCGGCCGCGGCGTTCAGGCGGAATCCGGCGGCGCGCCTGCCGCGTCGGCGGCCGGCGGACGGGTCCGCAGCGGCTTGGCCAGCGGGCCGAGGCCGTTCAGATAGGCTTCGGTGCGGGCGTCGCGCTGGTACACCGGAAAGTCCACCGGCCGGTCGCGGAAGCTCTTCAGTGTCTGGCCGAGCCCGCGGATGCCGACCTCGCGCTCGCGCCGGACCCGCGCCAGGTCGATCTCGACCGGGATCGTCTCCTCGCCGCCGCCGGCCTCGTGGATCACGTAGCCGGACGGGCCGACGACGATCGAGCGGCCGGTGCCGCAGTCGCCGACGCCGTTCACGTCGAAGAAGTAGCACTGGTTGATCGCCGCGCTGGCGCGGGCGATCGGCAGCTCCACGTCGCGGTCGATGGTGTCGGTCATGGTCGGGTGCAGGATGCACTCGGCGCCCATCGCGACCAGCGTGCGGGTGGTCTCCGGGAACCACATGTCGTAGCAGATCGAGACGCCGAAGCGGCCGACGCCGGGCACGTCGAAGACGCAGAACCCGGTGCCGGGCCGGATGCCGGTCTCGTAGGGCTGGAACGGGAACATCTTGCGGTAGCGCGTGACGACGTGGCCGGACGGATCGATCACCGGCGCCATGTTGTAGATGTCGTCGCCGACGCGCTCGAACAACGAGCCCGGGATCAGCCAGATGCCGTGGCGGGCGGCCATCTCGCAGAAGCGCGTCTCGGCCGCGCCGCCGGCCGGTTCGGCGTGGGACGGCGAGGGGCCGTAGGCGGCCAGCTCGCTGAACAGCACCATCTGCACCCACGGGAAGCGGGCCATCAGCACGTCGAGCTTGTGGCCCATCGCGCCGATGTTCTCGTGGTGGGCCGAGACCTGCATCTGGATGCCGGCGATCGCGAACGGAGTCATCGCCTTGCTCCGGCCCGCGCTGCGCCGCCGATCGGATTGATCGCCGGAGTAGTGTTGCGATATTGGCGGAGCCGTTGATTCGGGCGGAACGCGGGTGCCGCCGGCCGGCTGAAGCCAGCCC